>NZ_JAGGKR010000001.1:1360138-1700172 GCF_017873855.1 Methanolinea mesophila
GAGGTTCCAGTAGCCGAGCGCCACCGCCGGCCCGCGGAGGGCGATCTCTCCGGGTTCGCCTGAGGAGAGCATGCACCCCGGGTCATCCGGGTCGACAATCCTGACCTCCGAGTAGCCTACAGGGCACCCTACGCTCTGGTAATTCCGGGTGAGTTCCGGATGATCCGGGATGGTCGCGGTCCCCGTTCCCACCACGATGGTCTCAGAGAGCCCATAGGAATTCGCGATCGGGATCCCGTATCGCAGGTCGAACTTCTCCCAGATAACGGGCAGGAGCTGCCCTCCGCCGCTGATGATTACCCGCACGGTGCGCAGGCTGTCCTCGGTTCCCTGCGGCGCTCCGGCGAGGGTATGGATCACCGGCGGCATTGCCGCGAGCACGGTTACGCAAAAGTCCCTGCAGATGTCCAGATACTCCTGCTCCGAGAAACGCTCCATGATCAGGTAGGTCCCTCCGGCGCGGAGCGCCGCGATCCCCCAGCTCACCCCCACGTGGCCCATGGGATAGATCCCGAGGTAGACATCCCCGGCACGGAGGGAGAGGACCTCCCGCTCGGCATCCAGGGCGGCCATCCAGTTCCCGTGGGTGAGGACCGCCCCTTTCGGCCGGCCGGTGGTCCCGGCGGTATACTGGAGCTGGCAGGGGTGATCGAACCCGCAGTGTTCCGCAGGCAGTTCCGGTGACGCCGTGAGAAGCACTTCGTCCCAGGATTCGCCGAATCTTCCTTCCCCGACCCGGATCACCACATCGACACCGGGGACTCCCTTCACCGCGTCTTCCGCGATAACCGCCGCAGATCCTCCTGCACAGATAAGGCCACGTGCCCCGGAGTCCCTGAGCACGTGGGCCAGTTCGTCGGCCTTGTACACGATGTTGGCCGGGACGGCGACCGCCCCTATCCGCCACAATGCGAAGTAGCAGACGAGGTAGCGGGGAGAGCTGTCGAGATAGATGCAGACCCGGTCTCCCTTCGCTATTCCCCGTGATTTCAGGCCGTTCCCCAGTCGGCATGCCTGTTCGAGCAGTTCCGCATAGGTAAGGGATTCCCCGGTGTGTGGCACCCTGAGCGCGACGAGGGCCGGGTCGCAAGCGTGCTGATCAAGGAACGTGGTCACGTTGGGCATGGGTTCACTCCGGGAAATGCTCTCACAGGAATATACACTGATGTATAATTGTGTCCATTTTATCACTTAATCCTGCCTGTTTCTGGCGGCGGAAAACGGCTTCGCCGTTTTCGTGATGACGTTGAATCAGGACACTCCCGGGGCTCCGCCTCGCCGCTGTGGCGCCCCTGGACGGGATATTACCGGGTCGTCGTTATGCAGAATATTTCCAGGAATCTCGACAGGAAAGGTTCCTGATCCGCCGCGGGGCGCCCTTCGGGGCGGCGGCGTCTATCCCGTTTGAAGAAAACTCGAACTGACTGGTGAGATTATGCGTTCTTCCCTAAAAGATGGAAAAATGTGAAATTTGGATAAAAACCGCGGATGCGGTTTTCCGCCGGAAATTACTGGTATTCGGGTGGCTGCACTTCTTTCGGCAGGCCACCCTTGAAGTGCTGCCGGATACGGCCGTATGATTCACGGAGCCGCTCGTTCATGGTGGGGTGCACCTTGTCCAGGCTCTGCTCGAAGTGTTTGAGCGTGACGTTCTCCGCACCTTCCCGCATGGCGAATATCCCCGCCTCCCTGCAGAGCGACTCGATGTCAGAGCCGACGTAGCCTTCCGACCGGGCCGCGATGGCGGAGATCAGATTGTCCCTCGGTTCGTCCTTCAGGACGAGGCGGTGCTGGACGAGCACGTCCACCAGCTGCTTCCTTCGCTGGCCCCGGTTGAGCACCTTCTCCTTTCCGGGGGTGATCTCCTGCACGAGGGGTGCGATCTCTTCCACGGTGACTTCCCGGTCATCCCCGAGTTTGTCCACCAGGTTCGTGATCCCTTCCTCATCCAGGCGTTCGACGAGGGTGACCAGTTCTTCCATCCGGGAACCGTCCACAGGCATGTACCGGGTGTGAATGCCCAGGATCTTCCTCCTGTCCACTGCCTCGGGCTCTCCCACGTAGACCAGCCGGTCGAACCTCCCGGCCCGGAGAATCGCGGGGTCGACGATATCGGGACGGTTGGTGGCTCCCATCACCACCACGTCCTTTAAGTCTTCGAGCCCGTCCATCTCCGTGAGGAACTGGTTGAGTACGCTCTCCATTACGTGCGAGTCCCCTCCGGTCCCCCTCGCCGGGGCGAGGGCGTCGATCTCGTCGAAGAAGAGGATGGACGGAGCCACCTGGCGGGACTTCTTGAACACCTCGCGTACGGCCCGTTCGCTCTCCCCGACCCACTTGGAGAGGAGCTGTGGCCCGCGGATAGCGATGAAGTTCGCCCCGCTCTCGTTCGCCACCGCTTTCGCGATCAGCGTCTTCCCGGTCCCCGGCGGACCATAGAGCAGCACACCTCTCGGCGGTCGGATCCCGAGCTCCTCGAACCGTTCCCGCTGAGTGAGCGGATACTCCACTGCTTCGCGGACCTCCTGCTTGGCCTCCTCGAGCCCACCCACTTCCTTCCAGGTGACGTGGGACACTTCCAGCATCACCTCCCGCATGGCGGAGGGGCCGACGTCCCTGAGTGCGCCCCGGAAGTCCCCGGAAGTAACCTGGAGGGTGTCCAGGACTTCCTGGGGGATCTCTTTCTCATCCAGGTCGATCGAGGGGAGGTAGCGGCGGAGCGCCCTGATCGCCGCCTCACGGGCGAGCGCCGCGAGGTCCGCCCCTACGAACCCGTGGGTCTGCTGGCTGATGAGGTCGAGGCTCACGTCTTCCGAAAGCGGCATTCCCCGGGTATGGATCTTCATGATCTCGATCCGGTCCGGCTCGCCCGGGACCCCGATCTCGATCTCCCGGTCGAAGCGTCCGGGCCTGCGCAGCGCGGGATCGATGGCGTCCAGCCGGTTGGTCGCCCCGATCACCACCACCTGCCCCCGCTCCTCGAGCCCGTCCATCATGGTCAGCAGCTGGGCGACAACCCGCCGTTCCACCTCGCCGGTCACCTCCTCGCGCCGGGGAGTGATGGAGTCCAGCTCGTCGATGAAAATGATCGAGGGGGAGTTCTCCCTTGCCTCCTCGAAGACCTCGCGCAACCGCTGTTCGCTCTCCCCGTAATACTTGGAGATCACTTCCGGCCCCGCGATGGAGATGAAGTGGGCGCCGCTCTCGTTCGCCACCGCCTTCGCGATCAGCGTCTTTCCTGTCCCCGGAGGGCCGTAGAGGAGCACTCCCTTGGGAGGCTCGATCCCCAGTTTCTGGAAGAGCTCGGGATGGCGGAGAGGGAGCTCTATCGTCTCACGGAGGCGCTGGAGCTCGTCTTTCAAGCCCCCGATATCCTCGTAGGAGATACGTTTCAGGCCCTCGAACCCCGCGGCGGGCTTCTCGGAGAACTCTATCCGGGTGTTCTTGGTAATGATCACCGCTTCCTCCGGCTCGATCTCCACCACCTTGTAGGAAACGATCTGGGGCTGGATGAAGGGCAGCCCGATGGTGATGGGCACCGAATCGTTCAGCATCACCGGAAAGTCGATCAGGGCGTTTAACGCATTGGGATTGTTGGCGACGGGGATATTCTTGGGGAGGTCCTCCGGGGGCGCCAGAACGACCACCTTCGCCTCCACCTCGTCCTTGATGGGTATTATGCGCACCGTGTCGCCGATGCTCACCCCGGCGTTCACCCGGGTGAAGTTGTCGATCCGGATCTTGTTCTGATTCCAGTCCTCAACCAGGGAGCGCCAGACTTTGGCCACCGTACGGCGTTTCCCTTCCACCGCCACGATGTCCCCGGGGGATATCTTCAAAAAAAGCATCGTCTCGGGATCGAGCCGGGCCTTTCCGCCCCCCTGGTCTCCCGGATACGCGCTATCCACCTTCAGATAAATCTCCGGCATGACCTAAAGGTCATATATACGGGGATTTATAAGTACTTGTTCAACCATGCGAATTCTTGTCCTCGATCCGTTCCGCGGGGCCGCGGGAGACATGATCACGGGATCCCTCCTCCACCTCGGGGCGGACCGCGACCAGGTCATCGCAGCAATGGCATCGGTGGTGGAAACACCCGAGATCGCCACGGTCAACAGGGTCGGGATTACGGCTTTTAAGGTCCATACCAGGGCGGGGCATTCCCACCGGACTCTCGACGAAGTATTAGACCGGCTTTCATCGGCAAAAGCCCCCGCTCCCGCACTTGAGATGGCAGGGAGGGTTTTTTCGCGGATCGCAAGGGCGGAGGAGGAAGTCCACGGAAAGACGGCCCATTTCCACGAGGTGGGTGCGGACGATGCTGTCGCGGATATTATAGGAGCGTGCACCGCCCTTCATACGCTCAACGTCGACGGTATTTGGGCGTATCCTGTCGCACTTGGCGGCGGGATGATCCAGGGCCACCACGGGAGCTACCCCGTCCCCGCCCCGGCGACCCTCGTCATCCTCCGCGACTCGTCCCTCGAATCGTTCCTGGGAAGCCCTGAGGACGGAGAACTCGCAACTCCTACCGGCGTCGCGCTGCTCGCGGAATTCGTCGCGTCCCTGCCCGGCGGTCCGCTCACCGGCCGGGTCACCGGCGTGGGGTACGGGGCGGGGACACGGGATTCCCCCCGGACTCCGAACGTGTTCCGTTCCATGATCCTGGAAGGAGAGGGAGGTACCCCCGGCCAGGTGGACATCCTGGAGACCAACGTGGACGACGTGAACGGTGAGGTGCTCGCCTCGGCTTTTTCCCGGATAATGGACGCAGGGGCCCGGGACGTAAGCGCAATTCCCTGCCTGATGAAGAAAGGCAGGCCCGGCTACCTCATACGGGTTATGGTCTCCCCGCACAAGAGCAGAGAGATGGCCAGGATGCTCGCCGCCGAACTCGGAACGCTCGGGGTGCGCTGCATTCCCTCCGTGCACCGGTTCGTGGCCGATCGTGAGTTCCGGAAGGTGACTGTGGAGGCCTTCGGCCAGCAACGGGCTATTACGGTGAAACTCGGGCTCCTGGAGGGGAAGATCTTCTCCCTGAAGGCGGAATATGATGAACTGGCGGCGTGGGCCGACGAGCTGGGAGTCCCGGTCAGGGAGCTTGCGCTTATCGTGGAGGACAGTGCCAGGGCAGCCTTTCGTGAGGAAAGGAGCACCTGATGGCGGATGCTCTCCTCCCGACGGGGAGCCCGGATCTCGACCGTCTCCTGGGAGGAGGAGTGGAGCCCCGGGTGATTACCCAGTTCTTCGGGGAGCCTGCCGGAGGGAAGAGCACCATCTGCGTGATGATCGCGGTCTCCTCGCTCCGACAGGGCAGGGGGGTCATCTTCATCGACACCGAGGGTTTTTCCATCGAGAGGTTCCGGCAGATTGCGGGTGACGATGCACTCGGTCTTTCCGAGAGGCTGATCCTCTTCGAACCCCATGACTTCGAGGAACAGGGTGTGGTGATCGGGCAGCTCGACCCCCATCTGAGGGGCGGCGATATCGGGCTCATCGTGCTCGATTCCGCAACCGGACTCTACCGGACCCGTCTGGCGAAAGGAAAAGACGCCATGCAGAAACTGACTGCCCAGATGGTACAGCTGCTGGGGTATGCAAAACGCTACGACATCCCGGTGGTGATCACCAACCAGGTCTACATGGACATGGTGAAGAACGTGTACATGGGCCTCGGGGGGACCGCGCTCGAGCACATCTCGAAGGTCATCGTGCGGATCGATCGTATTGATTCCCACCGGAAGGCCACCCTGGTCAAGCACCGGTCTCTCCCTGCAGGGGGAGTGCTCCGGTTCGACATTGTCAACGAGGGTATCCGCCCGCGGGAAAACCCGGTTTTAAAATAAATCTTCTTTATACCGCCGGCTGTGCCCGAAATTCGCTGGAAACCCGGCACGCTGTAGAACAGGAGCCTGTGCAGCACGGTCTTTCGCACGGTAACCCATCTCCCGGATATGCCGGGGGCCATATTTTATTAAATCATGATCCTGATTCTTTTCATGGATATGCGACCGCCGAATATGCTCATCGCCCTTATCGTCCTGATCCTGGTGGCGGCAACCGCCTTATCAGGCTGTACTTCGACCCCTCCGGTCACCCGGGGGGCTGAGGGCACACAAACCCGGGACACCCTGCAGGGTGAGGCCTGGCACCATTACGCCCTGACCGATGTCGTGAGCGGGACACAATTCAACGTCGGCGGGATGCGTGGAGAGCCGGTGCTCGTGTTTACCTTCACCCTCTCCTGCCCGATATGCACCCGGCAGCAGCAGGAGATACTCCGGCTCTCACAGATGCCCGATGTATCGTTCCAGGCGGTGGGCCTGGATATCGACCCGAACGAGAAAGCCGCAGATCTGAAGGCAAACGTCGAGGCAAACGGATACTATGGGTATTACGCCCTGTCCCCGGTCGATGCCACACAGATGCTTGTGGACTGTTTCGGGGTGCAGGTGATCACCCCCTCATCCGCTCCGGTAATCCTGGTTACTCCGGACGGGACGGCGCAAATGCTTCCGGCAGGAATAAAATCAGCCGAAAGCCTCCGGGAACTGATCCTCCAGGTGAGTTCGCACAGTGGATGATCTCTCCGCGTGGGGCATTTCCTTCGTCGCCGGGGTGCTCGCACCCCTCACCTCCCCCTGTGTCCTCCCGCTGTATCCCGGGTTCATCGCCTTTCTCTCCCGCCAGACCGGGAACACCGGGTCACGTTTTACCCCCGTTCTTCTGGGGCTCGTAGTGACTGCAGGAGTGCTGCTCTCGATGGCAGTGTTCGGGGTGATCGTCTCCTCGTTGTTCGCGGTCCCGCTCTCCCGGATGATCGGGATAATCTCCCCGGTGGCGTTTGGGGTACTGGCCGTCGCAGGGCTGCTCCTCATCCTGGGGATCGAACCGGGTATCCCCGTCTCCATAAAGACCCCCCGTTTCCGTTCCCCGTATCCGGCCGCGTTCGGCATGGGCCTCTTCTTCGGGATTGTCATACTTCCCTGCAACGCTATCTCCTTCGTGGTATTGATCGCCCTTGCCACGACGTTCACCGGTCTCCTCGCAAACCTGACGACCTTCATCGCGTTCGGGCTGGGAATGGCAGTCCCGCTCTTCCTCATCGCCGCGCTTTCGGCCAGAGGGGGTCCCGGGATGGTGGAATGGGTGACCCGGCACAAGAGGGGGATCGACCTCGTCACCGGGATCATCCTGCTCGGGATCTCTCTGTATTTCCTTGCGGAGTTCTTCGGGATTACGCCCGGTTGATTCCCCGGTATCGCTATACCGGTACCCTGAGCAAATCGGCTATGCCACCTTCCCGAAGAGGAACCATACCAAAACTCTTTTCGATCCTTATCGGGACATAGCTGCATTCGACTCCGGTTAACCCGGGAGACGGGATGGCAGGATTCGCAGGCGCCGGGTGCAGCGCATCGCACCGGTCGGAAGGAGGAGAGTGAGGAGTGTCTACGGTGCTGTTTACGGTTCTGGTTGCGCTCTGCATCATATCGGCATTCATCACCTGGGCGCTTGGTTTCACTATCCTGGCCAGGAACACGGCTTCCCTGACCCACCGTCTTTTTTTCCTTGTTATGGTGGCCGCAACCTACTGGGCATTCGGGGAATATTCCCTCTGGATGGCGGGCTCGTACGACGGGACCCTGTTCTGGCTTAAATTAAGCTCGTTCTGGCCCCTTGTCCCCGCGGCGACGCTCCATTTTATTCTGGTCCTGAGCGGCAGCAGCCTTTTGAAGCGGTCCAGGCCGTGGGTCGTTCCTCTCCTCATCTACCTGCCTGCCGTTCTCTTTGCATGTGCGGGGATCGGGACATCCCTGATCTACACCGTGGAGTTCGTGCCAGGGACGGGGTTCGTGTACCAGGTCGCCAGTGAAAGCTTCGTCTACATCGCCGAGAGCGCCTACACCCTCGTCGTTATGGGTGCTGCCCTGGCCGTAAGTACCGGTTCCTGGCTGAGATCCCGCGAGGAGAAGACCCGCCGCCAGTATCGGCTGGTGAGTGCGGGAATCGCCCTCGTGATCGCGTTCGGCATTCCGTCCGGAATACTCCTGCAGATCTATGGCATTTATCTTCCCAACCTGGTGTTTACCGGGATAATCCTCTTCTCGGTCATTATCACCTACAGTATCATCAGGTACGAGCTCTTCACCCTGAGTCCCGGCACTGCAGCGCCCGACATCGTCAGAATTCTCCCGGACGGCTTGATCATCGGCACCCTGGACGGGAGCATCGTCATGGCGAATGCCCGGGCGTCAGCGGTATGCAAGGCTCCCGGAAAGGACCTGGCCGGTAAAAAAATCACAGAATGTATCAGCGACCCGGCACTCTCTTCGATAATTCCGTCCCTTGTTGAGAGGGAGACCCTCTCCGACGTGGAGGTACTCCACCGGGGGGCGCACGGGATCGTTGTTCTCAGCATTTCGGGCGCTCTCGTCCGTGACCCGGCCGGGGACCCGGCCGGGTTCATTCTCATTCTCCGTGACATTACCCGTCGGAAGGAATCCGAACACGCCCTCAGGGTGGCGAACGAGAAGATCTCGCTCATGACACAACTGACACGGCACGATATCACGAACCTCGTCACCGCCCTGTGGGGATACCTCGACCTCCTGAAAAGCAGCCGTCTCACCCCGGACGAGAATAATTATCTTGAAAAATGCCTCGAAATAGTCGAGAAGATAGATCAGCACCTCATGTTCACGAGGGATTACCAGGAAATCGGGCTCTACAGACCTTCCTGGCAGCCGCTCGAAACGTTGTGTGCAAAAGCAGTCGCTGATCTCCCCGCCGGAAAGGTCGCGATAGTCCGAAATATCGACGATGTGGATATCTATGCCGACCCACTCATCTCAAAGGTCCTGTATAACATACTTGAAAATGCGTTCCGGCACGGGGGGAAAATTACACAAATTGATATATCCACGCAGGTGGGCGGAAGCGGGGACCTTCTTTTGGTGATTGCCGATAACGGCACGGGAATACGAAATGGCGAAAAGGAGAGGATTTTTGGGCAGGGGTACGGCAAACACACCGGAATCGGCCTCGCGCTTTCACGGGAGATCCTGTCAACCACCGGGATCACGATCCATGAGAACGGAGTGCCGGGAGAAGGTGCCAGGTTCGAGATCCGCGTTCCCGGACCGGCATGGAGAGATCACGGGAATGCGGGCTGAATCCCCGGTCGTTCCCAGATCCTCGGCCCTGGATCATGTTCCTCTTCTTTCCGGTACGTGCTCCTTCACTAGAATGGAATGGATCCTGAAAAAACCGTGACGGCCGGACCCTTCATCCGGGTCTCCTTGCCGAGGGAGATCACCAGGTTTCCTCCCGGAGTCTCCACGTCCACCTCGTCTCCCACCATCCCGAGTTTATGGGCCATCGCCGCGGCAGCGGTCGCCCCGGTCCCGCACGAGAGGGTCTCTCCCTCGATCCCCCGCTCGAAGGTCCGTATCTTCAGGGAGTTCTTCCCGGTGATCTGCACAAAGTTGACGTTCGCCCCCTTCGGGAAGCTCGCATGGTTCCTGATGGAAGGGGCCAGCCCTTCCAGGTCGACCGCGTCCACATCTTCCGCAAAAACGATCGCATGGGGTACCCCCGTGTTCACCGCCCGGACATCGTATCCCAGCACGTTCTCCAGGTATTCCCCCTCGCCGGTGGCCGGTATGTCCTTCCGGTCGAATTTCGGGTCGGGCATTGAAATAACGGCCATGAACGTGTCTTCTTCGTAGGCCATCTCCACCCCGATCACTCCCGCGAGGGTCTCCACCCGGCACTTCTCCTTCACGTATCCCTGGTCGAACGCATACTTGGCAAAACAGCGGATCCCGTTCCCACACATCTCGGCCTCGCTCTCGTCCTCCTGGAAGAGGCGCATCCCGAGGTCCGCGCGCTCCGAAGGGGTGAGAAAGAGTACCCCGTCGCCGCCGATCCCGAACCTGCGGTCGCAGAAGAGACGGGCAAACTGGCTTTTCATCTCGTCGGGGATGACCGTGCCCTTGTATTCGTCCACAAGGATGAAGTCGTTCCCGTTTCCCTGCAGCTTAGTGAAATCGATCTCCATGAGAACACCTACGAATAGCCCCAGAGTTTTAGCGCTCTTTTTAGTTCATAATGATGGTGTGCATAGTCGGTGACGCTGATCCCGGCCATATAGGCATCGACCGCCTGGCGCATCGCCCGGGCCCCGGCAGCGGTCCCGTCGGGATGCCCGTGTATCCCGCCGCCTGCCTGGAGCACGACGTCGGTCCCGAGGATGGAGAGCTCCCCCGCGACGAGCCCCGGGTGGAGCCCTCCGCTCGCGACGGGGAAGGTCCGCTTATGGCCGAAACTGGGCTCGGTAAGGGCCAGGTTGTCCGCCAGCACCTCGTCCCGGTCATGGTCCATCTTCCCGCTCACCGTTCCGGTGTGCAGTTGATCGGCCCCGAGCATCCTCGCCAGACGGGCGAACACCCGCATGGCGATGCCGTGCTCCCGGTTCCGGGTTAACGCGGCATGCATCGCCCGGTGCACGTGGATGGGCACCTTGATCGAGGGATCCTCTCCGAGGGCCTGGAGGGCCCCGAAACCAGTCAGGAATACGTCCACCATGATCATGTTCGCCCCGAGCTCGATCGCCTGCGTCGCCCGGTCGACGATCCGGTCCGGTCTGGTACTGACATTGACCGCATACAAAACCTGCCGGCCTGTCTCGCTCTTCGCCTCCTCGAGGCGAGCCATAACCGCAGGTACCCTCGCTTCCATCGGACAGAACGGCTGGTCGGTGAGTGTCTCGTCGTCTTTTATGAGGTCGACTCCCCCGATGGCGGCGTCATAGGCAACTGCACCGGTGTCATCCGGGGTAAGTCCGACCTTCGGCTTTATGATCGTCCCGATGTGAGGACGGTCGGTCGTGCCGATTATCCTCCTTACCCCGGAGATGCCGAATTTCGGACCGGGAAAGCTAATCAGCTCGTCGGTAAACTCCACGTCTACCAGTCGCACCGTTTCCAGGAGGCCGAGCCCGAAGAGGTTTCCCGCAACTACCGAGAGGTACTGGGACACGTTCCCCGGTTCGAACAGCTCCACGGGATAATGGATCCTGGTGACATACCCGGACCCCGAAGGGAGCACCGATTCCACCGTCCCGTCCAGGCGCCGGATGTATTCCACCCTTGTGGTGACTCCCGTCCACGTCCCGGTACTCTCCTCTTCGGCGATGGCTCTTGCGGCCTCCCCCGGGTCGGTGCCATGTTTCGGCCTGAAATAATAGGTTGCAGTGACGTCTTTTCCCGGTGAACCCGGCGTTCCTGAAGATTCTTTACGCGTCATATGCAGAGCTCCGTTTCATTCCTGCGGCTCACGGATTCCCTGCTGAACTCTTCGAGATCCCAGCCAAGGTAGTCCCTGATGATGATATACGCCATCTGGGGCGGGATGGCACCCCGTTCGGTCACGATCAGGTCCACGTACTCCGCGGGGGTCACGTCGAACGCAGGGTTCCGGACCCGGACGTGAGGGAGGCCTTCCTGCAGTCCGGGAGACAATACCTCGGCAGGGTCTCGTTCCTCGATCGCAATCAACTCCCCGAGAATGGTACGGGGCGCAAACTTGTACGTTTCCGCCGCCACCATGAACGGGGTCCGGGCCTCGTGTGCGGCCAGGGCGATTTGTGAGGTCCCGATCTTGTTCACCACCGCTCCGTTGACCGTGACCGCGTCGGTGCCGACCACCACGAGGTCCACGTCGTTCATGAACGAACGCACCGCCGAGTCCACGATATAGCTGGTCCGGATGCCCGCATCGTTTAAGACCCGGATCGTGAGCAGCCCCTGGTTCCTCGGGCGGACCTCGGTCGCGAAGACCTCGAAATCTTTCCCATCCCTGGACGCCGCGAGGATGCATCCCAATGCAGCCTCCGAATTGCAATGGGTGAGCACGATGTCCCCATCCCGGATATGGCGGGCCCCGATCGCCGCGATCCTATTTACAGCCTCGCCGGACGACCGGATGAACTCGTCTGCGGCCGCTCTTATCCGTTCCCTGGCGTCCTCAACGTCCCTTGCCCCGGCGAGCGCCGCCATGACGGAATGGACCGCATTCGGCAGGGAGACCGCGGTCGGCCGTGTCTCGAGGAGGATCTCCGCAGCCCGCTGCATCCCGGACACGAAGCCCGGAAGGTCGGAGGCGTCGATCTCCCCGGCATGGTCCCGCAGGGCCGCCGCCGCCGACCGGGCGATCCTCCCGGCCCCCCGGATCTCCATGGACCGGATCTTCTCTGCAGTCTCCGAAATCACCATAACATTCCCAAGAGTAGATGAGGATACACTCCAAAGAACTTTCCGGGAGAGGCAGGGATGTCGGTTGCCGTGGTATTTGACAGCGCAGGAACGCTCCTGCACACCTACCGGGTGGCAAAGGATGTGGTGAACCAGCACCTGCTGCCTGGGATCGAGACGGTCACCCTGACGTTCAGTTCGCCCGAACGGGTCCTGGTGGTTATTCACGTGCATTCCCGTGACATCATCGAGACCCCGGCAGACGTCCCCCTCGCGGAATACCTGGTCGACCACCAGGCCGGGTTCGGTATAAGCTGCACCAGGAAGGTCATCACCGCCGAGGATGTGGGCACGGCCCTGTACAATGATACCCGTGCCAGGGTAGGCGACCTCCAGGACTGCATCCGGAACGTCTGGTCGGTGTGCAAGAGGGAATCGGTGGTCACCATGAATAGCGGGGTGATCCTGAACATGCTGCTCGGTGGCATAGAATTTACCGTTACCACCGGCGGGCGCCCGTTTGAAGGAGCCAGGGAGGCGATCACCGAACTGCACCGCATGGGTGTCCCCACGTATATCGCATCCGGGGACAGGGTGGCGAAACTCGAGAAGATGGCGGATTACCTCGGTATCCCCCGGGACAGGGTGTACGGGGTGGCCACCCCCACCGTGAAGGCACAGATAGTCGCGGACCTCCAGGCGGAATACGACTCGGTGGTCATGGTGGGGGACGGGATAAACGATCTCTGTGCCATGAAACGTGCCGACATCGCGGTCCTCACCGAGGAACAGGCCGGGGACAAACCCCAGGAATTATATCATACCGCCCACTACGTGGTAAAAAACGTGAGAGGGGTCGTGGATATTGTTAGAAATCTTATTACTCCCTGAATCTTCATTTATCGAGATATAAAAGGTAATATGTTTTCAGTTCAACTATACCTACAGAGAGGTTCGTCATGCCCCCCCTGATCACCGTGGATTCTTTATGCATGGACTTCGATGGAAAGCGAGTCCTTGACAATATTTCTTTTACCCTCGAAGAAGGAGAGATCCTGGGAATTATAGGCCGAAGCGGCGCAGGCAAAACTGTGTTGATGCACCTGATGAGGGGGGTCGACCAACCCCCCACCTCGGGAAAGATCATCTACCATGTCGCCTCCTGCAGCGGGTGCGACTATCTCGACCTGCCGGGATCGTCCGGTAAAGCGTGCCCGGTCTGCGGAGGCACCCTGAAACCGGAGGAAGTGGATTTCTGGAACCCTGCCTACGAGGAGAAAAAACGAAGAGTCATGCGCCGGACGGCGATCATGTTCCAGCGGACCTTTGCACTCTACGGAAACGACAGGGTCATCGAGAACGTCCTGCACGCACTTGACGATATCAATTATCCCCAGGACCAGGCGATCAACCGGGCCGCGGACCTGATCGACCAGGTACGCCTTTCCCACCGGATGATGCATATCGCCCGAGACCTCTCCGGCGGGGAGAAGCAGCGGGTGGTGCTGGCCAGGCAACTTGCGAAGGATCCGTTTCTTCTCTTCGCAGACGAGCCCACGGGGACGCTCGACCCTGAAACCGCCACCCTCGTGCACGATATGCTGGTCGACGCGGCCAAGACGAACCACATGGGGATGGTGGTCACCTCGCACTTCTCGAAAGTGGTCCAGGACGTCGCATCGAGGGCCATCCTCCTTGAGGAAGGAAAAATACTCAAGATTGGAAAACCTGCCGAGGTCATCCACCGGTTCATGGAAGACTTGAGCGACACCGAGGCCTACGAACCGATCGAGATCGGCGAGCGGATCCTGACTGCCAGGGACGTCTATAAACGCTATATTTCCGTAGATCGGGGAGTGGTACGGGCGGTTAACGGGGTCACATTCGACGTGCATTCGAAGGAGATCTTCGGGATCATAGGAAAGAGCGGTGCGGGGAAAACGACGCTTTCACGGATAATCTCCGGGATCATAGAACCCACCAGCGGGGAGATGCTGATTCGGATCGGTGAGGACTGCGTGGACATGACCAAACCCGGTATCGAGAACCGCGGGCGGGCAAAGTCCTACATCGGGCTGCTCCACCAGGAGTACGACCTCTTCCCCCACCGGACCATCCTGGACAACCTCACCGATGCAATAGGTCTGGAGTTCCCGAAGGAACTTGCGATGCGAAAGGCGATACTCACCCTTCGCATGGCGGGATTCTCGGAAACGAAGAGCAGGGAAGTGCTCGACCGCTATCCTTCACAGCTCTCCGAGGGTGAGCGGCACCGCGTGGCCCTGGCCCAGGTGCTGATTCGCGAACCAAGGCTGGTCATCCTCGATGAACCGACCGGCACCATGGACCCCCTCACGAAGATCGATGTGAAGCATTCGATCCTCCACGCCAGGGACGACATGGAGGAGACATTCATCGTGGTCTCCCACGACATGGAGTTTGTCCGGGATATCTGCGACCGGATCGCCCTGATGAGAGGCGGGAAGATCGTGGAGATCGGCAAAACGTCCGAAGTACTCGGCAGCCTGACCGATGAGGAACGCGAAGTCATGGGGAAGGGTGAAGCGACGGGTGGGGAATGATCACCGTCCAGGTCGACGGGGAGTTCCGGAAGGTTCCGAAAGGCAGCACGCTTGCTGATATCATCCCCTCCCCGGACCCCGATTGCGTGGTGGCGGTCATCAGGCCCGGCGCACAGGAATCTGCGACCACCAGGAGTTTTCGTATCCTGACCACTGCGGGGGAGGTGGTGGTGGAAGCGCTTCCCTCGGGAAACGAGGTCTTCTCCCTCCCTGCACTCGGCGAGGGAGCCGGGCTCCACTGGACTGACCGGTACGCTGCTGCGTTCGGTCCTTTTCCGCAGCAGTTCGCTCCCGCGAGGAAACCGTTCCTCTACGAGCGGGGGGATGTTATCCTCGGGTGCGGAGGGTACGACCCTACCCGTTCCTACCTCATTTTTGCAAAGATGCGCCATTCTTCCGACCTCGGCGCTCCCGAGGGCGGAGGAGTGCTGGGAAAGGTGACCAGCGGGAGGGGCGTGATCGACCGGTGGGCCACCGGCGACCGGATAACCGGGATCGCCCCGGTAATCAGCTGGGCCGATACCACGCAGTCCTTTACCACCCGGGAGATGGCCACGCCCCTGGAAGAAGGGATGCAGGTGGTGACCTTCGCGGCGATCAATGCGGACGGATACAGGGATGATGAGATCGACACCGGCAGCGCGTCGAGCGTCGAGAAGATGCTCCTGGCCCTAAAAGACGGGCACTTCATCGTTGAACGGGCCGCGAGCACCTACATCGAGGACCAGAGGAGCGCGGGGACCGATGTCCCCGAGGAGAACCCGGTGGGCCGGATGGAGGGGAGCGTGACCCTCCGCACCAGGGGGAAGTCGCGGGGAAGCGTATACATCTATACCACGGACATCCCCTCCGTGCCGAGTCATACCGTCGCAGGCCAGGTCGTCCACGGGATCGAACTGGCAAAGCTCGCCCGGCAGGGGGACACTCTCTGCGTAAGGGTTATGCCGGACCGGTTCGATCTCATCGGAGTGCCGCTGGACGAGGCGATCCGGATTGCGGAAACACGGGGAATAGCTCTTGAATATGAGCCCGCCAACCACCCCCGTGTGGTGGTGGACCAGGATCCCGGAACTACCCTCGAATGCCTCGCCGCCCGGGCGGCCGCACTTACCGCTATCCCGGAGGAACATGTGATCGATATCCGCCTGGACGACGCGAATGCCCCCGAATCGTGCGAGATCTTCCGAAGGATCACCGGTCTCGACCTCCACGGGGTCGGGAGGATCCCGTTCCTGTTCAATTTCGAGGAGGTATATTTATTCAAGCCCTCCTTACCCCATGGAACGAGGATTAATCCGGAGAATGCACCGAAAGAGGTTGTTCCCGCGGGGAGCCTTGCCATCACTAACGATTCGAGGAAAGGCGCCGGCCTTGTAGGGGTCCGGCTTGCGGAAAACCGGGAGTTCGGGCCCACCTCCGAGCCGTTCGAGGGGACGAACCTTATCGGGTGGGTGATCGATACGGAGAAACTGAAAGGACTGAAAGAGAATGAAACGGTGTACATCCGGGAGGTTGTGAATGGCTGAGTACAAACCCCGCTATGTAGGGACAGTGACCAAATATGTCTTTGTCGATTCCCCGGACATGACCCCCTCCGACCTGGCACTCCGTGCATACGAGATCTCCCTTGGGGTGATGATCAAGGAGACCTGCTTCGGGCTGCAGATTACCGGGAAAGAATCCGAGGTAGACGAGATCATCAACCGGCTCAGGTCGCTCGACCCCGTCCACATATTTGTAAAAGACCGCGGGTTCCCTCCGGGGGACCCCCGCAGGTGCAGGGCAAATCTCGGAGGGGCCCGGCCCGGATACTACGGGCACGAGTACGAGTTGACCCTGATAAAAAATGTCTCGAAGGGGCTGGAAAAACTCCCCTCCAGGCCGCCCGGTGCAGTGCCGGAACCTCCCGTGCCGAAGACCGAGAAAAAACTGGATGTCCATACATTGAAGAAGATCATCGAATCCCAGGAGTCCTGAAATGGCAAAAGTGTTCATATATCCCGTAACGAGCCTGATCCTCTCCGACCTGGTGGCCAGGTTCGGCCATAAACCGCTGAGTGCGGCGATGCAGATACGGGAACGCATCCAGACGGCCGGCCTGGAGTCCCCTCCTTTGCAGGTTACCCCGGAAGACCCCAAGAAAGGACTGAAATATGCCGCGGTCGAAGTCCCGTCGGGCGTCCGGGGGAGGATGGCGCTCTTCGGCCCCATGGTCGAGGACGCCGATGCCGCGATCGTGGTGAACGATGCGGACTTTTCCTTCGGGTGCATGGGATGCGCAAGGACCAACGAGCTGCTCGCGTTCCTTATCCGCACCCGGGGGATCCCCGTTCTGGACCTGGTCTATCCCCGTACTGAAGAGGAAGGTATCGAATTCGTGGCTGCCATAAGGGATTTCCTTGCCGGCCTGGAGGGTAAATGACTACGAAGGTGAGGATAGCCCAGCTCTCCTGCGGGCCTGAGTACAGCGGGGTGCAGAAGGAGATCGAGGAGGCGGCGGGCGCGGTGGACGCCGAGATCTTCTTCCCTGACCTTAAACTCTCGGATATCCAGAGGGATAACGCCCTGTTCGGGCTCGACGTCCGGAGCCCCGACCTGAAGCTCTCCATCGCCCGGGCCAGGGCCCTGGTGGACGGGCGGGTCGAGGCCGACGCGGTGTTCATCGCCACGTGCTTCCGGTGTGCCGAGGCCGCCATCGTTCGGAACGAGCTCCGCCGCTATATCCACGAGAACTCGAACCTCCCGGTGGTGAGCTATTCGTTTACCGAACGGACCACGGCGGGAACCCTTCTCACCCGTATGGAGGCCCTCACCACCATCGCACGACGCAGGGCGCTCCTCGCGAGGGAGGTGCAGGAGGGGATCACCATGGGGGTGGACAGTGGTTCGTCTACCACCAAGGCAGTCGTGATGCAGGACAACAGGATCGTCGGTACCGGCTGGCTCCCCACCACCGAGGTGCTCAAGAGCGCCGAGCAGGTCATCGAGCTCGCGCTCCAGGAATCGGGGATTTCCAGGGATCAGATCCAGGCAATAGGAACGACCGGATATGGGAGGTTCCTGGTGGGGCAGCATATCGGCGCCGACCTCATCCAGGAGGAACTCACGGTCAACTCCAAGGGTGCGGTATACCTTGCCGACGCCCAGCACGGCCCCTCGACGGTCATCGACATCGGTGGGATGGACAACAAGGCCATCAGCGTCCAGGACGGGATCCCGGGCACGTTCACCATGGGCGGGATCTGCGCCGGTGCGAGCGGGAGGTTCCTGGAGATGACCGCGAAGCGCCTGGGGGTGGACATCACTGAGCTCGGCCCCCTTGCGATGAAGGGGATGTCCCGGGAGGTGCCGATGAACAGTTATTGTATCGTGTTCGGGACCCAGAGCCTGGTGAACGCTCTCGCCGCGGGAAGCTCGAGGGAGGACGTGGCCGCCGCCGCCTGCCACAGCGTTGCCGAGCAGGTATTCGAGCAGCAGTTGCAGGAGGTGGATATCAAGGACCCGGTGATCATGGTGGGAGGGACCTCGCTGATCAAGGGCCTTGTCAGGGCCATGGGAGACCTGCTCCAGACCGAGATCGTGGTCCCGCACCACTCCCAGTACATCGGGGCGGTGGGATCGGCCCTTCTTGCCTCAGGGTACATCAAAGGAGAATGAATGGATTCGGTGGAGTATTTCGAGGTCGAGTGTCCCGAGGCCGCAGGGAAGGAGTACTACCGGAAGATCGCGGACATCGTCCTTCTCGATCATAACCTGATCAGGGTCATCCGGAAACTTCACATCTTCATCGATCCCCGGGTGCCCCTGTTCATTGCCGTGGGGGTCACCAAGAAACTTCCCGGCCCGGTGAAGGTCAGGGATTTTGCCGACGTCAATATCCAGGACCGCCAGGTGACCATCACCATCGGGGACGAGGCGTACCTCGCGGCCCTGTTACACCTCCTCTGGGAGAAGTTCGGAAAGGAACGGGTCGATCAGCCCGACCGGTTTACTATCCTGCTGGACCTCGCTCCCGAAGAACAGGCCGGGCTCGAGGATCTCGTGGTAATGGACCCGAGTGTTACCCTCTACAAGGACCTGATCTACGCGCTGCAGGTGATACAGCCCGAGGGGTTCAAGGTCCGGAGGCAATATTACGCGGGGGGTAAGTTCTACCTTGTCGCGAGCGAGGATACGCTCCCCGAGGATATCGAGGACCTCGTTCGTCGGAAATTTGCGCTCATGGGGGAGCAACTATGATTCTCGAGCCGGTGACCTACAAGGGCGGCCTTTACCGGAACGACGAGATCGTGGACCTGATCGAGGACGTGGGAGGGTACATCATCCAGAAGCAGATGGTCGCAACGGAGGTGGTGATCCAGGCCCTTGTACCCCGGGACGATATCGCGCTCATCCGGGAAGTGGCCAAACCTCTCGCCGGGGAGATCACGCCCTCACCCCTGGTAGGGACCGAGATTGCGGTGGTCACTCCCAGCCTCGAGATCCACCATCTTCCCCACGCATCCTGCGATGTCGCAGAGTACATCCGCCGGTTCGGTGCCAAGACCAACATGGTAGGGCTTGCCCGGGGTTTTGGGAAACGGATCGCGCAACTGAACGACGAGGAACGGGACGTAATCAACGAGCACGACCTCGCGATTTATCTGCTCGGCGATTTCGAGGAATGTATCCGGCACAAGTTCCCGGTGCTGCGGAGGGGGATCGAGGTCCCCATCGTGGTATCGGGAGGACCCTCGAAGGAGACCCTGCAGAAGATCATCGACCCTCCGGTGGACGGGTATGTAGGTGAAGTGGGGAGGTTCATGCACCGTACCAAGGAGTCGGAGGAGATCGACAAGCTGGAAGAGGTGGTTGCGGAGATCACCCGGGTCGTCTCGAAAAAGAGGGAGGAGATCGCAAAGGACCCCCTCTCCGTATCCCCCGCCAGGCTTATGGATATTATCCGGGAGCAGGTGGAAGAGATCCACCGGGTGCTCTCCCCAACCCCGATCACGGTCCAGATGACCGGTCTCCGGGTAAAACTCCCGTACGACACCTTCTCAACAGTCCTGAAAAAACTGGAGATCGAACGGGGGGTTACCATCGGGGACCTCGCGGATATCAGGCCTTCCAGGATGAGGGATTATATCCTCCTTAAAATTCGCCCGTTCTCCGACACGAACATCATGATCTGATGGAGCTCAAGTCTTTTTTTGTAACGTTCGCGAATCGCGGCTTAATTTTACCGGTGACCTGATGATAACCCTGTGAGTGAACCAAGGAATACTCCCTCAGGCGGAAGTTGGAGAACATCCGCTCAGGGATGTGCTCCTGGCGCTGCCGGAAACGACACAAAATGGAGCCTTAACCGAATCGGTGTGCCGACAGAGCCGGTCAAAAAAATTATGCGGTAAAGATGTCTGCCAGTTCATTGAACTGGTACCCGCTCGCATCGAAACTGTTGGTCCGGAATACCCAGGTCTTTCCGGCGGGGAGGAAATAGGCGCTTGCGACCGCGTTTCCAATGAGCGCCCCATTCGCATTGAAGAGATTAAAAGTCACTTCG
Source organism: Methanolinea mesophila (assembly GCF_017873855.1). Taxonomy (NCBI): domain Archaea; kingdom Methanobacteriati; phylum Methanobacteriota; class Methanomicrobia; order Methanomicrobiales; family Methanoregulaceae; genus Methanolinea; species Methanolinea mesophila. The sequence continues at coordinate 1,380,526 of NZ_JAGGKR010000001.1, forward strand.
ATATATTCGACCGTATACTCGCTGTCGTTCTTGATCCTTCCGGTAAGGTAGAGTCTGCCTGAACTATCCGTCTCTACCCTGGTCTCCTGGAGCGTGGCATGGAGTGCCGGGTTGGGAACAAACTTTTCGTAGCCCCATGGCCTGGTCACGAACATCTCGCTCCCCTCGGGGAGCACTATCACACCTTCGGGAGCGGTCCCCGTTCGGGTCGTTTCGGTTCCGACCGGGCTGATGGTGGGGGTCTCTGTCGCCTGTGCCGGACCGCCCGGGACTCCGGGGGCCAGGCATCCGCACACGAGGAGCGTGAAGCTCAGTATCATAATCGCGGAGAATATTCCGGCCCATTTTGTTCTGGCTGAGTTCATTCTAGATTCCTCCTGATGAACACATTCGGAGAGCGTGCTATTTAAGGTATTTCGTGAAATTCTAAAAAAAGCCCGGCCGGGGGGTTTTTAGTTGCCCCCGCGCCGGTTACCGGAAAAGTATCTGGAGTTTCCTGTTTACATGGTCTGAGACCGGAATCGCATCGGACTCGATATGATCGGGACATTCGCGGACTGCCACCATGATATCATGCTCTGTGATACCGAGCAGTTCGTGATCCACCACCTCCGACAGGTAACGGGATTCGGATTCAAGGCATCGAAGGAGAACAGGTTCTCCGTTTCGGTGCCCGATGAAGTACCGGTACGATCCGAGCTGCAGCCCCGGGGGTTCGGTGAGCTGATCTGAGCCCTCCTGGCCCTCCTGAAATGGAGGGGTTCGCGGGGTGATTTCATATACCATTCCCGGGGCCGGTCCTGCCCTTGTCATTCTTTTCACCTCTGAATCTGACTATTCGTAAGGATACGCGGGAATGCCGGGCCATCGAAATGCCCCGGCACGCCAGGATTCGCACAAATCTTCCCTTATGACCGCAGCACCTCCTGTCCCTATATTATGGACGGAAGGATTTATCCTTCTGAATTATTTAAAATTTTTTATAGCGGCATCGTGCATCGGCCCTGGTCTTGCGGAATCACTTTTTAAAATTCCCTGCAAGGGCCATCAATAAAGGTCTAATTTGCTTTGTATAATGCTCCAGATGCCCTGCCCCGCCGCTTTTTCGCTCCTACGAAATATGCCGGGACCATTTTTTAGTCTGGTATCCTTTACCGATGAGTTTTGCGATATCAGCCAGGGTTGAACTTTTCCAGAAACCACCGCACCGCGCTGCCAGAGCGGCGGGGGCGAAGGGCCGGGAACATCAGGAATAAGGATCTCAACAAAGTCGAAAATATGAAAAAAAATAGCCGGGTAAAAAAATTAATGAAGCGGGGGCGCCACGTCGTCCGGCGCATTCTCGCCGACGAGGGTGCCCAGCATCTCGATCAAGGGCTGCAGTGATTCCGGAACTCCGGTATCCACGGAAGTGACGGTTTTTCCTTCATATGTCACCGTGTAGGTGAAATAATCCGCTCCGGGTGCCGCGGGAGGATATTCGGGCAGCAGCGTGCTGAACGCCGCGTCCTGCAGGAGTTGCCGTATCGTCGAGAGCTCCCCGGCAGACAGGGTAATCCCCCGGGTAAACTCCTTCCGGGTCACGGTTGCGGTCCCGTCCTGATAGACGGTGAGCGCGTCATTGAATCCGGCAAACCCTCCGGTCCTGGTAAATTCGACGAGTATGGGTTTTTCTTCTCCGGCGTCGGGAGCTCCTCTCACGAAGTGGAGGATCTCAGTGCCCCTGGCATCGAAGACCTGGAGATCATCCCCCTGAACCCTGAACCCCGCGGCTGCCGAAAGGAGGTCCAGGTATGTGTCCTCCTGTTCCATTACACCGTCCGGGGTGCAGTACATTTCGGTCCTTCCCGCTGCTCCCACGGTCAGTGTGTCCCCCGAGACCAGGTATTCGGCAAAATAATGATTACATCCGGCGGTCCCGGTGAGCCGGTTCTCGCTCCCGAATTCGGCCGAGACTGCAGTCCCGGGGACTACCGTACGCGGTGATCCGTCGGCAATGTACCAGACGAGTGTCCAGACGCCCGAAACGGGGGAGTTCCCCGCGGGTGTGTCGAGCGGCTCAACCGAGAGGAGCGTGACCGGGACTCCCCACATTGCAATTGTGGCGACATCCTCCTCCGTGGCGGTGAAGCGGATCCTCGCCCCGTCCGCGGCATACGCCGCGGGGAGGTTCAACGGATAGTAATGTGCCCCGTCATCCGCGACAATCCCATAGAACCCGCCCTCGAGGTCGAAGTACCGCACCGTCCCGGAGGCAGAGATCCCGCTTCCGGAGGTGCACGGTTCGAGGGAGTTCAGGCGCAGCGGTGTTCCCCACATCCTGACATTGGCCGCGGGTTGTCCTGCGATCCCGGTAAAGGAGACCTTAAGTCCGTCGACCTGGTATTCTTCAGGCAGGGAATCCGGGAGGTAATGCGTACCGTCATCGGCGATGATCCCGAAAAATCCGTCCTCAAGGTCGATGAACCGGATCACCCCGGTTCCGGAGACCACAGTGAACGAGCCCGGGTTTGTTCCCGGCAGAAGGAGACCCGAGAGCCGATTCTCGACAAGCTCACGGAACGACGCTGTCTTACTGTCGCCCTGGAACGGTCCGAAGGACGAGAGTGCGGTGATCCTAAAGATCCCGGCAGTATCTCCATCTGAATTGTGGAAATACTTCACTATTGCCGAATTTCCGGAAAATTCCCGGTTGTTACCCTCATCGAACCGGGAGATTAGGTCCGATGCGACGGTGCCCCGGGCAGCCCCCGTGTTCTGGTGGTATTCCTGAAGCGTTGCAGACGATATTTCGGTAAAAGAACCGCCGCTCGATATAAGAGCCGCCTCTGCGGTGCCGGCGACTCCAAAACAACACGCCAGGACCAGCAGGAGGGCCATGGCGCGGCTGCCTGCGATGTGATATTTCATATTGATCCGATTCCTCGGTTCGCGTGGAACCACGCTTAGATATGAAAGCATTTTGATAAATATCCTTCTTATACTGCGAAAATTTTCGCAACTACGGATCGCACGGTCCGGCCTTGCAGGATGACAAAGTTATGTCAGGGCGAAGAGAGAGATCTGGTACAGGTGAGATCGTCGATGAAGGAGCTGGAAGACTTTGAAGAGACCCTGCACCAGATACTCGAAAAAGGCGGCGAAGATACCGCGGCCCAATGGATGCAGGACATAGAACGGGAATACGGGAGGACCCCCCTGATATTCCAGAGAATGTCGGAGCGTCCCGAGGTCCTTATCTCCCACCTCCTCTATAAGGGAGCGGTTACCAAGACCAGTTCCCTTGATCCCAAGTACGTGGAGCTTATCAGCCTGGCGGTTGGGGCGGCGCTCCGCTGCAAGCACTGCACGGGGTACCATATGCAGGCCGCGATGAAAAAAGGAGCGTCGTGGGAGGAAATTCTCGAGGTAATCCTCCTTGCAGGTCTGATATCGAACTCCTCGGTCCTGGCCAACGCCTACCGGATCATCGATGAAAAGATGTCCCGCTGCATCCCCTGCGCAAACGAGGGCGTGGACCTTCCGCCCTGTGACGACCTGTAAATATTTTTTTGGAACTATGGCTTCTGTTGACATCCTTTCTTCCTAGACATTTCCGGGGGCTTCGCCCCCGCCGCTGCGGCGGCCCCGGCGCGATATCTCTGGCATATGGTTAACCATGACTGATATCGGTTCGATAGCAAAGATAAGAAGATCCCGGACCTGCGCCAGTCCGGGCATATCCCATATTCATCCTCCGATGGAGATCAAGGAATTCAACAGAGCCTGAATATCTACAGATACTTCCCCCGGGGCGCATGATGAGTCCGGTTTGACGTAAGTGCATCGCAGATTCGCATAACGATAAGAGAGAGAGGATCTCAGCATCAAAAAAAATCCTATTTCTTCGCTGTTTTCGATGTACTTCGCCGGATCTTTGCTGTCCCGGGGATCAGGCAATCTGCACCCGGACCAATGAGATCCTCTCTCCCCGCACCCCGGAGCCCTTCCTCCACCAGTGCCCGGTTGGCCGGTTCGCGGTAATGGAGAATCGCTCGCTGGATCTTCTTCTCCCTTCCCCGGGGGATGTGGACCTCCTTCATGGTGAACGGGTTTATCCCCGTGTAGTACATGCAGGTGGAAGGGCTCATAGGGGTGGGGGTAAAATCCTGGACCTGCTCGGTATAGAGCCGGTGGTCCCGGATGTACTCCGCAAGTTCGATCATGTCCTCTATGGTGCATCCCGGATGCCCCGACATGAAGTAGGGGAGAAGGTACTGCTTCTTCTTCCCGCTGCTTCCGATAGCGGAGAAGCGCGCCCTGAACCGGTCGAACACTGCACGGTCCGGCTTGTTCATAAGTTCCAGCACGCGCTCCGAGACGTGTTCGGGCGCGACCTTGAGGTGCCCCGACACATGGTGCCTGCAGAGCTCCTCCAGGTAGGGAGCGGGATCGGCCATTACCAGGTCGAACCGTATTCCGGAACCGATAAAGACCCACCTGACCCCGGGGACCTCCCGCAGTTTCGCCAGGAGCTCCATCTGGGCCTGGTGGGAGAGCACCAGCCCGCCGCAGGCCGGGGAGCAGTGCCGGTCCGGACAGGTCCCGGCGGTTTCCCAGCGACTGCACCGAGCCCCCCACATGTTCGCAGTCGGCCCCCCTACGTCGGTGATCACCCCGGAGAATCCGGGGAGTTTCGCGATCCTCCGGACTTCGCGTTCGAGAGACTCCACGCTCCGGGACTGGATGATCCTTCCCTGGTGATGGGTGAGAGCACAGAAGGCGCATTCCCCGAAACAGCCCCGGTGGCTGGTGACCGAGAACTTTACCGGCTCGAGCGCCGGCACGGGTTCGCGGGATGCCGGGTGTGCCGCCCGGGTGTAAGGGAGTTCGTAGAGGTGGTCCAAACCGGAAGTGGAGAGCGGCCGGGCGGGAGGGTTCTGGATTACCACGGTCTTTGGGTGGACCTGGGCGACGGATCTCCCCCGGAACGGGTCCTGTTCCTGGTAATGCAGGGCGAATGCCCGGGCATACTCCCGCTTATCCCCAGATACCTGCTGGAAGTCGGGGATTGTGACGATATTTTCGTCTATTTGCCGCTTCCATTCATTGATAGCGACGCGATACGCTGTACCGGGAATGTTCCTGATCTCCCCGGCCGCTTCGCCTGCGGCGAGCCTCTCTCCGATCTCGACCACCTGGCGTTCCCCCATCCCGAACACCAGCAGGTCGGCAGGGGCATCCGCAAGTATGGACTGTCTCACCCTGTCCGACCAGTAGTCGTAATGGGCGAACCGCCGGAGGCTGGCTTCGATCCCACCGAGAATAACGGGAACCCCCGGAAAGACGGCATGAAGGCGGTCGGTGTACACGATCGCCGCCCGGTCCGGTCGTTTTCCCGGATGCCCGCCCGCGGTATATACGTCGCGATTCCTTCTTTTCAGGTTCGCCGTATAGTGGTTCACCATCGAGTCCACGTTACCTGGTGCGACCAGGATCCCGAGTTCCGGCGGACCGAAGGTGAGCAGATCCCGGTCGGTCCTCCAGTCAGGCTGGGAAATTATCCCGACCGAGAACCCGGCATCCCAGAGCACCCTTCCGAGGAGTGCAGCGGCGAAAGAGGGATGATCCACGTAGGCATCGCCGGTAACGATCAGGAAGTCCGGCCTGTCAATGCCAAGTCGATGAGCCTCTTTTATGGAGAGGGGAAGAAATGAGGGTTGTTCCATGGTCATAGCGGCGGGTGATGTTCCCCGCGGGGGTTCGGGAGGTCGAGCCCCGTGGCCTGGTCGAAGACCCGCTCCACCGTGCAGCCCCGAATTTCCTGGATAACCGCTTCAACCACGATATAGACTTCCGTTTTACCCCGGATGCACCCGGTAAGAACATTCGTCCCTCTTCCGACGGTACTGTGGAGATGGAGGTGAGGTCCTTCACCGGTCCATGAAACCGTGGCAATGCCGAGTATCTCCCACCCGCCGCTGAACGTATCCCAATGGGGGTCCGGGGGGAGGACAGGGTGTTCGGGGCCGGTCACCATGCTCCCCTCGAGGAGCGCACCAAGGAGCTGAATAACGGCGGAGCGTATATTGTGCGCTTTCACGAACGAAAGAAGCCCGGCGACGAGATCCTCGCCGTGGTCGATCCTCAGATAAAAAATCCTGCCCGGGCGCCCTTCTGCGTACCGCATATTCTTATCCCTGCTATGCTATGGATTTCCGTGGAAATAAAAGGGAGGATAAGGGATCCAAGTTCAGGGGCACCGGACTTCAGCGCCCTCCTACGCCGCCGCCGCCGAAACCACCGCCGCCGCCGAAGGATCCTCCTCCGCCGAAACCGCCACCGCCGCCACCGCGTGACGGGGGGACAAAGAGTAATACCGGGACGAACGCGGTCCGAATCCCCAGGGGAACACCTGCCTCGGGGATATTCACGTCGAGCTCCTTCATTGCCTTCTCGACCCTGTCTCCCACACCGAGCGCGGTTCCGTAGACCAGCCATTCACCCCACATGGCGATATCTGCGGGCGCGTATTTGCGCATGAGCGCCAGGTCCGACAGGAACTTCGCGAACGCGTCCCACTGCAGCTTCTCCTGGTAGCCGTCCCCTTTCCAGTGCCCGAAAAGGGTAGAGGGGAAGGCGAGGGCCACCGCGGATTGTGCGAGGATCAGTGCCGAGAACAACACCGCGGGACCGAGGTATCCGGCCTGGAAGGGAGCAACGATAAGCCCGATTATGCCTATCGCGGTGAATGCCACCCCCACGAACAGGAAGGGAAAGATATGGTCCCTTCCGTCCACGAGGTACCGGGCGATCAGGGCCGGGTCGGAACGGCGGGTCACATCCAGCAGTTCCCTCTGGTAGCGAAGGATCTGTTTCTCTGCAGTAAGATCCGATCTCGCTTTGGTTGCCAGGCGTTCAAGTACGGCAGTGTCAACTACCCCGTCCTCGGATGCATCTTTCAGGAACTCAAGCACCCGTTTCTCGTACGGATCGTCGGTACGCCCTGAAAGAACGGTGATCCTGACCGGTGCCCCCTGGTCACCGCCCTCGATCCTGACCAGCCCCCTCCGGTGCAGGTCAAGCAAGGTAGCATAGTAACCGTCCTTATCGAAATCGACCGCATCTCCCTTGAAGAGCAGGTTGACCTCCCAGGGTTTCATCGCCGGGTTGGGGGTAAAACTGAGATACCCTGGCACTGTAAATTTTTTCTCCCTCCCAAAGCGGTAATAGATGACGAGAAGGAGGAAGGGAGTCGCCAGCATGGCGATTAGGGAGATTACAAACCATGCCTGGGCAAAATAGTACGGCAGGACATCCCACCAGGGATTTGCAGCCTCGGTCTGTGCTTGTACGCCTTCCACGTAAGTGGGGAATCCCGGCGTGGTGTTCAGCGCCTGCTCCCGGAGCAGGAGCTCGATCCCTACCACCTCGTCGGTAGCTGCGCTCCCCGTGACCACGATCGTTTCATCGGACCGTGAGACCGAGAGCGATGCAGGGTGGGGATAGACTGCGACCACGTTCGCGGCAGGGTACGTGATCTCGAGAGCGCGGAACGGGACGTGCTGGTCGACCAGCCGTATGTTGAGGTGGGCATACTGCTCGTCGTACTCGATGGGAGGGTAGACGATATACTGGTACAGGACGGTATACTCCCCTGCCGCGTAGTACGCCGGGTTATAGATTCCCACCTCGTTCAGCTCGGCGAGCTGACGCACTACCGCGGCTGCCGCGGGATCGGTCGAGCCCACCAGGGTGACCGTCCCCTGGTAATCCTTCACGTACCCGATTACGCCAGAAGGTATGGTCATGTCCTGGTAGAGGATGTACGGGAAGGCGAGCGGGGTGAGCGAGAGCGGGGCATTCCAGAAACGGAAGAGCATCCGGTATTGCCCGCTGTTCATGACCTGGTAGGTATAGGTCTCCGAAAGGGTCCCGTTTTGGCCGAAATCCGCGTGATACGAGTCCACTACCAGGTCACCCTCGAGGAGCCCGGGGATCGAGGCGCCTATCAGGATCCCAAGTGCGGCGACTCCTATCGCGACCACAAAAAGAAGGACGATCTGGCGTTCCTCCGACATTCGTACACCTCAGAACTCGATCTTCGGGGGGGTGGAGATCGCTTCTTCAAACTCCAGGTAGGTCAGTTTGGAGAGCCCCATCAGCCGGCCCACGAAGCTCGAGGGAATGACGTCGATCATGGTGTTGAACTGCTGGGAGATGTTGTTGTAGGTATACCGCTGCCGGGCGATCTCCTCTTCGACCCCTTTCACCGCCTCCATCAGGTTCGTCACGGTGGTGCTGGTCTTTAAGTCGGGGTAGTTCTCCGCTACCGCGAAGAGTCTTCCCAGCAGGGAACGGGACTCTTTCTCGATATCGTTCAGGTCGCCCGGTCCGGCCGAACCTACCCGGGCCCGCATGGCCGTGACGTTCTCAAAGGTCTCCCGTTCGAACTTTGCATAGCTCTTTACCGCACCCAGCAGCTGGTCGATCATATCCAGCCGCTTCTTCATCGCTACCCGGATCTGTCCCAGTGTCGCCTCGGATGAGTTCTTCAGGGTATAGAACCGGTTGTAGATGGAGACAAAGTACAGGATCAGCACGACGATGATGAGGAGGATGATTCCTCCCACAATCCAGGGAATGAGGTCTCCCAGTGCCATGGTTCACCACGTACTGATAGGGGCCTGCACGGATAAGCCCTCCCCTGCCCCGGGAACCCTGGCCGCGACGATGGTTCCGTATGCGTGCAGGGTCTGCCCCGCAGAGATGCGAACAACGGGACCCGGATGGAAAAAGGTATTCTGTTCTATTCCGGAAAAATTAATCGCATTTCCGTTTCAGTCGATCCGGAGGGTCCCGACGATTCTCAGTTTTCCCCCTTCCAGGTAGTGGAGCAGGACCTCTGCTTTCGGGGGAAGGACGAGTTCTTTCTCTGACCGAAGCGTCACCTCGGGACGCTTCCAGTCGCCCGCATTATTGACGTAAGCAATCCTCCCGGGGACGAACTGCATCCAGTGCCCGAGGTAGAGTATCATGCCCTCCTTCAGGGGGGTTGGCCAGTATTTCACCAGCGTCGCACGACCGTGAATTGTCCCGGAAGCGGTCAGTGACGGGTCGTTTGAGAGCACGTAACCCCGGTCGAGGGCCTCCACCTCCACGCCCTTCAGTGCGAGGCCGACACGGTCTCCCTCCCAGGCCGCGTCCACGTCGTCATCGTGCTTCTGAATGGACCTGACCAGCGCGGTATGTTCCGTGGGGAACACCTTCAGCGAATCGTGTTTTCTTATCGCCCCCCGGATGACGCCTCCAAGGACCACGACCCCCACACCCTTTACATTGAAGAAGTGGTCCACCGGGACCGCACCCGAGCGGGCGAGTTCCGCCGGGGCGGGGTCCTTCCGGGCGGCGGCTTCCGCAGTGAGATCTTCTCTTAACCGGAACCGGTCGTCTTCAGCGACCCGGTACCCCGCGACGACCGTGTCCCTGATCAGGGGCGCCACCTGGTCGGGGGTGATATAGTTGCGCAGGACCAGGACGCCGTCCTTCATCCCGGCACAGTCGAGCATCAGCACGCACTCCCCGAACTGGGCGTTGATCTCGTCGACTACCAGGACCGCCTTCTGCGCCATGGACACCGCAAAGAAGAGAGATGAGAGTTTCTCCGGGTATCGGCTCGGTTCGATGAACGTGACCGTCGTCTCGTCCTTTTTCAGATTGTAAAAGGTAATATCGGAAACGGTCCCCTTCTTCCCCAGCTCCTTTGCATATTCAATGGGACCGATAACTGCGACATTGAGGTTCGGCATCCAGAAAAGATGGGGTGGGATCGGATATGATGATTGGGGAGAGAACCCCTCGGCAGTCAGAGGGAACCGCGAAGGGAATCAGGACACCCTGATTCCGGTCAGGCATTCTCCCTGCCGGTCGGTCCTTCACGATCCCCGGAGATGCGGACGAAGTGATGGCCTTGCCCCCGGGTGAGTCCTGTTCGGAAAGGGTCTGTCCTTGCACCTCACCTTTTGTAAGAGATCACGAGTGAACCCGGCCCCCGGCCGGAAAAAGGATTGCCTCCGCCTTTCTCCGGTATGCCAGCAGGGCGCATATCGCGAGGACCCCGGTGATGGAAGAGATTATTCCGGCTTTGAAGTCCGGAGGGTCGAACCTGGCGATTGCCCTGTCCGAATCTGCGGGCAGCCTCCCGGTCACAAGGTTCCCAATAGCTTGTGCAGGATTCCCGTTTACGGACCAGCCGGGATAATACGATGTTTTTACCACGATTACGTCCCCGGCACGCAGGTCGCCGGTGACGATCACCTCGTCCGGGGTATACTTTTCAACCGCGACAGGGACGAACTGCTCGTTTCTCACCGCGAATACGTTGGGGAGTACGTCTAAGGGAGCGTATACCGGGACCCCGCCAATGGTATCGTATATTTCCCCGAACGTCGGTGTCCCGCTTTCGAGGTATGCCGTATCCACGATATAATTCGCGGTGGTATAGGTGATGCCCTGGAGCGTGTAGGAGGGGGCCAGGTTGTTCTTCAGGAAATACGGGTAATACCCGTTCAAGGGCTGGATACCCGCTTCGAGGTATGCAACCGTGAAGTCCATGTGCGACCATCCGGGCCCCGTATCGAGGATGAATACCTGGGGGTATCCGGCAGGAGGGATGCCAAGTTCCGTGGCGACATCCCGGGCAGGTCCGGAATCGAGCCCCGGACTGGTATACACAAGGTAACTCATATTTCCGGCGAGAGAGACCAGAAGGGCGATCACAAACAGGAGCGTGAAGGTCCTTCGGGCCCCCCGCGCACTTCCCCGGCAGTAGTACCATGTGGCAGCCAGGATGAGCACGATCGCGATTCCCGCCTGTATCCAAAAATAAGGATTAATTGTTCCCGACAGGAACAGGAATACCCCGTTCACCAGGAGGGATACCAAAACCAGCGCGATGAACACGGAATCCGATATCTTATTTGTATAGAGTAACAGTATAAATACGAACAGAATAAGGACGGAAACGACTGCCGGGAGCGATACCGTATCCTGGTAGGGGATTTCCAACAATTTTAGAAGAACGAGAACCCCGGTCCCCAGGAGTATTCTCTTCTTTTCCACCGGCCCTACCCTGAACAGATCGCTCTTTTCCGCCTGGTCCAGGAGAATGACAAACCCGTAGAGCGCCAGGAACAGCACCAGGGGGCCTATCGTCCCAAGTATTCTTCCAGGGCACCGGAAATTGGCGAACATCGGGAAGAAGTGCACGAACGAGAGCAGCGTATTTCCCCCGTCCGCCCATACGAATGCGAAGATCACCGCGATGAAGGACGGGACCACGAGTTTCTTATCCCCGAACACGAACGCGGTTATCGCGAAAATGAGGGGGACTATCCCAATGAAGACCGCGCTCTCGTGCATCCCGAAGGTCGAATCGATGGGGACGCCGAAAGTATATGCACCGAGATTATTCTCCAGAAACCCTCCCCCCGCGAGGGGATCAATAGGGTCGATGCGAACGATGAACTGGTTGATGGAGAGTTCCGGGAGCAGCTTAATCGCACTGATAGCGATAAAAAAGGCAGCCACGAGCAGGAACACCGTGCCGACCTTCCTCCGGTCCTCGCCCGACAACAGATAATACCCGAAAAAAATCAGTAATACAATGAAATTGAAGACGAAGATGTAAAATCCTCCCGAAAAATACTGGAATACGAGGATGAATACAAGAAAAAAGATGTTTATAACGGAGTATTCACGATACTGGAGGATTTTTAAGAGAAAATAATACATCAACGGCGTCCAGGCGAGGGCGAAGAGGATGACCAGCTGCCCCGCCGCGATCCTGGTCAGCAATATCCCGGAGAACGCGTAGAAAAGGGCGCTGATGGTAAGCAGGAATTCCGACCTGCAGATGAGCGTGGCGAGTTTTCGGAAGGAGAAAAAAGCAATGAGAATGTGGAGAATAACCACGAAATTCAGGATGTATATCGAGTTGGAGAAATAGTAAAAAGGAAAAGAGAACGGGTAAAACCTGGATGAGAGCGGATTTGCGACCTCGGGAAATCCCCCCGGCCAGAGGTTGTTCCACATCCCGAAGAGATTCTGATGCAGGTAGAAATAATCCAGGGTATTGTTGAGGATATCATGGTAGTCTCCGATGAAATAGCCCTTCAATACCAAAACGGGAGTTATTATACCGAGGCACAAAAGGATCGGAATCGTGTAGGAATGACTCCAGAATTCACGAACCGACAGCATAACGGGAGTTCACTACATCGGTATCGGGAAGAGTATATATATCTGTTATCATTTTTGTTTCCGGTTAAAATCCGGGATCGCTGCCCGTATCTTCCTGGGATCGGATCCGCCCTGTCCCTGCGCCAAACTATAAGATTTCCCGCGGAGATATACCTTTAAGTGGCCATTCAATCAACGGAAGGGGCAGAACCCTACGATCTCACCGTAGTGATCCCGACCTTCAATGAAAAGGAAAATATCGGTCCGATGATCCGGGCAGTTCACGAAATCTGCACGGAACACAAAATTTTCGAAGAGATACTGGTGGTAGATGACGATTCACCCGACGGCACCGCCGGGATCGTGAGATCTCTCCAGGAGTCCATGAATAACCTGGAGCTCCTGGTCCGCCATTCCAATCACGGTCTTTCTCCTTCCCTGTACGATGGAATTCTCGCAGCCGGCGCCCCCCTGGTCCAGTGCATCGATTGCGATTTCTCGCACCCTCCCGAAAAGATCCCCCGTTTTTACCGGTGCCTGCGGGAGAACGGGTGCGATATGGTCATAGGAAGCCGGTATGTAAGGGGAGGGGAGGTCCGGAACTGGGCATTCCACCGGGAAATTCTTTCTTTTGGTGCAGCAACCCTGGGAAGGGTGCTTATTCCCCATGTCCATGATTCGGGGAGCGGTTTTTTTGCGATAAAAAAGGCGATCCTTGACGAGGTCACTCTTACCCCCCGGGGGTTCCGGATGGGGTTCGAGATCCTCGGGAAAGCAGGCTGGGCAAGGGTTGCGGAGATCCCCATCACCTTCAAGGACCGGGAGATGGGGGAGAGCAAGTTACGATGGAGGATCCTCCTCCAGTACCTTGTCCAGTGCCTGAGTATCCTTGAATACAACCTCGTGCAGCGGAGAAGCAATGCCATCGCCCGCTCCTGGCGGATCTACCTCGCCCGCGAGGTACCGGAACGGTGCTGATCACCTCCAGGTGATGTTCCGGTTGGTCAGGTAGTTCCATAAGAAACCGAAGAGGATCCCGATGATATTTGCCGTGAGGTAATAGACGCCGAACCCAGCCGTGAGGCCGTAGAGCACAACCATGTTCACTGCCATCCCGCCCAGGGCAAGGAAATTATAACTGGCAAGCCTCTTCCATCTGCGCCGGATCAGCCCCGACCTGCTCTTAAACGTCCAGAACTCGTTGAGAAAGAAATTCGATATGATCGAGAGCTCGATCGCGATCGCACTGGATGCGAGATAAAAGAGCCCTCCCACCTCGGTGAACAGGTATAAAAATCCGGTATTGACGAGGATCCCGGAGAGCCCCACCAGGGCGAAACGGAGTATCTTCCCCATCTCGGTCCGTAACGGGCTGCTCTTCTCGGTAAGGGCATAATACAGGATCTGGCCGAGCCCGGGGAACCAGGAGGTCGCCGGGTAACGATGGCGACTGCCGGGACTATCCGTCGCCGGGACGTCGACCTCCCGAACTCCGTTCCACGGAACCCGGGAGAGAAAGTGGGCGAGCAGGGGGCCCTGGAGTCCGGGCGACGCATAATCCGTGAATGCGCTGTGCCTGACCGCAAATAGACCGGAGAATGGGTCTTTCCACTCCGGAAAGACCACCATCGCCGGGATCTTCTCCCGCAGGGGAACCGATGGCCTGACCGCTATGACGAGGTCGTTTCCGGCATCCAGACCTTTCCAAATCTCCCCGACCAGCGACGGCATTTCCATGAACCGCTGCGGGTCATCGACCCACCAGAGGGACCGGGTCTCTATCTTCCCGGCGGAGACCATCGAACAGAGATCTCCCAGGGTTCCGGCACCCGCGATGTGTTCAGACGCGTCCGCAGGCGGGGTCCCCGGTTTCTCCCCTCCCCCCAAGGGAGCCAGGAATATTCCTGCAGCAAGACGATTGCGGTCGAACAGGGCGACCATCTCGCTGAGGAGTTCGCCGGTATCCGCACATCCCCCGGGAATGATCAGCAGGGCGTCGTACATCGACCTGATCATCCTCGGGTACTCGAGGCAAATACGAAAATACCGCCCTGGTTTGCGATATACATGGTATTCTGGTCGAGCCAGTTGAACGATGCACCGCTCGGGTCCGCCGCGGATATATCGGACGTTACGAGATAGATGATCGTGGTACCGGGATATTTATCCGGGATTGCCTGAAGCTCCCCAAGGCTCGATGCTCCTACGAGGATAGTCCCGTCGGTGGCGTTGGAGTAATAATACTCGAGCGGCATCCTCACGTAGGAGGGAACCGCAACCACGACGTCTCCCGGCTGGGTCGCCCCGGCCAGGTTCATTCCAAGGCCCCGCCAGTCCTCCTTCGACGGGACGGTATAGTAGTGATACAGTTGCGGGATATTGATCGCCAGGATCACGATTATCAGGATATATACGATCTTCGGGGTCTTCGTTATCCGGAAGAAGATATGGTATGACGCGGCGATGGGGACGAAGAAGAAGGGGAGCAGAAAGATGAGATACCGGGGGATCATCGGCATCACGAACGAGAGGACATAGCTGGCCGCGAGGGTGCCCAGAACGGCGAGGACCGAGATGGTAAACGTGTCTTTTTTCACCTTGAAAAGCTGGATCAGTCCCATTACAAAGAGTACCAGGTAGATAATGGTGACATAGAGGGTGAACCCTGAAAACTGGATGAAGGTGAGCTCCAGGGAAGTGAGCCCCTGTGCCCCGTAGGTCGGCGGCGACCCCGTCCTGACGAGGAACAGGTGTACGGTGACCGCAAGGAGGGGAAGCGTGGCGATCAAAAAGACCGCCGCGGAGAGGATCCATTCGGAAAATCCTTTTATATTCCAGCCTTTCTTCTTTCCGACCACATAGAGGGCATATGCATAGAGAATCACCACCCCGATGAATACGTAAAAATGGGTCCAGAACGAGAGGGCCGAAAAGATCCCGAACAAGATCCAGTCTGACCTCTTCCCGGTCTTCAACCCGGACAGGAAGAAGAACAGGGCGATAGTGAAGAAGAAGAGCACGGTGGTGTATGCCCGTGCATCCTGCGAGTAGAGCACATGAAACGGGGAGAACGCGAGAATGGCTGCGGCGATGATCCCGGCATTCCTGTCGTACATCTCCTTCCCAATCAGGTAGAAGAGGGGAATGGTGAAGGCACCGAGCAGCGCGGGGATGAAACGGAGGGTGAATTCCGAGTTTCCGAAGAAAAGCATGACGTGCTCAATCCAGTGGAAGAGGGGCGGGTTGAACTCGCCGTTCGCGGTGATATTCCAGATCTCGAGGAACGAATCGCGGGAGAAATTATAGGTGGCCGCTTCGTCGAGCCAGATGGAATTGAACGTGAGATTGTAGAACCGCAGGAATATGCCTGCAGCGGTGAGAAGAATGAGGAGCTGGATGTATCTGCTCGAAAGTGCCCGGCGCAGTCCCGGACCCGAGAGGAAGGGAACGGATTCCGTGCCCTTCGGCAAAGGCCGGTCCAACGTGCATCGGGTGCTCCAGGATCGTTCCGTCTTTTTCTTCTCCATTAATCACCATTTACCGCTTTTGACCTTAAATATTTGCAGAATACCACGTGCACGGCGATTACGGGGCGGTTTCATGTCCGGCAGCCGAATACTTGCGGGGCCTGAGTGCCCCCGGCATATCAAGCGCGGAAAGCAGTTCCCCGATCGATCCTGCCACCGTCGCGGATTGTTCGAGCATGAGGTTCACGTGCTCGCACCTCCCCGCCATCCTGAAATCCGTCCTTAACGCGAAAACCGGGATTCCCCTCGCAGATGCATATCCCATCTCCCATGCCGTGCCGGAGTCCGCATCTGCCCCGTCGACCACCGCGATGACGGCATCAACGGAACGAAGCGCCTCGACATGGCTCCGGTAGATCTCGCGATGCGATTCGAGGCCCCGGGAGCAACTGTCATCCCCGGTTTCCTGGGGAAGGTAGACCTCGAAAAATCGGGAGGCCAGGATCCCGGATAGTTTCCGGTTGAAATCGCGCTCGGCTTCGGAGAACAGCGGTGCAGCGAGATAGATCCGGTAGCGGGCGAACACCTGCACGTCTATCGCCGGAATCTCAGGAAACCGGCTTAAAAACACACCCCTTTCCGGTTTTTTTCCCCGGGAGCCTGCCGTGCCCGGGCCGTGGTAGGTGGTGTCCACCCCGCAGGTCGGAGACGAGTTCACCCCGAGGATCCCAAACGGAGGCCCACGCTCGCGAATAACCTCCCTGGTCCCCTTCTCCATGCTGTCCAGGAGCGCTTCGAACTCCGGGGTGTCAAGCCGGTCAAGGAAGGTCGCAGGCTCCCGATCCCTGCCCAGGTAGTTCGTTTCCGGGCACGGCAGGGGGACGATCTCGAGGCCGAACCTGCGGCACCGGTCCAATGCCCGTGAGAACGATTCAAGGTCCCGCGGAGTCGTGATACCCCTGGCCCGGAGTCCGGGATCGAGGATACAGGGGCATACCAGTATATACATCGGTTAGGAAATTGGATACTCATTGGAGATAGATGATCCCCCTCTACGCGTACCGGGACAATAGTTGCGACCCCCGCAAATGCACGGTAAAGCGCCTGGAAAAGGCGGGGCTTATCAGGATCGTCCCGAAGATCGCTGCCATCCCACGGAATTCGCTGATCCTCGATCCGACCGCCGAACAAGCACTATCCCCGGCAGATCGCCCCGTCCGGTCCATAACCGCACTGGACTGTTCCTGGGAGGTGCTCGATACGGGGATGATCCGGGGTTGGAGGCTCCGGAGGGCTCTTCCATTCCTCGTTGCCGCAAATCCGGTGAATTTCGGGAGGCCATGGAAGCTCACCTCGGTGGAGGCTCTCGCCGCAGCACTGGTGATCCTGGGGGAGCGTGATCAGGCGGTACTTGTCGTCTCCTCGTGCACCTGGGGAAACAGGTTCCTCGAGCTGAACGAGGAGCCTTTGGGATTCTACGCGGATGCCAGGGACAGCACCGAGGTCCTGGAGATCCAGAACATGTACCTCTAGGAGACTGCTTCCCTGAGCACGAGCATAAACGATCGCTCCCGTTTCCCTCCTACGGGTATCGCAATCCCCTCAACCGGCAGCCGGCTGCCCACCCGCAGGAGTGATGCGGAGAATTGGATCGATCGGTCCGGACCGGCTTTTTTTATCCATTCCAACATCGGCTTTCTCTCTTCGGGTGCACAGAACATGGCGATGTTATTCCCGTCGGGTTCCGCATCCACGCCGACCATCCGGCAGAACGAGCGGCTGCATCTGATGATCCGCCCGGACCGGTCTATCAGGACCAGCGGGTCCACCACATCGGAAAATGCTTCTTCCAGGGGCCTCGCGGCGTTCAGTTTCGCGATCAGCTCTTCTATCTCTTCTTTAGAGGACACAAGGGAAGACTCGAGTTCTTTCACCCGGTCCTCAGGCACGTTCCCCTCGTTCGCCCCGACGGAAAGAATTGACTGGTGCGCTCGTTTCCACTCGGTAATGTCGCGCAGGGACTCGATCGCCCCGATGATATTTCCCTCCCGGTCGATGAGAGGTGAGGCCTTTCCCCAAAGACATGCACCCTGTCCTTCATTCGCACCGGGGATGAACGCTTCCACGTAGATGCTGTCGCCGAATCTCCGCACCGACGGATAGCTGTTCGCAAGTTTATGCGCCGGGAGATCAAGGATATCGATCAGGACCGGGCGAATTTCCCGGAAGAGGGAAAATGCGTGCTGGTAATCACTTCTTCCCAGCACCTCCTCCTTCTTGGTATTCGTGAGGGCTTCGAGCGCGCTGTTCCACGCGATGACTCGTTTGTTCCTATCCACCACGAAGGTGGGGTCTGGCATGAACTCAATGGTATCCTGGAGCTTCTCGACCGTACTCTTCAGGGTTTGCTCAATCATCTTCTGGCCGGTGATATCCAAAAACGAGACCATCCAGCAGAGGAGCGCCTCCCCGGCATCCTGTACCAGGCTAACGGACACGAGAAGGTACAGAAGGTCCCCGTCCACCTTCCTGGTACGGAATTCCCCTATCCACCGGCCTTCTTTTTGGAGGGTCTCCTTGAGTTGGTCAAGGACCGGCTGTTGCACATCGTATCCCGCGACAAAGCCGTCCCAGCTCGTCCCCTGGACCTCGTCATGCGAAGAAAAGCCGAATATGGAGAGGAAGGATTGATTGGCATAAATGATTTTCCGGTCCGCGGAAACGATTGCAATCCCGGTGATCGAGGATTCTATCGCGGTATCCTTTATCATCATCTCCCGTTCGGCCTCTTTTTTTGCGGTGATGTCGACGAACGAGGCCATCATGCAGAGCGGCGTTCCTGCTTCGTCGCGGACCAGCGTGGCCGACAACTGGGCGAAAAATGAGGTCCCGTCCTTCTTTTGGGCTTTCACCTCGCCGACCCAGCTGCCCTTTTCCGAGATCGCAGCCATCACCTGCATGATATCCCGCATGGCATCCACGCTCCCGTGTGCACACTGATCAAGGGGCATACCCAGGACCTCTGCAAGGTCCCGGTATCCGAACAATTCGGTGAATGCCTGATTGGCGTAGGTAATCTTTCGGTCAAGTCCCGCGATCCCTATCCCGTTGACCGATGAATCGATGGCGAGGTTCTTGATCAGGAGTTCTTCCTCTGCCTTCTTCCTGGCGGTGATATCCCTCCCCACCCCCTGGTATTCCACCACCTCTCCCCGGTCATTAAGAATAGCCCGGTTCGTCCACTGGTGCCATAGAATCTCCCCGGAAGGACTGATGAAACGGTGTTCGATGGTGTCCACGGGGTGATCCTTCGAGAGGGACAGGATCCGCTCCTTTATCCATATCCGGTCTTCTGCCGGGATATAGTTCCAGAAGTCTTTTCCTATCAGTTCTTCCCTGGTCTTTCCGAGCGACTGGCACGCCTCGGTATTTACAAATCGTATAAGGAAGTCGGGACCGAAACGGGTGATCATCTCGGTCTGGTCTTCAACTATCCCCCTGTACCGGGCCTCGTTGATCCGGAGCTGCTCTTCGAACTGTTTCGGGAGGGTAATGTCCTCCATGATGATGGTGGTCCCGTCACCTCCGTCCTCGAAGACCGTCGGGATAATCTTGAATCTGAGGTATTTTTCCCCCTCATGGTGGGTAAACCTGGCCTCTGACGAGACCTCGCCCTGTACAGCAGCCTTCTGCAGGAGGGTCTGGGGCGAGAGTTCCCGGAAGGGTGGGAAATCGAGTGATTGTATCCCGTTTCCGACAAGGTCGTCCCTTTTTCTTCCAAAGAAGTCGAGGAAATTATCGTTCACCTCGGTGATCCTCCCCTCGAAATCGAGTACCAGGATCAGTTCCGAGGCGAACCGGAGCATCGAGGAGATGGGGACCCGCGATGAGAGATAATACACCTTTGCATTCCCGAAGATCTTGACCTCGACCTGGCCGGTAATGAGCAGGATCTCCAGATATTTCGCCACAGAATTACGGTTTATCTTCAGTGCCGAGGAGATATCCGAGATGGTCAGCCCTTTCGGCCTTGACTTGAGAAACCTTTTGATCCGGGTTATCTTCTCCTGGTCGAGGATCATGCCTAGGTACTCATCTCGGACGGGTGGTTCTTAAACGTTCTTCCCGGGGGGTCTAGGAGAGAACACTACGCCTCCCGGAAATGTTTCTACCACAACTTTAATCATCAGTCTGAAAAGAGACTTGCATAACCGGGATCGAAAAATTCTGTGTCGCTCGGGAGTCTTGTGGAAAGAATATGCCAAAACAGAGGAAAAACCGGCCGTTTTCTTATTATCTTTTTCTTTCCATACTCACGCTTATCGTAATACTCGTTGTCGGAATCACTATCGGCGATTATTTCATCGCCGAAAAAAATTTTGAGGATAATGCGAACCTGCTCAAGAACGAGACAGAGCATAACGTCCGGGAGAACGTCAAGACCATCGACAACGGCCTCAAGATGTTCGACAACACCCTGAACCGCCAGATGGAAGAGGCATTTGAGATTTTCCGCCAGGCGTACCGCGATTCCGGAGGAGATCCCGCCTCGATGGATCTTGCCGCCCTGAAACGGCAACTCGGGGGGAAGATGGATCTCTATGTCATCAACGAATCGGGCGTGGTGGAGTACACCACCTTCCCCCCGGACCAGGGTCTCGATTTCAAGACCACAGTTCCATATTTTTACGATTATCTCAACGAAATCCGTTATGCCGACGGGGTCTTCAATGATCGCGTCGTCCAGGAGATCTCCACGGGGAATCTCAGGAAATTTGCGTATGCCCCCTCCTACGACCACAAGTACGTACTTGAACTGGGCCTCGCCGCAGAGTCGTTCAAGTCCCAGAGGAATTCTCTGAAATATACCGATTCCATCGAAGCGACGGTGAGCAAGAATCCCCTTGTCAAGGATTTCCGTATCTTCACCACATCAAAACGGCTTGTCCGGAACAAGAGCTATATCCCGGATTCCGAACTTTCAGCGATACTGGACAGGGCTTTTTCTGAACAGACCGATATCGTCATCGACGACCCGGTCAACCATACCTCCCTCAAGTATCTTTATGTCGATCTCAGGGACCCCGATTACGGGGCGGATATGAGCCTCGTGGTGGAATTAAACTACGACAATACGTTCATCACCGATTCCGTAAACCAACTGGTGATCTTCCACCTGTCCGTGGCAGTGATCGCGCTTCTCGCGGGATTGATCATGGTGGTCGGGATATCCCGCTACCTGACCCGGCCTATCCAGTCCATATCCAGGGATATGGATATTATCGCAAAAGGGAACCT
Organism: Methanolinea mesophila; assembly: GCF_017873855.1. Classification (NCBI taxonomy): domain Archaea; kingdom Methanobacteriati; phylum Methanobacteriota; class Methanomicrobia; order Methanomicrobiales; family Methanoregulaceae; genus Methanolinea; species Methanolinea mesophila. Next base: position 1,401,510 of record NZ_JAGGKR010000001.1, read on the forward strand.
CGACCATCCGATTGCTCCGGTCATGGGGACCGAGATCTCCGCACTGGCCGGGGGGATCGACAGGATGGTCGAGGAGCTGAAGGGAATAATCGTGCAGCTTCAGGAGAGCCAGCAGAACCTGTCGAGATCCGAAGAACGGTACAGGACCGTTGTCCAGAGCCAGACCGAATATATCACCCGTTTTCTCCCGGACGGGACCATCACCTTCGCAAACGACGCGTATTGCCGGGCGTTCGGATTGGACTGCGAGAACGCCCGGGGCAGGAAGTTCAGGCCGAACCTTCCTGAGGAGGATAAAAAACTGGTCGCCGGATATTTCTCCCGGCTCACCCCCGACCACCCGGTGGATTTCATCGAGCACCGGGTGATAATGCCGGACGGAACTGTGCACTGGCAGCAATGGAGCGACAGGGCGATTTTCGACCCGGAAGGACACGTAACGGAGTATCAGTCGGTGGGCAGGGACATCACCGAGAAAAAGAGAATCGAGGAGGAGTTGCTGGCTTTCAATGAAAAACTGGAGCAGATGGTATACGAGCGGACTTCGCAACTCGAGAGTGCGAACAGAGAACTGGAATCGTTCAGTTACTCGGTGTCCCACGACCTGCGATCCCCTCTCCGGGCCATAGACGGATATTCCACGATCATCCTCAACGAGTTCGGAGAGGCGCTCACCCCTGCGACCCAGCGGTATCTCTCAAAAATACGGGAGAACGTCCGCCAGATGAACCGTTTGATCGAGGACCTGCTCGGTTTCTCGCGTGCGAGCAGGCAGGAACTGCATATTATCGATGTTGACCCGGAGATTATCGCCCGCGACGCCTACGGTGAGCTCCGCCAGGAGTGGGACGGACGGGAAGTGGAGTTCGTGGCCGGGCCTATGCCCCACTGCAGGGCAGACCCGATGCTCCTTCGTCTGGTTTATATGAACCTCCTGAGCAATGCCCTGAAATTCACCCGGCCGAGATCAGTCGCGAAGATCGAAGTCGGGTCCCTCCCCCCGGAGGACGACCCTGTCTATTATGTCAAGGACAACGGAGTAGGCTTCGACATGGAGTACTCCCACAAGATCTTCGGGGTGTTCCAGAGGCTCCATACCGACGAACAGTTCGAGGGGACCGGTGTCGGGCTCGCCATCGTGCAGAGGATCATCCAGAAACACGGGGGAAAAATATGGGTCCAATCGCTGCAGGATAAAGGCACAACCTTTTTCTTTACTCTGGGTGGAGATCAAGGTAATGAGTAATGGGGGGAAGAACGCCGATATCCTTCTCGTGGAGGATAACCCGAACGACGTGGAACTGATACTTCACGTGTTCCAGTGGTGTAACCTGAGCGACAAGGTCCAGGTGGCATGGAACGGTGAGGAGGCACTCGATTATATCTTCGGTAAGGGTTCGTTTTCAGGGCGTGACCCGAAGGCCAGGCCCAAGGTGATCCTCCTGGACCTGAAACTACCCAAGGTGGACGGTCTCGAAGTACTCAGATCCCTCCGCCGAAACCCCGAAACCCGGACCATCCCCGTGGTGGTCCTCACCTCCTCGAGGGAGGAGCGCGACATCATCGAGAGTTATGACCTGGGCGTGAACAGTTACATCGTAAAACCCGTCCAGTTCGATGAATTTGCAAACGTTATCCGTGAGCTCGGCCTCTACTGGAAGACGATCAACCAGCCCCCGGTCGATCCTGCCGACAAAACCGGGTAACCCCACGCGCTGCCTCCGGGCGGCACAAGGGGCAACGAATATAAAACATAAGAAGAGAGATTTTTTGAGGTTGATTTTTTCCGGATGGGGCTGTTTGACAGAATTTTCGGCACTGTTGAAGACCCTTCCCGGAAGCTTCTTGCAGAGGGGTGCAGCTGTTACCAGAAAGAGCAGTACGAAGATGCGCTGGAATGCCTGGACCAGGCCCTGCAGGAGGACCCGGGATCGTGCGAGGCCTGGAACCAGCGGGGGCTGGTCTGTCTTGCCCTCGGGAGGGTCGAAGACTCCCGGCATTCCTACGACCGGGCGCTCGAGATACGTCCCGCGTATCCCGAGGCATTGGTGAACAAAGGATCACTGCTCCGCCAGATCGCCTGGAAAAGAAGGGAGATGGGCCTGCTCCTCGAGGCGATGATGCTCTTCGATAACGCGCTCGAAAATTCTCCGGATTATGTGCCCGCGCTTCATGAAAAAGGACTCTTGATCTTTGGCATGGGCAAGAAGGATGAGGCACTGATCTACTTCGACCGGGCGTTGTCGGCCGATCCGGGGTATGAATATCCCTGGGCATGGAAAGGGCAGGTGCTGTTCCTCCAGCGGGATTATGAAGGTGCACTTGAGTGTTACGTGCAGGCACTTGAAAAAAACCCGAAGAACGTGACGTTCATCGTTTCAAAGGGTCTCTGCCTCATTCAGCTGGGGAGGCTCGACCAGGCGGAGACCTCCTTCCGTGCGGCGCTCCGGCATGAGCCGGAACATTTCAGGGCGCTCCTGCACCTCGGAGAGGTGAAAAAGCGGCAGAAAAGGTATGCGGAAGCCCTTGACTGTTTTGACCGTGCCGCCCTCTACGTCCCGGACGATCCCCGGTTGAGAAAGAAGCGAGCGGATACGTGGTACGCCATGGGGAACCTGGCCCTTTTCCAGGCCGGGCGGTACGAAGACGCGGAGGGCTACTACGCGAATACCGTCGAACTCATGCCCCGTCACCTCCAGGCATGGTATTGCCGTGCGCTCGCCCTCAAAAAGCTCGGACGCTACGAAGATGCAATCCCCTGTTACCAGAAAGTAATCGAGATCGACCCCGGATTTATCGATGCATGGTTCGACCTTGCCGGCGTAATGGAACGCCTGGGCAGGACCGAAAAGGCGGCCGGCTGCTATCTCCGTGTAACACGGATCGATCCCAGCCACATCGAGGCCCATTACCATGCCGGGATGTGCATGCTCGGGCAGTCCCGGTATCGCGACGCGGTCTCCTGTTTCAACGCGGTGCTCCGGCTCGACCCGGGATATACCCTGGCGTGGTACCACCGCGGCGAAGCGATGAAGCACCTGGACGAACCTGACGAAGCGGATTTCTGTTTTATCAGGGTCTCCGAACTCATGGGACGGGTGTAAAACCGGGTTCCACCACGCATCCCTGGTGATGTGCAGTTACCAGGGAATGGCGTGAACTTCGCGATGACCAGATCCTAGCGCGCCACGGCGGATTTTTACCCGAAAGGGATCATTAAAATATCTCGCCGCCCTCAGTACGAGCGTATGGTGAACCGGGAATTACAGGAGGAGATGGTCCGGAAAATGGAGGGAATATTCTCGTCGTACGGACCTGAACAGTCCGATCTGATACTTGGGGAGCTCGCCTCGCTTGGTTTTGTCAGGGTGGGGGGAAACCCCTCTGCCGTCAGCATGGAGAACAAGGTAATGGAACTCTTCGTGGTGATGGGGCTCGATGAGAAGGGTGCCCTGGTGAGCCATGAGATCCTCCGGTTCGACCAGATCCGGAAATAAAAATTACCCGGAAAGTACTCTGTTCGTAACGGGGGAGAAGGCGAAAAAACCCGCGAAAGTGACGAGGGATAGACGGGATTACTTCTTCTCTTCCTCCATGTACTTCTGGATCTTCTTCTCCTCCCATTCCCGGGAGAAGACGCGATCGTGGAGAATGACGCTCGAACCGTGCCAGATGACGCCGATTCCCCAGAATACCGTAACCCAGTAGAACCACCAGATACCCGGCGAGGTGAGATAGTTTATGGTAAAGAGAAGGAGGTTGACGACTATGTAAATCCCCAGGTGGGTGTAGAACCCTTTCAGTGCATCGACCCGTGCCTTCGCCCGCCGGTAACTCTCTTCGTCAGTGTCCATATGAGTCTGTTCCCGTCCGGGATTATTTCTTTTTCCAACGACTGACTCCCGGGCTTCGCACATTCTTCCGGCATTTCGCAGTGCGGGTACTGGCCGTACAAACTGCGGTTCATGATTTCCGACCCGTAAAACCTGAATTTCATACCGTTTCTCCGTGCCTGGCGGGAATTGCGGGGATTTACGACCGAAAGAGTTCCCGGCGGGACGACATACTGACTCCTGCGGAGGATTCCTTACCTGGTTCATTGCATCCGGGAGCGGGTTCATCGGTCAGGATCCCATAAATCTCGATATCCACGAATTTTCCATTTTTATACACATGCTCCTTCATTGTTCCTTCATGGGAGAAGCCGCATTTTTCAAGTACTTTCGCCGATCCGCGGTTACCACTCATGATCCTGGCGTAGATCCGGTGAAGATCAAGCGTTGAAAATCCGTAGGTAACTACCGCGGCAACCGCTTCGGTCCCGAACCCGCGGTTCCAGAAGGGCACACCGATCCAATACCCAATCTCCGCATGGAAGAACTCCCGGTGTATCTTCTCCAGCCCAACCGCCCCGATGAGTGATTCCGTGTCCTTTTGGGAGACCGCGAAAATCGCGTGCTCCCGGCGTGCCCACCCCCCCGCGTGAGTGGAGATCCATTCACGGGCCATCTCTTCTTGGTAGGGGTGTGGAATCCGTGTGGTACACCTCGCGATCTCCCGAGCGCCTGCAAGCCCGGCGACCGCCGGTGCGTCCTCCATGACGAAAGGCCGGAGCCGGAGCCGTTCCGAAATGAGGACCGTGCCGGATGGGTCCATATGCATCCCTTCTGCACCGGTCCCGTTATGGTTTTTCATCCGCACGAACAGTTACACGTCCAGATGTCCACGACCGGTGATCCATCCGGAATATGATCACGAAACAATCAGGATGTCCTCTTCAACCACGCGGATACCTGAAGGAAACCGATGAAAAAATTGGAACGGAGAAGTGCGTTTATCCTCACAACGGCTTGTGCCCCGGAGGCGAAATACCCGACCACCCGGCAATTATCAGGTAAAACGCGGCAAGGCCCTTCCACCTCCCCCACCGTTTTGCGATACCCCGCGCTTCCTCTCCGGTGATATCATCGCCGTCCCGGTAAAAACGGGAGATAAGTTTCCTGATGCCGAGATCGTCCGCCGGGATCGCCTCGACGCGGTGCATCCCCCGGAGCACGGTGAGTTCCGCCGTCCATCTCCCTATTCCCCGTATTTCCATCAGTTTTCCGATGATCACGTCGATGTCCTCGTATTCCCGCAACCCCTCCAGATCGAGAGTTCCCTCGGCGATAAGGCGGGATGTATCCCGGATGTATTCTCCCTTGCGGGTGGAGAGCCCGCACGCCCTGAACCGTTCAGGGGTCCCCGCCGCGAGCGTTCCCGGAGAGGGATAACAGAAGAACTCCTCACCGTCGAGAACGAAACTGGCCCCGAACTCCTTCACCAGTTTATCTTCCATTTTGCGGGCCGCGGCGAGGGAGATCTGCTGCTCGATGATGGAGTCCGCCAGGGCCTCGAAGACGGTAGGGGTGGTGGGGGATTTCAGCCCTCTCAGCCGCGTGCACAACTCCGTCATGATCGGGTCCTCATGCATTTCCGAGTAAAACGGGCGAAGATCATCCCTGATGTTCAGGATGTTCTCAATGCGGGTCTTCACAAGATCCACCGTGTCAGCCGCCAGCCGGGCGGGTGAGCGAATGGAGAGTTCGAGAAGAGGATCCTCGACGGACCCTCCAGGCCGGACTTCCGCGACCACCCGCAGCCGGTCTTCCAGGCAGAAGGCATGCGTGAAGATTCCGTCCCTGAAACTCCGGATAGCCGGATCTCCTTCTGAAAAGATCCTCGCACTCAGCGGGAAGTCATAAGGAGGTGCGGGAAGAAGGGTGACGATTTTCTTCATGGGATGCCCGAGTTGTGCTCCACGGGGATTTATATTTTTTCGGAGATACGGGCCGGCTCGGTCGTGCTCGCGATATTTCCAGTGGAGATAAGTTCCAGTGGAAACATTGGGGATAGATCGGGACTGGATCTCTCGAACACTTTCCTGGGGGACATCATTCCGAAGGATAACTTTTAATTCCCTTCTGTACGACTCCTTCACCATATGATCAAAGTCGCTATCAACGGGTACGGCACCATCGGGAAGAGGGTGGCCGATGCGGTGGCCGCACAGCCGGACATGCAGCTGGTGGGCGTCTCCAAGACCAGGCCCAGCCATGAGGCCTACATCGCAAAATTCCGTGGGTATCCGCTCTATATCGCCGACATGGCAAAAAAAGACGCCTTTGAAAAGGCGGGAATCCCGGTTGCGGGCAGCGTTGAGGATATGCTCAATGCAGCGGACATCGTGGTTGACGCGACTCCCGGCGGGGTGGGGGCAAAGAACAGGCCACTCTACGAAAAACTCGGGATCAAGGCGATCTGGCAGGGAGGCGAGGACCACGAGGTGGCGGGGTTCTCGTTCAACTCGGACTGCAACTACCGGGAGGCGATCGGGCGGCCGTTCACCCGGGTGGTCTCCTGCAACACCACAGGGCTCTGCAGGATCATCAAGGCCATGGACAATGAGTACGGGGTGGAGAAGGTCCGGGCGGTGATGGTCCGGAGGGGAGGAGATCCCGGTGATATCAAGAGAGGCCCGATCGACGCCGTGGTGCTCAATCCGGTGACAATTCCCAGCCACCACGGGCCCGATGTGCAGACCGTGCTCCCGCACATCAATATCGTCACCCTGGCCATGATCGTCCCGGTTACAATGATGCACATGCACGTGGTCCAGATGGACCTCAAAAAAGAGGGGTCCAGGGAACGGGTCCTGGAGATCATCGAGAAACACCCCCGCATGGGGCTTGTACGGAAGTCTACCGGGATAACCAGCACCGCAGAACTCAAGGAGTACGCCATGGACCTCGGCAGGTGCAGGTCCGATCTCTGGGAGAACGGGATCTTCGAAGAGTCCGTATCGGTACTCGGCCGCGACCTCTATCTCTTCCAGGCCATCCACCAGGAGGCGGACGTCGTGGTGGAGAACATCGACGCCATCAGGGCTATGATGGGAACCGTCACCGACCCGGCACGATCCATCGAGATCACGAACGATGCCCTGAACTTCGTTCCGATCTGATCGAATATTCTCCGAATATTTTTTATTGTCCGAATATTTTTATAAAGGTCCGACGGTATGGAATCTCCGGAGGATCCATTCCATGGGCCGTCAAATCTCCGTTTTTTCCTTCTTCCTTTCATTTCCCCGGCATTTTTCGTCTCCTTCGGGGGGGTCCTCCATGTGGGCCCGGGCACGGCGTTCCTCATGATCCGCACGCAATCCTTAATCCATCCGCATCGCCAAATTATTGCTGATGGATGCCTACTCACTGGTGACGCGGAATACCGTCGAGGTCGTCACCGAGGACGAATTATCGAATCTCCTCGCAAAACCCCAGAAGAAAGTATATGCGGGGTATGAGCCGAGCGGCGAGATCCACCTGGGGCACCTGGTGACCATCAACAAACTGATGGACATGAAAGAGGCCGGGTTCGAGGTGATCGTCCTGCTCGCCGACCTCCACGCGTTCCTCAACAGGAAAGGGACCATGGAGCAGGTACGTGAACTCGCGGATTATAATCGCCGGTGTTTCGAGGGGCTGGGACTCTCCGGAGTCCGGTACGTGCTTGGTTCCGACCTCCAGCTTAATCCCGAGTACGAGTTAAACGTCCTCACCCTTTCGCAGGCGATCACCCTGAACCGGGCCAAAAGGAGCATGGACGAGGTGGGGAGGCAGATGGAGGCCCCCACCGTCTCCCAGATGATCTATCCCATCATGCAGATGGTCGATATCGCGAGCCTTGGAGTAGATGCCGCGGTCGGTGGGATCGACCAGCGCAAGATCCACATGCTGGCCCGGGAATACCTCGTCACGGCGGGATACCCGGCACCGGTCTGCATCCACACCCCCATTCTGAACGGCCTGGACGGAAAGAAGATGTCCTCCTCGAGTGGTAATTACATCTCGGTTGCCGACTCCGTGGAAGATATCGAGCGCAAATGCCAGAAGGCATTCTGCCCGCCGGAGTGCGAGGAAAATCCAGTACTGCAGATCCTGCAGTATCATATATTCCCCCGTGTCACTGAAGTGGTGGTCAGGCGCCCGGAGAAGTTCGGCGGGGATCGGACATTCGAAACCTACGGGGAGATGGAGGATGCATACCGGAAAGGGGAGATCCACCCCCTGGACCTGAAAAAGACCGTGGCAAGGTATCTTTCCGAGGTCCTGGCATGCGTGAGGGACTATATTAACTAAAATCCAGGGAGTGCAGTGAAAAAAGAACAGAACGAGGACCGGTTCGACAGGAAGATCGAGGAGCTGGGTGTTCGGATCAAGGATGTCGATTCGCTGAAAGTGCGGGGCGAAGTATTTGACGAGGTCACCCTGCTCTCCCTGTACAAGCTCGTCCAGAAAAAATGGATCACCGCGATCGGCGGGCCTGTCAGCACCGGAAAAGAGGCGAACGTGTTCTATGCCGAACGGCAGGAACAGCCTGTCGCGATCAAGATCTACCGTATAAGAACCGCCAATTTCAATGCCATGACAGAGTACATCGTAGGCGACCGGCGGTTCTCGGGTATACGGAGGACGAGGAAGGACGTGGTGTTCACCTGGACCAGGAAAGAGTTCGCCAACCTGGCACGCGCACACGAGGTAGGTCTTCCGGTCCCCGAACCGCTCGTCTGGGACAGGAACATCCTTATTATGCAGTTCCTGGGTGACCATGAAGTGGCGTACCCCCCGCTACGAAGCGTGAACCTGGAGGACCCCGCAGCGACCTACGAGGAACTCGTATCCTTCATCAGGGACCTCTATCACAAAGCCCGGCTTGTTCACGCCGACCTGAGCGAGTTCAATGTCCTGATGGGGGACCGGATGTACGTGATCGATATGGGCCAGTCGGTGACCCTGGATCACCCGCGGGCCCTCCAGTTCCTCTTCCGGGACATATCGAATATCACCCGGTTCTTCCGGAGTAAATGTGAAGTGAAAAATGAGAAAGAGCTTTTTTCCGATATCAGCGGAGTTGTTCCCGGAGAGGGAACGAGAGACAAGGTGACAAGAGCATGATGCAGGAGATCAAGATAGCCGCAAACCGGGTGGGAGTCCTTATCGGAAAAGGAGGCGCTACCAAACAGGAACTCGAGGAGAAGACCAGGACCAGGATCACTATAGACAGCACGGAAGGACTGGTCCGGGTAGAAGGGGACGATGCCGTGGGGGCGCTCCGGGCGGTCGAGGTAATTACCGCGATCAACCGCGGCTTTTCTCCGGAAAGGGCATTTTCATTACTGGAAGACGAAGACCTGCTCCTCGATGTGATGGACCTCTCCGGTATCGCGGACAACCCACGGCAGCTCGACAGAATCAGGGGAAGGATCATCGGACGCGACGGGAAATCGAGAGAGCAGATCGAGCATATGACGAACACCATGATCTCGGTCTTTGGAAAAACAGTCGCGCTTATCGGGCTCCCCGAACAGATCAAGGTTGCGCGGGAAGCGGTGGAGATGATCCTGAACGGTATCCCCCATGAAGCGGTGTATTCGTTCCTGGAACGAAAAAAGAGAGAAGCAAAGCAGGAGATGCTGGACTATTATTATTAAGTCCCGGCCTCCGTCTCTCTGCCGGGCTCTATTTCCAGTGGACAGAAATCCGGTTCAGATCGATCAGTTAAGCTAACGCATGAAAATATGAGGGCACTAGAATGGAAATGAGGGGGTTATGGTAAAGGTTGCAGATCTTCCGCTGCCTGCGTCGTTGAAGGAATGTTACCTCCGGGCCGGTATACGGGAACTCTATCCACCCCAATCCGAATGTATAGAGAAGGGCATGTTCGAGGGGAAAAATCTTCTGGTCGCAATCCCCACCGCGAGCGGCAAGACTCTCATCGCCGAGATGGCCATGCATCACCATATCGCCAGGGGGGGAAAATGCCTCTATATCGTCCCCCTGAAAGCCCTCGCAAGCGAAAAATTTGAAGATTTTTCCGGGAAGGCGGTGAAGGTCGGGATTTCCACTGGAGACCTTGACCGCCGTGACGAGTACCTGGGAAGGAACGATATCATCGTCGCTACAAGCGAAAAGGTCGACTCGCTCCTGCGGAATGCTGCCCCGTGGCTTCCGGAGATCACCCTCCTGGTAGTAGATGAGGTGCACCTGATCGACTCCCCCGATCGCGGGGCGACCCTGGAGATGGTCATCACCAAGATGCGAAGCAGGAACCCGGGGATACAGCTGATCGCGCTCTCGGCCACCATCGGAAACCCCGGCTCACTGGCCCAATGGCTCGATGCATCCATGGTGACCAGCACCTGGCGCCCGGTCGACCTTCGGCAGGGAGTGTACTACGACGGGACAATACGCTTCCACGAAGGGGAACGCCCGGTCCGGGTCATCTCGAAGTACGAGGATCTGAACCTGATGATGGACACCATCGAGGAAGGCGGGCAGTGCCTGGCGTTCGTTTCTTCCCGGAAGAACTCCGAGGCATTCGCCAAGAGGGCCGCGAAAGCGATTAAGGCGGATTCCCCGGAGCTCGAGAATTACCGGAAACAGCTTGAAAAACTGGCGGATACGGATGCGGATCGTGTGCTCGCGGTGTGCGTCGGTCAGGGGGCAGCGTTTCACCACGCCGGGCTCCGCAGAGAGGAACGGGCCGTGGTTGAGGAAGGGTTCAGGAAAGGACATATCAAGTGCATCGCCTCCACCCCGACACTCGCCGCAGGGCTCAACCTGCCTGCCAGGAGGGTGATCGTCCGCGACTACCGGAGATACTCCGGCGGAGAAGGGATGGTTCCCATCCCCGCCAGGGAATACCACCAGATGGCCGGGCGGGCGGGGAGACCGCACCTTGACCCCTACGGGGAATCCGTGCTTATCGCAAAGGACGAACAGGAGGTTGCGGCGCTCTTCGAGTATTACATCGACGCGGAGCCCGAGGACGTGAATTCCCAGTGCGCCTCCGAGGCGGCCCTCACCACCCACATCCTCTCCCTCATCGCGTCGAAGTTCACCCGCTCCAGGGTTGAACTCGGGCAGTTCATGGAGCAGACATTCTACCATCACCAGAGGAAGGGACAGCGTATCTTAAACGCGGTGATCGATCGTTCTCTCAAGTTCCTGGAGGACACCGAGATGGTGGTGGAGAACGGCGGGCTGCTCTCCTCCACGGAGTTCGGCACCCTTGTCTCGCAGCTCTACGTTGACCCCCACAGCGCCGAACTGATCGTATCACAGCTGGGGAAGGCGGAGAACTACTCGGATATCGGGGTGCTTCAGACGGTGTGTGCCACCCCGGACATGTATACGCTCTACGTGGCGAACAGGGACCTTCACTACCTTGAGAAGTTCGTTTTCGAACATGACCGTGAGCTGTGGATGGACCTCCCTATCGATGACGAGGAAGAGTACTACCGCACCTTAAAGACCGCGATGGTCCTGAACGACTGGTCAATGGAGGTGCCGGAGGCCATGATCTGCGAACGGTATTCCATCGGACCGGGCGACCTCTACAACCTCGTGGAGAGTGTCAACTGGCTGCTGCATGCCACCGGGAGGCTCGCACAGCTCTTCGCCGCCAGGTATGCCCGGGAGGTCAGGGAATACGAGATCTGCATGAAGAACGGGGTCAGGAGGGAGCTGCTCCCCCTGGTCCGGATCCCCCAAATCGGCCGGGTCAGGGCTCGGCGGTTGTTCAATTCCGGTATTACCGGACCTGATGATCTCAGGGCAGCCGGTGAAGAACGGGTCTCGACCATCCTCGGCAGGGGAGTTGCACGACAGGTATTCCAGGCGCTCACCTCGAAAGAACACGCTTCTCCACGGAAAGATGAGAAGACCGTGAAAGGCCCGGGCAACGTGGATCTCTCCTACTTCGGGGTGGGTGAATGAGCGGGTGCGAATGCGATATCCGCCGGGTCTCCGTCGAGGTCTCCGACCCTGGGGCGTTCCTCAAGGCGATCCGCATGATCGGAGATCGTTGGTGCACACGCCTGATCTTCTTCAACGCTGAGCTCATGGCAGGTGAGGCGCATGTCATGTCCGCATTGTTGCACGCGTTCCGGGCGGAGGCTGCGGGATCCATGATCTCCTCGCGGGTGGAGATGGAGGCCCTCCTGTATGCCGCGGGCTCCCGCCAGTGCCAGACCGGCATGCGGTTCGGGTTGCATGAAGGTCTGAACCGGGCCTATCTCTGTATCTGCCCGCCGAGCTCCGGTGCCCTCGGGGAGCTTCTTCCCCAGGTCGTCGTGGCGGAAACGGGGGATGCCTGGGAGACGATCTCTCCCGAAAAGGCCGGGAAGCTCGCCGAAATTTTTGCGATCACTCCTGCCGAGCTCGAGGCCGCAGGCCCGGGCCGTCTGACCGAACTTGTCCTGGAAAGGGTCGCCCTTCTCGAAGTGTACCGTTAGCTACGTATTTCCGGGATTTTTTCTGGCCGGCACACCATTGAGTCCGGGGACTCCCCCCACGAACCCTGTCGTTATGTGACTCCCGTGTATCCCACATCTTTTCTCCTAATATTTGTCGAAAAAGATGGGGTACCTGATTGCCCGTATTGATGAGATGATGAAATGATGAAACGACTTACTGCCCGGGTATCATCTCAAACATGCTTTTACTTATTTGCGTGGGTGAGGATGTGCCGTATCTCGGGAAGGATGAGCGATCCTACCGCGAGCCTGACCGCCTTGGTCGATCCCGGGATACAGAAGATCACTTTCCCCCCGGTGATCCCTGCAATCGCTCTTGACAGCATTGAGGCGGTCCCGATCTCATCATAACTCTTCATTCTGAACAGCTCCCCGAATCCGTCGATCTTCTTTTCAAGGAGGGGGGTCACTGCTTCGATGGTACAGTCATCGTGCGTCAGTCCCGTCCCCCCGCTTAGCACCACGCAGTTGCACGATTCCAGTGCGGTTATCACCGCTCCCCTGATGGCATCGATCCTGTCGGGAACGATAGTGTAGTACCGGAGGGGTATCCCGTCCGCGGCAAGGAGTTCGTTAATTAATGCCCCGCTCGTATCGTTCGACTCATTCCTCGAAGAAGAAACGGTGATTACCCCTGCAGCGATTGATAAGGGCTGAACGTGTGTGGGATCCATTATGTACAATGTGACCATCGCGTAATATCAATTATGTACTCATGCGCGGTCCCTTGAATGTCCGCCCGGAGAGGGGCGGCCCATATACCGGGAGGGACCCCATCATTTCCACTGGAGCCTGTGGAGGATTCGCGGTATTTTAACAACCGGGGAAGGAGCGGGTGGTGCGTTCCCGTAGTTCCCTCCCTCGAAACCTATAGTGACAGGGCCGGCAAACATAGCTCTATTGAGGCCTGGAGCGGGGTTCTTTCTCCTTCAGGGATTCACGGGTCGGGTCGATCAAGGATGAATACGAACAATCTGCTCCCGGTACATTCTCCTGGACTCCCTTCCCTTATCCGGGTGTACTACTCCCGGATATTGAGTTTTCAGCCCCTTGAGCGCACGGTCTAACCCCTTTATTTCGTGTGGAAAAGTCATTTATAATGACTATTCTATTATTTCAGACCTTTTTTGAGTGTTACGTGACTCTATATCTTTACACGGATAAGGACCTATTGTAGAGAGGTAGAATTGTTTATTGAGATCAAAAGATGGGGGTAATACGGTCTGTTCTGTGATATCACCGCGTTTTACAGGAATGATGGTCTTCAAATTTTAATACGGATTGAAATTAGGCAGCTTCCTCTCTCTATCTCTCACATGAGTGAGAAATGTGGGTAAACCCCTTCATTTCCTATGGAACTACTCATAATTAGCATGTATTATGAATTTTGAATGTAGTTTGCCGGGACATCACTCTCTATAGATTCTCTATCTAATTCATATTAATCCGGTATCTATCATGTGATTTGGCTATATCCCGGATCAATTCAATGCATTTTTATTGAAGAATATTTACAACATACAACAAGCTGCCTTTCCTAAAAAGGGACAAAATATCAAAAGTGCCTTTCCGGATTCTCCAGTGGAAACAATGGGGTCGGGGTGGTCCGAAACAGGAGGTTATTCTTCTAGCGGAAAGACCACAACAGCGCATGAAATGAAATCTCTTCATTTTCATTAGATCTTCATGAAACGGAATCAACGTTGATCCTCCAATGGAAACAAAGGGGTGTTCGGCACCACAAAAGATCACGTTTTTTAGGGAAGTGTGCATATGATCCTCTCCTCAGGGGGTACCCATGCCTGACGATCAGGAAACATCACTAGGACTTTTTAAACGATATCTTGCAAATAACAAGATCTTCAAAAACAGGGAAGTATTGAGACACTCCTACCGCCCCCAAATCCTTCCGCACAGGAGGCCTCAGATCGATCAGGTAGCCTCTATCCTCGCACCTGCGCTCAAGAACGAAACACCCTCGAACATTCTTATTTATGGAAAGACCGGTACCGGGAAGACCGCCTGCGTACGTTACGTCGGTACCGAACTGGAGAATGCGAGCGGTCACATGGGAACGACATGCCGCGTGGTGCACCTCAACTGCGAAGTCATCGATACCCAGTACAGGGTACTCGCCCAAATCTCAAAGAGCATGGTCGGAACAGATGAACTGGCCAGCGATAAAGCACGCATACACATTCCCATGACCGGATGGCCTACCGACCAGGTGTACCAGGAATTAAAAAACCAGTTGGAATCATCGGGAGGGGTCCTCATCATTGTGCTCGACGAGATCGACAAGCTGGTGAAAAAAAGCGGTGACGAGACCCTCTACAACCTCACGAGGATCAACACCGACCTTCGCCGGTCGAAGGTGAGTGTGATCGGGATCTCGAACGACCTGAGTTTCAAGGATTTCCTTGATCCCCGGGTTCTCTCATCCCTGTCCGAGGAAGAGCTGGTGTTTCCCCCATATAACGCCCCGCAGCTCTGCGATATTCTTCAGCAGAGGGCTGAAATGGCCTTCGCGGACGGGGCCCTCGATGAAGGGGTTATTCCCCTTTGCGCGGCCCTGGCGGCACAGGAACATGGGGATGCGAGGAGGGCGCTCGATCTCCTGCGCGTCTCCGGTGAGCTCGCGGACCGGGAGGACGGCGACAGGGTTACCGAGGCCAACGTGAAGATGGCGCAGGCGAAGATCGAGACGGACAGCATGATCGAGTGCATCGCCACGCTGCCGACACAGAGCAAAGTCGTGCTGTATTCCATGCTGCTCCTGGAGCAGATGGGCCAGATCATCTTCACCAGCGGGGAAGTGACCAGGATTTACAAGGAACTGGCCCCCGCGCTCGACCTGGACGTCCTCACCCACCGGAGGATCACCGACCTCATCTCCGAACTGAACATGCTCGGGGTGATCAATACCAGGGTGGTCTCCCGGGGGAGATACGGCAGGACAAAAGAAATGTGGTTCGACGCCAATACCAGTAAGATATGGGGAGTTATCCTCAACGACCCCCGCCTGAACAGCGACGAGCTGGCGGTCCGGGATCTTGAATGGGTAAAGTCCCTTTTCAGGTGAACAAGAATGGACGAGAAAGACCTCCTCCTCCTGCATCTGCTGGAGGACAACAGCCGGCTCTCCATCGGTGAGCTGGCGGTGATGACCGAGCTTGGGCCACAGGACGCAGAGTGCCGGATTGCCGCCCTTGAGGCAGCAGGGATCATCCGGGGCTACAACGCACTGGTGGACTGGGAGCGGGCAGGCACCGGGGAGGTCGCCGCAATCATCGAGCTCAAGGTCAACCCCGAGCGGGACTACGGTTACGATCGTATCGCCGAGCGGATCTCCCGGTTCCGCCAGGTCCGCTCCCTGCGGCTCATAACGGGGGCATATGATCTCCAGATAATCGTAACCGGTAAAAGCATGCAGGACATCGCCAGGTTCGTCTCCGAGTACATCGCGCCTATGGACCGGATCCGGGAAACGGCCACCCATATTATCATGAAGTCCTATAAGGAAAACGGGCATGCATTCCTCGAAAAAGAGTCCGGTGAGCGGATTCCCTTCTCCCCGTAACGGTGATGGCGATGAGGGATTTTGTCTCAGGACGGGCCAGAACTATCCCCCCCTCGGGGATACGCAGGTTTTTCGATCTCGCGCTCACCATGGAGGATGTCATATCCCTGGGGGTGGGAGAACCTGATTTTTCCACGCCGTGGAACCTCTGCGAGGCGAGCATCTATTCAATCGAGCAGGGGGGGACCTCGTATACCTCGAACAGGGGGCTGCAGACGTTGCGTGAAGCACTCTCCCGGTGGCTCGCCCAGAGGTACGGGCTGACCTATAGCCCGGACCGGGAGATGGTAATCACCACCGGGGTCTCCGAAGGGCTCGACATTGCGGTCCGGGCGATCACCGACCCGGGAGACGAGATACTGGTGGGGGAACCCTGCTATGTCTCTTACGCACCCTGTGTCACTCTCGCCGGGGGTACGCCGGTGCCGGTCGCGTGCGGCGAGGAGGACCGCTTCCGTCTCAACCCTGACAGGGTGATGGAACGTCTCTCCCCCCGCAGCAAAGCGCTGATCATGAATTTTCCCAATAATCCCACCGGGGCGGTGATGCGGCGTGAAGACCTGAAGGGGATCGCGGATATCGCCGTCGATCACGATCTCCTGGTGATAAGCGACGAGGTCTATTCGGAACTCACCTATGACGGGGAGCACGCATCCACGGCAACGGTGGGAGACCTCTGGGAACGGACCATTACCCTGAACGGGTTCTCCAAGGCGTACGCGATGACGGGGTGGAGGATAGGGTACCTCTGCGCACCCGAACCCATCTGCGATGCGGCACTCAAGATTCACCAGTATGTCATGCTCTGCGCCCCGGTGATGGGCCAGATCGCCGCACTCGAGGGGATCAGGAAGGGGGAGGCTGAGAAAGACCAGATGGTCCGGGAGTACCGGGTCAGGAGAAACCTGATCGTTGACGGGCTCAACAGGATAGGCCTCTCCTGTCATGTCCCCGAAGGGGCATTTTATGCATTCCCGTCAGTCGCATCGACCGGTATGTCGGACCACGAATTTGCCGAGAGGCTCCTCAAGGAAGAGCATGTAGGGGTCGTCCCGGGAAGCGTCTTCGGTGAGGGCGGAAAGGACCACCTCAGATGTGCCTACGCCGTCTCCCGGGAGGACTTAAAAGAGGCCCTGAAACGGATGGAGCGTTTCATCGCCGCCAACAGTTCTTCATGAGCATTCCTTCCCTCCCCACGTTATTTTGATCACAACCGTTATCACGCGCAATTGCCATCCACTACTCCATGAGACTGGTCACTGTCAATGCCACCGTGGATCTTCTCGCCCTGATCGCATTCATTCCTACATTTATTACGGGTGCGGTGCTCCTGTGGGTCCTTCCCTCCGGAAACGGGGGATTTCTGGGCCAGGGAGGATTTTCAACAGGCGCAAACGTCTTCCTGGGAGTGAACCGCCAGATATGGGTAAACGTCCACGATGTCTGGTCGATGCTGTTCACGCTCCTCCTGGTCCTGCACCTTGTCCTGCACTGGAGGTACTTCCGAAACATCGACCGTTGTTTCCGGGCAAAAAACAAGGAAAAATGCCAGGTGGAGGACGAAACCGGCGGATAATTTCGAACGTGGACACGAGGATATCAAAATCGCTCTGATTTTTGTATGCACATCGTGGGGGAGAGAATGTTCCGGGGCCACATCTCTCCCCAATTTCCCTAATGACCATGCAATATCCGGGGCAGCGGATGGCTGCTCCTGCTCGCAATCAAACCCCGAAAATCCATGAATGGTTAATTACCCGGGACGGGAATGGTAAGGCTTTTTGCCCGGATACAGGATTTTGGAATTCAATTTCATGGGAATAGCATCACCCGGGCATCTCCCTGTTTCCGATAAAATCCAGGCATAAGTCCCTCCCCGGTATGCTGCATTCTCCCGGGTGCGAGGGGGTGTATAATTTTATGGCGTATCTCGTCTCATACTGTACGGTTGCACAATGAGCTGTACGATCATAGTCGGCGGATTTTTTGGGGATGAAGGAAAGGGCAAAATTGTAGCCCATATCGCACATCACGACAGGCCGACCATAATCTCACGCGGTGGAGTCGGCCCGAACGCGGGTCATACCGTCCAGGTGGGAGATAAGGAGTACGGGGTACGGATGGTACCGTCCGGCTTCATCTATCCGGATGCACGACTGTTCATCGGCACCGGGGTACTGGTGGACCCCCGGGTGTTCGCGCACGAGATAGACCTGCTCGGGGTGGGAGACCGGACGTTTGTCGACCACCGGTGCGGCATCATCGAGGAGGAGCACATCCGGAGGGATAAGGGCAGCGAACACCTGGCGAAGACGATCGGGAGCACCGGGAGCGGGTGCGGTCCGGCGAACTCGGACCGGGTACTGCGGACCTCCCGCCAGGCCAAGGACGTCCCGGAGCTGCAGCCTTATCTGATCGATGTTCCCCTGGAGCTGAACACCGCGATGGACCGGGGAGAGACGGTACTCCTCGAGGGGACCCAGGGGTTCGGCATCTCACTCTATTTCGGCACGTACCCCTTCGTGACCAGCAAAGACACATCCGCCTCCCAGATCGCGGCGGACAACGGGGTCGGGCCCACCAGGATCGACGACGTGGTGGTGGTCTTCAAGGCGTTCCCCACCAGGGTCGGCGAAGGACCGTTCTCGACCGAGATGGCGAGATCCGTCTCCGACAGCATGGGGATCCAGGAGTTCGGGACCGTCACCCACCGCCAGCGTAGGATCGGCCAGTGGGACGGGGAGATGGCGCATTACTCAGCGATGATCAACGGCTGTACCCAGGCTGCCATCACCGGGATCGACCGGGTGGACAAGGCCTGCTACGGGATCAGGGAATACTCGAAACTGACCCCCAAGGCGAGGGAGTTCCTGGCGCAGGCCGAAGAGGATATCGGCCATCCCATCACCCTTATCTCCACGGGGCCGGAGATTACCCAGATCATCGATATCCGGGATCAGTCATGAAGAGGAGCCTCCACGCCATACTCTGTTGCCCGGTATGCAAAGGGGACCTGACGCTTGCCGTAACCCAGGAGAACGACGATGAGATCCTCGAGGGTACGCTCACCTGCGCCTCTTGCCGGGTGTCTTACCCGATAGAGGACGGAATACCGGACCTTATCCCCAGGAACGCGGACGCAGGGTGCGTGGATTAACCATAGAATATCGTAGAATGCCGGGATATCTCACCATTCCCTTTATCGTGCATTCTTCCCTCATTTTTATAAGGACATGGCTTCGCCGGTTTCCTGCCCGGTATGCGTGCTACGGTGGGGATCCGGCGGTCTTTCACATCCGGACTGCGGGGTGCTTGACGCGTGGATAACGAGATTATACTGCTGTTTCTTCCGCTGGTCATTCCTCTGGCGCTTGTGGTAGACCGGGTCCTGGGGGACCCGCATTCGGGGTTCCACCCGGTAGCGCTCCTCGGATCGTGCATCGGTGTCTGGGGACGGCCGGATCGTTATTCTCCCGGGTTCCAGCGTGCCGCCGGGGCGATCTTCTGGGTGATCACCGCGGTCGTCTTTGCCCTTCCCTTCTTTCTCGTCCAGTTCTATGCTCCCGCACTCGTGATTCTCATCCTCGGCCCCTTTCTCCTCAAGGTCTGTTTTGCATGGCGATCCCTCGAGGAGCACCTTTATTCGGTGGTGGAGACCACTTCCTCCTCGCTCCAGGAGGCCAGGGGAAAAGCCGGACTCCTCGTGAGCAGGGATACCCTCGGACTCAACGAAGAGCAGGTTCTCTCCGCGGCGTACGAGTCAGTCACCGAGAACCTGGTGGACAGCATCGTCTCTCCGCTTTTCTATTACGGCCTTTTCGGGCTTACCGGGGCCGCGGTCTACCGGGCAGCGAACACCATGGATGCCATGCTCGGATACCGGGACGAACGTGCCCGGATCGGCTGGTGGTCCGCGAGAGCAGACGACATCGCGAATTATATCCCGGCGAGGGTTACGGGAGGGCTGCTTCTCCTCTATTTTGCGGCGAAAGGAAGGTTTGGACCCGCATGGCAGGCTTTTTTGAAGGACAGACATAAACGACCCGGATTCAACGGCGGGATATCCATGTCCATCATGGCGGGAGGAGTGGGGATCAGGTTCGAGAAGCCCGGGGTCTATACCATCGGTCCCGGGGAGCGGTCGCTTAAAGAGGCCGGGATTGAGATAATCAGGGCCGAACGGGCGATAACCATCATATTCGCCACAATACTTACCACACTACTTTTATTGGGATCATTCGCCCAATATATAGGCGTATGAGACTCGAGGAACTGAGGTTCGGCACCGAGTTGATAAAACGCGGTTTTGCGTCCATGCAGAAGGGAGGGGTGATCATGGACGTGGTCAATGCCGAACAGGCGACCATCGCCGAGCAGGCGGGGGCCGTGGCCGTCATGGCCCTGGAGCGGGTGCCGGCCGATATCAGGAAAGCGGGCGGGGTAGCCCGCATGGCGGACCCGGAGAAGATCCTGGAGATCATGGATGCGGTCTCCATCCCGGTAATGGGAAAGGTCCGGATAGGCCATTTTGTTGAGGCTCAGGTTCTCGAGGCGCTGGGGGTGGATATGATCGATGAGAGCGAGGTGCTCACCCCTGCGGACGAGCAGTTCCATATCGAGAAGTCCAAATTCACCGTCCCCTTCGTGTGCGGCGCCCGGGACCTGGGAGAAGCGATGCGCCGTATCCACGAGGGAGCGGCCATGATCCGGACCAAAGGCGAGGCCGGCACCGGCAACGTGGTCGAGGCGGTCCGTCATATGCGGGCGATCATGGGCGAAATCCGTGCCCTCCAGGGACGCTCCCCCCAGGAGATAGTTGACCGGGCGAGGGACCTGGAGGCCCCCGCAGAGATCCTTCTCGAGACGGTGAAACTAGGCAGGCTTCCGGTGGTGAACTTCTCCGCCGGCGGGATTGCCACCCCTGCAGACGCGGCAATGATGATGCAGCTCGGAGCAGACGGGGTCTTCGTGGGTTCAGGGATCTTCCTCTCGGAAAATCCCGAAAGGATGGCCAGGGCGATCGTCGAGGCGGTAAACCACTACGATGAGCCAGGCATTGTCGCCGAGGTGAGCAAAGGCCTCGGAGATGCCATGCGTGGCCTTGACGTGCACACCCTTCGCGAAGATGAGGTGCTCCAGTACCGTGGACGTTAAGATCGGGGTACTGGCCCTCCAGGGCAATGTGAGCGAGCATATCAGGGCTTTCGAAGGAGCGCTCCAAGAGATGGGTTTTCCGGGGGAGAGGGTCGTCCCGCTCCGTAACGCGGACCAAATCCCCGACCTCGATGCCATTGCGATTCCCGGCGGCGAATCGACCACGATATCCAGGCTGATCGATAAGAACGGGATGTATACCCCACTCACTGAGTTCGGGGGGGGGATCTTCGCCACCTGCGCAGGGATGGTGATCATTGCCAGGGAGGTTGACGACCCCCGCGTTCACCCGCTCGGCCTCATCGGGATCGGGGTGCAGCGGAACGCGTTCGGCCGCCAGAAGGAATCGTTCGAGACAGACCTTCCTGTTAAAGGGCTGGAATTCCCGTTCCATGCGGTGTTCATCCGTGCTCCGGTAGCGGTGAGCCATGATCCCGGTGTAGACGTGCTGGCCCGCATCGATGCGGGAATCGTCGCGGTGACCAGCGGGAAGCATATGGCGCTCGCGTTCCACCCCGAGCTGGGGACCGACTACCGACTCCACCGGCTGTTCCTTGAAAACCTGGGGATCTTTTAGTTTTTTTTCCCCCGGGGTTCTTATCGCCAGTTGGACTGATATCTTTTCCATCCAAAACGGAAGAAATCTCTCGAAATTCCTCTTTTTCAGTTAATCAAATTTTGTTTAGTTCTGTTGACAATCCCAATCTCCTTCATTTACGATCCGGTTCTCAAGGGCTTTGCCAGGGTAGTTGACGATTGCAAATTTATGTTGCATGACGCTCCAGGGGCTGCCGCCCCGCCGCTATGGCGCCCCGCACAGGATACTCGTGGAAATTACCTGACTTGTCGAGTGCAGGCAGGTTCTCCGTAGCCAGGGAGGATCAAGTCGAAAGAGTCAGACTATGTTTTCACAAGCCTCTATCTTCACTGAGTAAGATCACAAAATGTGTTCTTAAAAAGCGTAAAAAAAAGATTAGAGCAGGAAGATCGGTGCGAATACCACCGATACGATTGCCATAAGTTTTAACAGGATATTCAGTGCCGGACCGGCGGTGTCCTTGAACGGGTCGCCGACGGTGTCACCGGTCACTGCAGCCTTGTGGGCGGGCGAACCCTTGCCCCCGCAGTGGCCCTGCTCGATGTACTTCTTGGCGTTGTCCCATGCTCCCCCGGCATTGGCCATCATGATGGCGAGCACGAACCCGCTCCCGATGGAACCCACCAGCAGGCCGGCGAGTGCCGACTTGCCGAGGACGATACCCACCACGAGGGGCGAGGCGATTGCCAGGAAGCCCGGGAGGATCATCTGCTTGAGTGCGGCATTGGTCGAGATGGTGATCGCCGCAGCATAGTCGGGCTCCGTTTTGCCCTCCATAAGCCCGGGGATCTCCTTGAACTGCCGGCGGACCTCGGTGACGATGTACCCTGCGGCCTTCCCCACCGCCGTCATTGCGAAACTGGAGAAGAGGAACGGCAGCATCGCACCGATCAGGATCCCCACAAAGGTCAGGTGGTCCAGCATGTTCACGATATCGAGGTTGACCGCCTGCGAATATGCGGCGAACAGACCGAGTGCGGTCAGGGCGGCGCCGCCGATAGCGAACCCCTTCCCGATCGCAGCGGTAGTGTTCCCTACCGAGTCCAGGGTATCGGTGATCTGGCGGACCCCCGGTTCCTGGTGGGACATCTCCGCGATACCCCCAGCATTGTCTGCCACGGGGCCATAGGCGTCAACCGAGAGGGTGATCCCGAGCGTCGCAAGCATCCCGACGCCTGCGATGGCGATGCCGTAAAGGCCTCCCTCGAACGCGGCGATCAGGATTGCGATCGCGATGATGATTACCGGCACAAACGTGCTCTCCATCCCCTTGGCCAGCCCGGCGATTATATCGGTCGCCGCACCGGTCTCACAGGACTTGACGATGGAGAGGGTTGGCGCCCGGTCGTACGAG
The DNA here is from genome assembly GCF_017873855.1 of Methanolinea mesophila. NCBI lineage: Archaea > Methanobacteriati > Methanobacteriota > Methanomicrobia > Methanomicrobiales > Methanoregulaceae > Methanolinea > Methanolinea mesophila. The sequence continues at coordinate 1,424,554 of NZ_JAGGKR010000001.1, forward strand.
GTATAGTACTCGGTGATCAGCCCTATGAGGAATCCTGCCACAAGACCCGTCACGGTGGCGATAAAGACTCCCAGGAACTGGGGCCCGAGGAGGGCATCCACCAGGAAGTATGACGCGATGACCGTGATGATCAGGCTCGCGAAGGTCCCCGCATTGAACGCTTTGTGGATCGCGCTGCTCTCGTTCTTCGAGGTCCTCACAAAGAATGACCCGATGATCGAGGCGATGATCCCTGCGGCAGAGATGAAGAGCGGCAGGAGGACCAGGTTGATGATGCTGACTCCAAGGAACTGGGCCGCTGCCGCGGAGGTGACCCCGATAAGCATCGTTGCAACCATTGCGCCCACGTAGGACTCGTACAGGTCCGCGCCCATCCCGGCGATATCTCCCACGTTGTCTCCCACATTGTCCGCGATGACCGCGGGGTTGCGGGGGTCATCCTCGGGAATGCCCGCTTCGACTTTCCCTACCAGGTCGGCGCCCACATCGGCGGCCTTGGTAAAGATCCCTCCGCCGACACGGGCGAAGAGTGCGATCGAGCTGGCTCCTAGGGAGAACCCGGAAACAACGTTCACGCTCGCCGCAAGGTCGAGCGTGGAGAAGGTGCTCACCGCATAGAGCGTGGTGGAGAGGCCGGCGAGGCCAAGGCCCACCACGGTGAGCCCCATGACCATCCCGCTCGAGAAGGAGACCTTGAACGCGGCGGCCATTCCTCTGCGGGCTGCATTGGTCGTCCGGACATTGGCACGGGTCGCGGCGTTCATCCCGATAAACCCTGCAGTTGCGGAGAGGACTGCTCCTACGATGTAACACACAGCAGTGAGGGGGTTGATCACCAGTGTGAGCACGATGGCAAACCCAATCACGAACACGGCAATATACGTATACTGCCGCTTCAGGTAGACCATGGCCCCCAGGTGGATTGCCGATGCGATCTTCTGCATCAGCTCGCTCCCTGTGCCCTCCTTCATCATCGTCCGAAACGAGATCGCGGCGAAGAGAAGCCCGATGAGTGCACAGATCGGTATTATGATAAACATGTCCATTGAAAGACAAACCTCCAGAATATATCCACACACGGTTTTGTTGTGTTAAGGATTATTGTACGTATGACAAGGTTAAAAAATTCACGAATTTATTTTTGACCTCATATCTTTTTCCCCTGCCCCTGGTGCAATTCAGGGCGCATCGCGCTCTTCAGTTAAAATCCAGCACCTTTGTCTGGAGGTTCTCGAGATCGAGGAGCACTGCCTTTGCCGGGGTGGGATGAATATTCATCTGCTTCTGGAACGCCGTCTGGGACTGCCAGGTTCCGGAATTTATGGAGAGCGTGCCCCGGTATTCGGTGATCCCCATGATATGGATGTGTCCGGTGTGGAGCACCTCGGGAATGGGGTCGATAATCAGGCCGTCCTCCCGTGCCGCCGCGATGGGGGTCCTTCTCCCGTACGTGGGCGCGAGGTGCCTGCGCTGGAGCATTCCTTCGAGCATGGGTGCGGCGTGTTCGTAGGACGCACCCGGGATGAGGCTGATCAGGTCGTCGATGGACCGGCCGTGGTACATTTGGACTCGCACACCCTGGAGATTCACGAGTGCCGGGTTCTCCACGAACTCGCAGTTGGAGGGGAATTTTTTCGTGAACTCTTCAGGGATGGCCGGCTGGGGTTCCGCGCTCCGCACCACGTCGTGGTTCCCGGGGGAGACGATGATCCTGATCCGGGAGGGCAGGTCGGAGAGCATCTTCCCGAAGACCTCGTACTGCTCGTAAATATTGGGGATGGTGAGCTCGTGCTCCTGCCCGGGGTAAACCCCGATCCCGTCGACAAGGTCCCCCGCGATCAGGAGGTAAGAGGCATCCGCCCCGTCGAGCCAGTCGGCGAAGCGGTTCCATGCCTCTTCGAGAAAAGTATCGCTTCCCACGTGCACGTCCGAGATCAGCACTGCCTTACCCGGCTCATCGCTGGTGAACGGTGAATGGGAGAGGGGGATGTCCGGCCTGAAGAGCTGGTCCGAGAAGAACAGCCTCCCGTCACCCGAGAGTGTCCCCCTGACTCCGACTACCTCGTCCGGGACCAGCAGCTCCGCATCCGAAAAGCCGGGCCGGTCCTTGTTGAACAATACCGGGATGGTCCCGGTTGCATCCTCGATCTCGGCCATGCGGTGCCCGTTTGTCGTCCCGCGGACATCCACGACGAGCCCGCTGATGGAACAGAGTTCCTGTTTGTACCGTCCGGTCTTCACGAGCGCCTCGATGGGTATGGGATCGATCCTGCTCTTGATCATCGAGCCCAGCCGCGTATACCTGTCCCTGAAGTAGTGAACATAATCGCCCACTACGCAGGGACCCGATGAGGTTCCCGACCTCCCCCGCACCACCTCGCACCGCGGATCGGTGAGGAACCTGCTGCCGTCGCGGTCGTGGGAAAGGCCGGGGATATGGCGCGTCGAGACCACCACCGTATCGTCGGGGACGCTGGCCAGGATACGGTCTATCAACGCGGGATCGTCTTTCTCCGCCAGATACCTGACCACCTCGGGATGGACCTGCAGCCTTGTGTCGAGAAACCGCTGGACGATGGTCTGGGTATCGAGCATTGATCACATATTTCCCGATGCCGGATATAGGGCTTTACGATCCGGCACCCGGTTTATTGGGGGTGTCGTACCGGCCGGTCCGGAGGGGGACCGGAAAAGGTGTATTATAACCACGCGAATAGTGAAGGAGAACGATGACGGCATCTGGCAAGGATAAAGGATCGCCATCCCTCCGGGAACGCTTCAAAAGCGAAAGCAAAGCCGCGGGATGGGCGAGGGAGCTGCTCTGGGTGGTCCTTGTGGTAGGCGGGGTCGCGCTGGGGCTGTTCCTGGTCTCGGGGACCTGGCCCGCGGTGGTCACTATCGAATCGGAGAGCATGGTCCCCCACATGCAGGTGGGAGACCTCGTCTTCGTAGTGGCACAGGACCGGTTCGGACCTCTCCAGGACTGGACAGAGGGAAAAGAGAGCGGGTACATGAAATTCGGGGATTACGGGGACGTCCTCATCTACCGGCCGAACGGGGCGGACAACTCGGTCATCCCCCTGATCAGCGGGGGTGTCCATCCCATCATCCACCGGGCCATGGTCACCACGGACGGGGGGGCGCCGATCCCCCAGTACATCAACCTGTACCGCGGGCTGGCCACCCCGCAGGTATACCTTCCGGCGACCATCGAGAATAACCAGCTGGTGCTCGAGAACGGCACGGTGATCAACGAGAGCACGGCAAACCCGGAGATCGGGTATATCGTCCAGTCCTCCGTCATCGCTGCCAATTCGGGCTACATCACCAAAGGGGACAACAACCAGGTGAGCGACCAGGGAAGTTATCTCTCCAACCGCGACCTTGGAATAATCCAGCCTGTCGAGAAGGAATGGATAGTGGGCAAAGCCCTGTTTACCATCCCGTTCCTGGGATATCTTCCCCTGAATATAGTCCCCGTGGCCATCGTGATCATCCTGATCATGATCGCCTGGGAGTACTATGTCCACCGGAAGAACGCGGAGAAGAAGTCAGGGGGAAAACCCGGAACCTCGAAGAAGAAGAAGAAATAATACTCCGGGTATGAATCACCGCCAGTTACTGGACGACGTCCTCGCCGGCCACCGGCTCACTCCCGGCGAGGCGGAATACCTCTTCTCGCTCCGTGACCGGGAGGTCTTCTCCGTTTTCTCCGCTGCGGACCGGCTCCGGGAGGAGAAGGTAGGGGATGCGGTGACGTATGTCCGGAACCAGAATATCCATATCACCAATATCTGCAAGAACCTCTGCGCGTTCTGCGGGTTCGGCCGGAGGGCGGAGGACGAGGGGGCCTTCTGTGACGACCAGGATACGCTCCGGGAGAAGGCGCGTCTCGCCCGCGAACGGAACGTGACTGAAATATGCCTCCTCTCGGGTGTCCACCCCGGGTTCACGGCCGACACGTACTTCGGAATCCTCGCGGCGGTCCGGGATGCCGCGCCCGGGGTCCACCTCCACGCGTTCTCACCCGACGAAGTGTCCCACGCGTCCTGCATGTCGGGCCTTTCCACCCGCGAGGTACTCCTGGGGATGAAGGATGCCGGGCTCGGGTCGCTCCAGGGAACGGCGGCGGAGATCCTGGTGGACAGGGTGAGGTCGGTGATCTGCCCGAGAAAACTCTCCACCGCCGAATGGATCCGGATCATCGAGGAGGCGCACGGTCTCGGGATCAGGACCACCGCCACCATCATGTACGGCTCGTACGAAGGGGCCGCGGAATGGGTGGAACACCTGGCGATCCTCCGTGATATCCAGGACCGGACCGGTGGGTTCACCGAGCTGGTCCCGCTCTCCTATATTCATGCCAATACGCGGCTCTACCTTGCCGGTCTCGGAAAACCGGGGGCTACGGGAAGGGAAGATCTGCTCATGACCTCGGTCTCACGGCTCTTCCTCGACAATTTCGACAATATCCAGGTCTCATGGGGGAAACTCGGCCAGAAACTTTCTCAGATGGCACTGCTTGCCGGGGGGAACGACCTCGCGGGCACCATGTTTTCGGATGATGTCACCGTCGATGCGGGAGCGGAGGGCGCGGACTACCTCGATCCCCGGGCGATGAAAAGAATGGCGGAGAATATCGGGCGGCGTCTCTGCCAGCGCACGACGGATTACTCCCTGGTCCCTTCCTGCTGACCCCTGCAGGAGAAAAATATCCCCCGCTCCTCCCTTTTTGAGATTATCCGCCCCTCGATCTCGAATTCCCTTAAGAATTTGGCGATCTCCCGGCGGTGAAAGCCTGTCGCTGCGGCAATATCGTCGAGAGTACACGGCCTTCTTCTCAATACCGCCAGGATATGGTCGGCGATCTCACCGCAGGGGACCGCATGGGAGAATCCGTAGTGGATCGACTCCACGGCTTCGGTCCCGGGCAGGCCCAGAAACCGGGCGATACGGCTGAGTTCTGCCGGTGGGGCAGGGTTGACCCACTCTTCGGTCCCCGGCCGGTCCAGGGTGTTGAGCTGGATCCTGTCGGGATCGATCAATTGAATGGCCTTCCGCAGGGCGGCAAGTTCGACATCCGTAGTGTTGAGACCGGGGATGATGAACACCTCGAGCCAGATCTCTCCCGGGAATTCCTGCCGGAAGCGCGATAATCCGTCGATGATCTCCAGGATGTCCTGCCCCTGCGCCGGCCGGTGGATCTTCGCGAAGGTTTCCGGGACCGCGGTGGAGAGCGTGGGGAGGACCATGTCGGCCCCGACAAGGTCGGCCCTGACCCCGGGGTCGTGGAGAAGGCCGCCGTTTGTCAGCACGGCGACCCTGTAACCCGGGAATCTGTCCTTGAGAAACCGGATGATCCTCCCGATCGAGAGGGAGAGGGTGGGTTCTCCCGATCCCGAGAAGGTAATGAAGTCGAGGTCAGGTCCTGCGGAAAGGTAATCGGTCAGTTCCGCGATCGCCTCTTCGAAGGGGAAAAAGTCCTGCCGCTCCAGGGTTTTCCTCGTCGTGGCCCCGCACTCGCAGTATACGCAGTCGAAGGTGCAGACTTTGAACGGTACCAGGTCGATACCGAGGGATCTTCCCAGCCGACGGGAGCACACGGGGCCGAAAAGGTGATGGTACTGCATTGCTGCATACCTCTTGGGCCCGGGCCGTTAAAGTAGTCCCGGAGACTGCACCGGGCGGTCGTGTCGCCGGCCGGCGGACTTATGGGTCAGCAAAGGAGTTCCAGGGCCTGCATTCCGCTCATCCCCGGCGTAATTCCCAGTCCTGACGCGGACGGGTTCGCTTCCCTGATCTCACCTTCAAGGAGGTCCCGGATAGTGGCGATCGAATCCCCCCTCGTCGGCCTCACCCTTGCCGCGGGATACCCGAACCGCTCCAGTGCCTGGACGTCGATGGCCCCGCAACCGACAATTCCCCGGGGGGCGACAGCCCCCACCAGGTTCACCGGCCCGAGAGGGATTACGAAACCCCTCGCGGTCCCCCGGTCCAATGCGATCTGTTCTTCCTGCATGTTTATCCACCATCCCGTCTCCGGGAGAGAAGAAAAGACCCGCGGTTATAACGAATCGCCCCCGGTTCGGGATTGCACCGCCGGGAGGACCGCAGGGGGATACCTGCACGGAACGGCAGAGGGTGGGTGGAAGATGGATATTCGGGCTGGTAACCGGCTCCACAGCCAAAACCGGAAGGGTATTTAAAAAAATCTGCTCAGTTGACGCCCTCGATTTCATTCATGTATGTCCAGTCTAAGGGTTTCTTTAAGGCCAGTCTGAACACAATTCGTAGCATATGAGGCTCCAGGGGCGAAGCCCACAAGAGCGTCACGTGGTAAGGTTATCAACAAAGTAAAAAAAATTCAAACGAGGCAGGAATTTTACCGGGTCCGTGCCCTTCCGGGTATTCTGCATTTTCACGCCACACGACTACTTTTTTTGTATTTCACGGTGCCAGATACCTTCAGGAGCCTCTCCATGATCCCGGAAGTTATCATTCATACGGCAGTCAGCCTTGACGGGCGGATCACCAATTTTCCTGCAGATCTCGATCTCTATTATTCGCTTGCCGCCAAATGGGAACCGGATGCGGTCCTGTTCGGGAGTGAAACCGTCCTGGCCGCGGTCCGTGACAATCCAGCACTCCAGGTTCCCCCGGAGCATGACGCGATATTTACACCTCCGGAAGGCGCCCCCGACACCCGTCCCCTGCTTGTCATTGCCGACAGTCGCGGAAGGGTGCGCTGCTGGGATGCGATCCGGAAGTGGCCGTATATGAGGGACGTCATCGCAGTCTGTTCGGAGAACACGCCTCCGGAGTATCGGACATACCTGGCGGAGAGGAAGATAGGCACGATCGTTGCAGGGCAGGATCGGATCGATATCCGTGCGGCACTGGAACTGCTGAACGGACGGTATGGTGTAACGAAAGTCCGGGTTGACAGCGGGGGGACGCTCAACAGCGTCCTTTTGCATGCGGGCGTTGTGACCGAGGTGAGCGTGCTCATTCACCCGTACCTTGCCGGGGGCAGGCCGGAACCGACTCTGTTCGACCCGGATAGGGCTGGCTTCAAGGACTTTTTGGTCCCCCTCGTTCACCGATCCACCGAGATGATGAGGAATGGTATCGTCTGGGTCAGGTACGCGGTAACGGCATCGTGCGATGCACAAGACCCGGAGAGGGGGGTATCGGTACCTGATCGGCCATAATGCCAGCGAATTATATATCACACGAAAATCTGCCGGTGGTTCAGATTGGGACCGCGGGCCTTCTCCACTGAATTTATCTCTCCTCCCACCGATTCAGATCTACCGTGTCAACCTTTAGCAAGGCAGATGCAGGGTCTCCCTCGGGCAGGACCATACGGGAAATTATCGATACCGCGCGATCGGGCGGGCGATTGGAAGAGTCGGACCTTTTCGCGCTCATGCGCTGCAACGATCGTGATATCTGGGATATATGTGCGGCAGCAGACGAGCTCCGATCGCGGACCGTCGGGAACGCGGTGACGTATGTCCGGAACCAGAACATCAACGTGACCAATATCTGCGTAAACAATTGCGGTTTTTGCGGGTTTTCCCGGAAAGCCGGCGATGAGGATGCATATTTTTACGGCGAGGACGTGATCCGGGAGCGGGCCGCCCAGGCCAGGGAACGCGGGGTCACCGAGATCTGCACCGTATCCGGGCTTCACCCGGAGTTCAACGCCCGGTCGTACGTGCAGGTCTATTCCTGGCTCTGCGATGAGGCCCCCGGAGTTCATATCCATGCATCAAATCCCATGGAGGTCGCGTATGCCGCCCGGAGGTCCGGGATCTCTACCAAAGAGGTGATGGCGCAGTTCAGGGACGCGGGGCTTTCTTCAATGTGCGGAACCGCAGCGGAGATTCTCTCGGACCCGGTGCGGCAGGTGATCTGTCCCGGGAAAATTTCCACCGCGGAATGGATCCGCATCATCGAGGAGGCCCACCGGATGGGCATTCCCACAACCGCGACCATCATGTACGGGCACTGCGAGACGGTCGGGGACCGGGTGCGGCACCTCTCCATTCTCCGGGATATACAGGACCGGACCGGGGGGTTCACCGAGTTCGTGCCGCTCTCCTTTATCCACATGAACACCCCCCTCTACCGCGAGGGACGTGCCCGTGCGGGTGCGACCGGGAGGGAGGACCTCCTGATGGTCGCCGGGTCCAGACTTTTCCTCGACAATATCCCGCATATCCAGGTCTCATGGGTCAAACTCGGGCAGAAGATGGCCCAAATCTGCCTCATGGCGGGTGGGGACGACCTCGGGGGGACCATGTTCGAAGAGCGGATATCCCGGGGTGCAGGGGCGCAGAATACCGATTACCTCGATCCTGACGAGATGCGGAGGATGGCGGAGGATATCGGGAGGGACCTTGTCCAGCGGACCACCCTCTACGGGCGGGCCTGACACCCCGAAATCTAATTGTTTTCCGGACACCACCCTCCATGATGAGAAGAGGCGAGAGGGAACGGAACGACCCCGCCTGGATCGCAGAAGTTCTCCGCGATGCCAGGGTCTGCAGGGTGGCGTTCGCCGGCCCCGAACCATATGTCGTACCGCTCTGTTTCGGGTACGAAGAGAACCGGATTTATCTCCATTCAGCGCCGGAAGGAAAGAAGATGGACCTTTTTTCCGGGAACCCGAAGGTCTGCGTGGAGTTCGAAACGGGAGTGGAACTCGTCACGGGAGGTCCTCCCTGCGACTGGGGAATGAAGTACAGGACCGTGATCTCGTCCGGGACGGCGCGGCTTGTGGAGGACGAGGACGAGAAACTCCGGGCGCTCTCCCTAATCGCAAAACATTACGGGGCGAAAGGGACCATCACTCCCGGGATGGCCGGGAAGGTGGCGGTGATCCGAATCGACCTTGAAGAGGTCTCCGGCAAGACCGCAGGCTATTCCTGATTCCGGGATACTTACTTGAGATCGGGAGTGCATGGCAAGTAAATAACCTCCTTAGGGTGACCTCCATGCAGAATGCCCTTCTCCGCCCCGTCGGATACGCCATCCTCGCCGCGTTCCTCTTCGGAGTCTCCACTCCCCTGGCCAAGGCACTCGTGGGAGAAATACACCCCCTGGTCCTGGCCGGGCTTCTCTATACCGGGATGGGGCTCGCGCTCCTCGCGGTCTGCCTTGTCTCCCGGGTAAGACACAGGTCCGGACCGGGGGAGGCCCCTCTCCGGAGGGGGGATGTCCCCTGGCTGGCGATGACCGTGCTCGCGGGGGGAGTGATTGCGCCCGTCCTGCTCATGGCAGGCCTGTCCACGACCCCTGCATCGACCGCTTCGCTCCTGCTCAATTTCGAAGCCGCGGCCACCATCCTGATCGCGTTCCTGGTCTTCCGTGAGTCGATGAGCCGCCGGGCATGGGGTGCGGTCGCCGTCATCGGCGTTGCCGCCGTAACCCTGTCCGTTGACTTTTCCGGCGAATTCATGGTTTCACTGGGGAGCCTTGCAGTGATCGGGGCGTGCGTGTTCTGGGGACTTGATAACAATACCACCAGGGTGATCTCCCTCCGGGACCCCGCCTCCATCGGGAGCATCAAAGGGCTGGTTGCAGGAGGAATAACCCTGGGACTTGCGGCAGCCCTCCACGCGCCGTTCCCCGGAGACCCTGCGGTGCTCGAAGCTCTGGCACTGGGAGCCGTATCCTACGGATTCTCCACCATTTTCTTCATCCTCGCGCTCAGGGGCCTCGGTACGGCCCGGACGGGTGCCTATTTCAGTGCAGCACCGTTCATAGGGGCGGGGGCCTCGTTCCTCATCTTCCTCACTCTTCCCTCACTCCGGTTCATCGCGGCCCTTCCCCTGATGGTCATCGGTGCATGGCTCCTCCTTTCCGAGGTGCACACCCACCGGCACGTTCACCCCCGAATCGTCCACGAGCACCGGCATCGGCACGACGACCTCCATCACCGGCACCAGCACCCGGAAGGAACCAGGGATGAAGAGCATTCTCATGTCCACGAGCATCCTCATGAGGAGCACACCCACCCGCATACCCCGGATATTCACCACCGCCACTGACCGTGAGTGAAGAGGAAACGAAAACTCACCCGGGATCCTTTAATTGGTTTGGGAAATCTTCGGCGAAATGAAAAAAAGAAAATCTAGTCCATCGGTTTCAGAAGTTCGACAATCTTCCGGCCGATCTTACCGGCATTCTTCATGGCGTGGGCATCATGTGCAACCTCGCCCGCCATGTAGCCCTTGCCCCGCACGTGACCCAGGTACGAGAATTCGTGGCTGTTTAAGAACCCCTCGATGGTTTGGATAGTCCGGTCTCCGCCTTTGTTCGCACAGACCGCCACTGCCACCGCTTTCCTCCCGGCGAGCTTCCTCTGGTGATAAAGGGAATAGCTCCTGTCGATGAAATTTTTCAGGTGCCCGGAGAGGTCGTAGTAGTAGGTGGGTGAGCCGATGACCAGCACTTCGGCGTCCAGCACCTTCTCCATGATATCTCCCCAGTCATCATTCTGGATTACGCACCAGTCTTCTTCCTTGCACTTTTCGCATCCGAGGCAGGGACGGATCTCTTTTCCTGCGAGGGAGATGAACTCGGTGGGGATACCGGCCTCTTCACAGGGGGCAAGCACCGCCTTCACCAGAATGGAAGTGTTCCCGTTCTTCCTGGTGCTCCCCGATATGCCAATGACCGTCATGATATTACACTGGTCCCCGGATCTTTTATAGTGTTCTCTCGGTCCATGCAAGACCGAGCTCCCGGAACGCCCGCCGGATTTCGGGACCAGGGTGAGCGGCGAAAAAGAAGAGGTGGGAGGGGCACCTACAGTCACTCGACCCGAACCAGTGCACCTTACCGCCCCCGAGGGCACCGGCAAGGCTGCACTCTTTCCGTTCCCCTGTCTCCGCACAATATACCCCGGCCAGACGGAACGACGGGTCATGGAGGAGGTGATCGATGTGCCAGTGGGTCCTGGAACCGGGTGTCGCCGCTACGCGGATATGTCTCCCGACCCGGGCCTGAAGGCCTCCGGAACCGAGCGCCGACCCGGCGTAGACGTAGTACCCTTCGGGAAAAAAACGTTCTCCGAGGGCGCCTATTTGGACCGGGACCCCTCCCCCCGAGATTACCAGGCAGTAGATCCCTTTACCCATAACAACTCTTCAGGAGATCCCGGGCGGCGGCGATGTGACGTTCTCCGCCCTCTTCCACGGGGGTGCCGTGACCTGGGTAGAGGCCCCTGACCTCGAGCTCCGAGAGCCGGTCCAGCGACTCCCCCAATGATGCCCGGCTCCCTCCCGGAAAGTCGAACCGCCCGAATCCTCCGTCGGTAAAGACCGTGTCCCCGGAGATGAGGTCCCGCCCCTCCTCCGAGTAGAGGCAGATACTCCCCCGGGTGTGGCCCGGGGTATGCAGGACCAGGAGCCCTCCTACACGATCCCCCTCCTCCAGGACGAGATCCGGGACAATTCCCGGCGACCGGCCGCCGAAGTTGAAGGCCAGGCTCTCCCTGTCGTCGACCAGCCCCGGCGCGTCCAGCCGGTGTATGGCAACCCTGGCATCGCACATATGGGCGATCTCTTTTACGTAGGCGATATGGTCGTAGTGGCAGTGGGTGAGGACAATATACTCGATCTGCGCTGAAAACCGCTCGACCGCCACCGGGCTCACGCCTGCGTCGACCAGGACGTTCCCCGCCACGAAGCCGTTGCCGAGGAATGACTCTCCCGGGATCCACCGGACAGACATGCTAAAGTAATAACACATCCCTCCAAATCTCTTTTATGCAATCCCTTATCCGGGAGTCCCTTTCCGGAGTCCCCACCGAGGTCCACGAGGCGGCACACCGGGAAGGCCTGGCCCCCCGCGACCTCGCCAGGCTGGTGGCCCGCGGCAGAGCGGTTATCCCGGTCAACCCGGCACGCCCCCACCCCCCGATCGCCATCGGGCAGGGGTGCCGGGTGAAGGTGAACGTGAACGTGGGCACCTCCGGGGAACGGTGTGACGAGAACCTGGAGATGGCCAAGGCCAGGGCGGCGCTCGCGAACGGTGCGGATACCCTCATGGACCTCTCCACGGGGGGCGACCTGCCCCGCATGCGAAAGAAGATCCTGGACCTCCCCGTGCCGGTAGGGACGGTACCTGTCTACGAGGCGGTGCGGAGGGCGGGAAATGCCGCCGACGTGGACGCCGACCTGCTCTTCTCGGTGATCCGGGACCACTGCCGTGAGGGGGTGGACTTCCTCACCCTCCATTGCGGGGTGAACAGACAGGCGCTGGAGGCGCTCCATGCGGACCCGAGGATCATGCAGGTGGTCTCCCGCGGGGGGGCCTTCCACGTGGCCATGATGGTCCAGCGTGAGGAGGAAAACCCGCTTTATGCCGAGTTCGACTACCTGCTCGAGATCCTCTCCGAGTACTCGGTAGTGGCGAGCCTCGGCGACGGGATGAGGCCGGGGTGTCTTCAGGACGCCGAGCGTCGGGCGAAGTCCGTGGAGTACCTCACTCTTGGCTCGCTCGCCCAGCGTTCACTCGAGGCCGGGGTGCAGCGGATGGTCGAGGGCCCGGGGCACATCCCCCTCACCCAGGTGGAGTATAACGTCAGAATGATCAAGGAGCTGACCGACGATGCCCCGCTCTACCTCCTCGGCCCCCTGGTCACCGACATCGCACCGGGCTACGACCACGTGGTCTCCGCCATCGGGGGAGCGGTTGCCGCCATGCACGGGGCGGACTTCCTGTGCATGGTAAGCCCCAGCGAGCACCTTGCTCTGCCGCAGGAGGAAGACATCGTGGAAGGCACGCGTGTCGCAAAACTGGCCGCCCACGTGGGAGACCTCTGCAGGGGGCCGGACGGGCACAAGGATCCCCGCGAGCTCCAGATGGCCGAGGCGCGGGCACGGCTCGACTGGGAGGAGCAGTTCAGGCTGGCCCTCTCGGGTGACGCCGCCCGGAAGGTGCACCGGCGGGACGGGGAACTCGAGACCTGTTCCATGTGCGGGGAGCTTTGTGCAGTCAAACTGGTCCGGGAACTTTTCGAAAAGGAGAGAAAGGGATAATTAAAAAAACCCATCAATTTTTCAGATTTTTTATTTTCACAGACCTTCCCAGGGCTTTTGCCCCGTCAGGATATTCGTGGCGTTGACTGGCGTGCTGAGTGAGGGGGACTCCCTCTATCCGGTTGACTTTACTCTTTCTCGGGAGAGAAAAAAGCCCGGCCCAGCGAGTGACAATCGGAGGGGCTTCCTGTCTATCCCCAGAGCGAGGAATAGGCAGGGGAGAGCGTTATATCATGAAGTGGTGACGCTCCGGGGGCTACGCCCCGCCGCCGGGGCGCCCCGACGGGATATTCGTGGCATTGACTGAGTTGTTGAGTGAGGGGATATCCCCTTTTCCTGTTCACTGCCTACCCTAAGGCGACGAGGAGGCGGGGGAGAGAGTAACATCATGAAGTGTAGACGCTCCAGGGGCTTCGCCCCGCCGCTGCGGCGCACCAACGGGATATTCGTAGCATTGACCGGACTGTTGTCTGCCCAATGTTCCTATTTGCTTATACGATTGGAAGGGATTTACTCTAATTCATTGGAGTAATTTGAACCGCCGCCGGGGCGCCCATCGGGGGCGGCGGAACCATCCTGGGGGTAGGGAGAAAACAGCCTCATTCTTATAGCAAAAATTATACCTGGATTATTCGAGTAGGAGGCTTTCAGAATTCGATGAAATCCCGCCATCCGTCGTTTAAAAATGTTTAGGGAAAGATACCTTTTGGAATTTCTGAATTAGGAAAAAAAACCATTGAGAATCTATTTCAATTCCAGTATCCTGATCGCGAGAAGCGCGGCGTTCTCCCCGTTGTCCACCCCGACGCAGGCGACCGGGACCCCTTTCGGCATCTGCACGATGGAGAGGAGGGCGTCGAATCCCATCAGTTTCCCGGAAACCGGGACACCGATGACCGGTTTTTTCGTCTTGGACGCGATGACCCCGGGGAGCGCGGCGGACAGTCCCGCGATTGCGATGAACACCCTGCAATCGGTGGCGCGGATATATTCGTCCAGTGCGTCGGGTTCCCTGTGTGCCGAGATAACCTGGAAATCGTAACTGATCCCGTGTTCTTTCAACAGTTTCCAGGCCTTTTCGGCCACCGGCTGATCTGAGGCGGATCCACAGATAATCGATACCTCTACCATGTTCGCCATCCAAGCTTATATTCCGTCATTATAAAAATAGTTGGGGCGATTTCATGGAAAAAGAACCTCTCCTGATGCTTCCGGGCCCGGTCCCCATGCCGGAACGGGTACGGGCTGCGATGATGCGGCAGGCGATAAATCATCGCGGCGCCGAGTTCGGGGCAGTCTATGCCGACTGCGTCCGCGTCTTAAAGACTGCATTCGGTACACAGAACGAACTTTTCGTGATCAGCGGGTCCGGTACCGCGGCCATGGAGGCGGCGGTGGGCAACTTCGGGCGGGGAAAGAAGATTGCCTGCCTCGTGAACGGCAAGTTCGGAGAACGTCTCTACAAGATCTCCCAGCGGTACGGCACCGCAATCGAGATCGGGTCCGAATGGGGAACGCCTCTCGACCTCGCGGGGCTCGAGGCGGCGCTCCAGGACGGGGCGGAGGTCGTGACCCTGGTGCACAACGAGACCTCCGCGGCCATCAAGAACCCGGCGGAGAAGGTCGGGAAGCTCGCCAGGAAGTATGACGCCCTCTTCGTGATGGACGGGATCACCTCCATCGGGGGCGACGTCGTGCAGGCCGACGCCTGGGGAGCGGATATCGCCGTGGTGGGGTCCCAGAAATGTCTCGCCGCACCGGCGGGGCTCTCCGCCATCTCGGTCAGCGAACGGGCGTGGAGCCGTATCGCCGAGAACAGGCCGTACTATCTTGATCTCGCGGCCTACCGGAAGAGCGCAGGCAGCAAAATCATGGAGACCCCCTACACCCCCGCGGTCCCGCTCTTCCTCGCCTTGAGGGAGGCGTGCCTTATCCTTGAGGAAGAGGGGCTCGGTCCCCGCATCGAGCGCCACCGGAGGCTCTCCTCCTCTGTGAGGGCTGCAGCGGAGGCCTGGGGGCTCTCCCTCTTCCCCACCATTGACAGCGACCACGCCTATTCCAACACCGTGACCGCCATCTCCATTCCTGACGGGGTGAACGACAGCGACTTCCGCGGCACGGTCAAGAAGATGGGGATCGAGATCGCCGGCGGCCAGGACCACCTGAAGGGCAGGATCTTCCGTATCGGGAGCATGGGTGCGATAGGTGCGCCGGAGACCCTCGCCACCCTCGCGGCGGTCCAGTATGCCCTGGTGAAGCAGGGCTTCCGCCTGAAAGGGGACGGTGTCATGGCCGCGGCCGGAGTTCTGGGATGAAGATCGGCGTCGCGGACACTACGTTCGCCCGGGCCGATATGGGAAGTTTCGCGGTCGACGAGCTGAAGAGGCATGCGAGCGTGAGCATCGAGCGGGTCACGGTGCCGGGGATCAAAGACCTTCCGGTGGCCTGCAAGAAGCTGATCGAAGAACGCCGCTGCGACATCGTGATGGCGCTCGGGATGCCGGGAGGCAAGGAGAAGGACAAACTGTGTGCCCACGAGGCCTCCCAGGGCCTGATCCTCTGCCAGCTGATGACCAACACCCACATCATCGAGGTCTTCGTCCACGAGGATGAGGCGGAGAACGACCGTGAACTGGCCTGGCTGATGGAGCAACGGACGAGGGAGCACGCGGTCAACGCGATAAAACTGGTGACCAGGCCGCAGGACCTGGTGAAAGAGGCCGGGACAGGGCAGCGGCAGGGGTTCCCCGACGCCGGCCCGGCCCGGCGATGACGCGGAGTATGGTTTTTAGTCGCATCAGGAAGAGGATAAAGGGAAGATCATTATGGCAATAAAACTTGGATTCGTGGTCTCGGAGTTCAACCGGGACATCACCTACATGATGGAGGTGGAAGGCAGGGAGCATGCAGCCTTCCTCGGCGCGGAAGTGACCGAGTGCATGTACGTCCCCGGGGCGTATGACATGCCGCTCGCTATCAAGAGAATGCTGAAGAAAGGTGCGGTGGACGCAGTGGTGACCATCGGGTGCGTCATCGAGGGTGCAACCCAGCACGACGAGATCGTCGTCCAGCACGCCGCCCGGAAGATCATCGACCTCTCGCTCGAGTTCGACAAGCCGGTCTCGCTCGGGATCTCGGGACCGGGCATGACCAGGCTCGAGGCGAACGAGCGGATCGATTACGCACGCCGTGCGGTCGAGTCGGCAATCAAGATGGTCCAGCGGTTGAAATGAGACAATTGTCGGAGAAGGTCGCCGGCATCGCCGCCTCGGCCACCATGGAGATCACCAACCGGGCACGGCAGCTCCAGGCAGAGGGGGTCGACGTGATCAGCCTCTCTATCGGGGAACCTGACTTCGACACTCCCGAGCATATCAAGGAAGCCTGTATCAGGGCGCTCTGCCGGGGGGAGACCCACTACGCGCCAAGCAACGGGATCCCAGAACTCCAGAAGGCTATCGCGGCAAAGATCGAGCGGGAGAACAATTTCCCCTGCCGTCCCGCCCAGGTGCTGGTGACGTGCGGGGGGAAGGACGCAATCTTCGACGCGGTGATGGGGGTGGTCAACCCCGGAGAAGAGGTGATCATCCTTGACCCTTCGTGGGTCTCCTACGAGCCCTGCGTCCAGATCGCGGGCGCGAAACCGATTCACCATGCGCTGAACCCCCGCACCTTCCAGCTCGACGATTCGCTGCTGGAGCGGGTAGGCCAGAAGAGCAAGATGATCATCGTGAACTCCCCCTCGAACCCGAGCGGGGCGGTACTCGACGAGAAGTCCCTCGGTTTGGTGGCGGATCTTTGCGAAGATTTCGATCTTTTCGCCATATCGGACGAGATCTATGAGAAACTGATCTACGGTAAGGTCCACCGCTCCCTTGCGTCCTTCTCGGACATGGCGGAACGGACCATCACGGTGAACGGCTTTTCCAAGGCCTACGCCATGACCGGGTGGCGGCTGGGATATGCCGTCGCCCCTCCGGCGATCATCCAGGCCATGTCAAAGCTCCAGCAACACTCCATCAGCCACCCGACCACCTTTGCCATGTACGGGGCCGTCGCCGCCCTTGAGGGAGACCAGGGCTGCGTCGGGCAGATGCAGAAGGAGTTCGAGCGCCGGCGTGACTACCTGCTCCGGGAACTCTCCCTCATGGGGATGGAGACCGCCCCCGCGGACGGGGCGTTCTATGCATTCGTGAAGGTGGAAGGCGACGATATGGACGTGGCCGAACGGTGGCTGGACAAGGGGCATGTGGCTGTCACCCCGGGAACCGCGTTCCACTACCCCGGCTGGGAACGGATCTCCTACGCCACCTCGATGGAGAACCTGGAAAAGGCGGTGACCCGGATCCGCCGCTGCCGGGGCTGACCCGGGGAACCACCACCTTTTTCTCTATTGCTACAGGAAACCTGGTTACGATGACGCCTTCCGATGATTCGGTCTCTCATTATGACCGGGAGCTCACCCACATGGACCCCGATGTCCGCTGGATCGCGGTCACCGATCTGGAAGAGGAAGGCGGCCCTGAAGCGGTCCGGTATCTCATACGGGCCCTCCGGGACCCTGAATTCATCAGCATACGATGGCGATCGGCTATGGCACTCGGAAATCTTGGGGACCATACCGCGGTGGAACCCCTCATCGCGGCGCTCGGAGACGAGAACGATCACGTCCGGGAAGAAGCTGCGGATGCACTCGGACGTATCGGGGACCCCAGGGCAGTATCCTCACTGATCACGGCGCTGAAAGATCCCCAGCGGGGGGTCCGGCTCCGTGCGCTGAGTGCGCTGGTCAGGATCGGTGACGCGGCGAAGCCCGCGCTGGAGAACGCCATGGGGAGCGTGGAAGAGGCGTTTGCCCGCCTGGCGAGGGAAGCGCTCGACGATATCCAGAAGAAGGACACGAGGACCTGATGGAAGGAAAAACAAGGGCTGGGGATTCCCTTTCCGGTAAGGACCGGTCCGGGGAGAAGCGATCGGTGCTGTTCGTCTGCAACAGAAATGCGGGCAGGTCACCCCTTGCCGAAGGGTTACTCAGGGGAATCTACGGCGACCGGTACGAGGTGTATAGCGCAGGGGTCCGTTCCTCTACGATCAACCCCCTCGTCGGCGAAGTCCTCGGGGAACAGGGAATAGAGGCCCGGGCCCTCTGTTCCAAGGCGCTCGACGACATTCCTCCCGGCCCCTTCGATCGCGTGGTGCTCCTCACGGCGCCGGAAGAAGGGTCCCCGTCTCTCCCGGAGGCCCGGGAATACCTTCGATACCCGTTCCCGGATCCCCGTTCGGGTGGGGGTGGCGGTGGCAGCGACCTCGAAGGGTTCCGCGCACTCAGAGACATGATGGCAGACTGGATAGTGAGAGAATTTTAGAGGTGACCGGAACAGCGTGTGCTCCGGTTTTGAAGGACTTCCCCTTTTCTTATTTTCTACTGCCGACGCCAGTGCTGCAGGCCTTCATATTCCCCCGGGACCTATCCCCTCCCATGCATGAGAATCCCATGGAACTCTTTGTCCGGGAGTGCCCCGGACTTGCGAAGGCGCTTGAAGGAATAGTGGACGCCCAGCGGTCGCTGGAGGGAATGGGCGGTAAGACCCGGCAACTGGTGAACCTCGCGATCCAGACCGCCAACAGGAACCCGCGGGGGGTATTGTTCCACTCCCGCATGGCACGGGAGGCGGGCGCGAGCCGGGGCGAGGTGATCGGGGCCGTGGTGATGAACCTTCACCTCTCCGGGCTCGCTCCGGTCCTCGACTGCCTTCCCGCGGCGGTGGAGGGATACGGATCCGACTAATAAATCAGGTTGAAACCTGGTGAATGCGGGGGCAACCCTACCCGGCACACGCGGGTCTTCGCTACCACCCGATATCCTGTCCGATTCCCAGGCGGAGGGCGTTCCGGTAACATTCCCATGCCGCCGCCACATCCTGGACCGCGATCCCAACGGATTTGAAGAGGGTGATCGCCTCCGGGCTCTGCCTGCCCGGGACCCTCCCCTGGAGGAGTTCGCCAAGCTCTCCCTGCACGTGAAGTTCCCCGATCACGCCCCGCGCGAGGGGGAGGATGAGGTCCCCCGCCTCTGAGAAGGCCGCCTCCCTGCTGTCGACATAAACCCGGGCCCGTGCCACGGTCTCCGGGGGGATCTCTGCGTTGCCGGGAAGATACGATCCTACTGCGTTGATATGGGCCCCGGTGTTCAGGCAGTCGTCGGAAAACACCGGGGTCGAAGAGGTGGTGGCGGTACAGACAATATCCGCCCCCTTCAGCGCGTCTCCCGGTGAAGAGGCCGGGACGATCCGCTCCGGGAGGCTATCCCTCCCCGCACATTCCCTGATGAACGCCGCGACATGCGCACGGTGTGGCGAGAATACCCGTAGTTCTTCTATCCGGCGCACCGCACATACCCCGAGTGCCTGGGCCCTCGCCTGCGTTCCCGTGCCGAATATGGCCAGAACACGACTCCCGGGCCGGGAGAGGAGCCGGGTCGCGAGCCCCGACGCGGCGCCGGTGCGAATCGCGGTAAGGGCCCCGCCCTCCAGGAGCGCGAGAGGGGCTCCCGTAGCGCCGTCGGCGAGGAGTACCGAGGCGTGCACCGTGGGGATCCCGCGGCCGGCATTTCCGGGATTCACCCCCAACGTCTTCACCGCCACCGGGGAAACCGTCCCGGAACGATACGAAGCGGGCATGAAAAGCAAATCGGTCGATTCCTCGGGGACTTTCATCCTGGTGCGGGGCGGGCATACGGACTTTCCCGAGGAGAACGCGGAAAAGGCATCTTCCATCGCCGAGATCGCCAGGTCCATGGGCAGGGCCTTCCGGACCTCACCGGCAGTAAGGATCCTCATCGATTATCTCCATGGAACTGATCGGGACAGGAGGGGGATTAACCCTCCCATACCTCTCCACGCGGAGGCAGGAGTCGGGTTTTCCCGAGTAAATGGTCCCTGTAAAGGGCAATATAATGCACTGTGATCATATCCTTCGTCCCGGGCAGAGGACAAAGGCCCCGATGCACGATTCGCGCCTTTTTTTCCTTTGGGGTTGAAACCTTAGTATCGGGTGTTGCGGCATGATCGTCAGGAAGCTCTCGGAACTCCCCCGGACTGTGGTACTCGACGGATCGCACCTGGTGGAGTACCTGCACCCGGAACGGGGACCAAACCCTCCGGCGATTGGCTACAGTCTTGCCCACGCCATTGTCGGCGCCGGCGAAAGTACCCTGCCCCACAGGCTGAAGTCTTCGAGCGAGGTCTACGTGCTCCTGAACGGAAAAGGGGTGATCCACGTGGATGATGTGCAGGCAGAGGTGTGCCCCGGGATGGCGGTCGTGGTGCCTCCCGGGGAACGGCAGTGGATCGAGAACACCGGGGATACCGACCTCGAGTTCCTGGTGATCGTGGAGCCATACTGGAGGGAAGAGGATGAAGACACGGAATGAGGACCCTGAAATGCATGGAAAATTCATGGACGCAGCCCTTGACGAGGCCCGTACAGGCCTTTCGGAAGGAGGAATTCCCATCGGTTCGGTGCTGGTCCGAAATGGCACGGTGATTGGCAGGGGCCATAACCGGCGGGTCCAGGAGGACGACCCTATGCTGCACGCGGAGATCGACTGCTTAAGGAACGCCGGGCGGCAAGCGCAGTATCGCGACTGCATCCTCTATTCGACCCTGATGCCCTGCTACCTGTGTGCCGGTGCCGTGGTCCAGTTCCGGATCCCGGTGGTCGTGGCCGGAGAGTCGCGAAATTTCACCGGAGCGCAGGAGTTTCTCGCCGACCAGGGAATAAGGGTGATCGATCTCGACCGGGATGACTGCAGATCGCTTCTTGCCGGGTTTATCGCGGAACATCCCGCGCTGTGGAACGAGGACATCGGGGAGATCTGACCCCGGGAAAAGGATACTATGGCATACTCCACCACTGTATACGCGGCGGCATTGCTTGCGGTGGGACTGGTCATCGGGATAGCGGCAGGCATTACGCTCATTCCTTCCCAGGCGGGAACGCCCCCCGACCGCGACGCCCTGTACCAGGTCTCGACGATAGACACGCTGCTCCTCGGCGCGTTCGACGGCGTCTATAACTTCAGCACCCTGGAAACCAAAGGAGACTTCGGTATCGCCGTATTCGATCGTCTTGACGGCGAGATTATCGGATTCGACGGGACGTTTTACCAGATCAGGTCGGACGGGACGGTGCACGAGGTCCGGGGGGACGCGACAACTCCCTTCGCCACGGTCACCTGGTTTGAACCCGATACCCGGGTATGGATTGCCAGGGCGGACAATATCTCCGATTTCACTACCCAGCTCGAAGCGGCGCTTCCTTCTTCGAACCTTTTTTATGCGGTCCGTATCCAAGGGACATTCCCTGAGATGAAGACCCGGGCCGTCTCCCGGCAGGAGAAGCCGTATCCCAGGCTGGTCGACGCCTGCAAGGAGCAGTCCGTGTTCATGCTGAACAACACCCGCGGGACAATTGCCGGGTTTTATACGCCCGAGATGGTGGAAGGACTCAATATTCCCGGGCTCCATATCCACTACCTCACCGATGACCGTGCGGCCGGCGGGCATATTCTTGACTTTTCGGTTGAGAATGCCACGGTTGAACTGGACTCCACATCCCGGTTCACCATGTGGCTGCCTGAAGGGGACCAGTATGCAGGATATGACCTTTCGGAGGACCTTTCAGGGGAGCTCTCGGTGGTAGAGAAGGGCGGGCCCTCCACCACTCCGGCGTCCGGGTGAACGTGGCTTCCCGGCGGTTGCTGCGAAGGGCGTATAAGGGATCGGAAACTACTTTTTATTTACAAGTGGGAGGATGGTCCGGGTGAAACAGGCCCGACACCATGATTTATTTTGCCTTCCGGGGTGAAATAAACGGAGAGCGGAGAGAAAACAAGGAATTCTCAGGCCCGCTGCAGGGAAAGGGCCGGTAGTTCGAGGAGAGGGAGACCCGGGAGGTGAGATCATGATCACCATTTACAAGACGACGGCCGAAGGGCTGGAGCAGATCAATGAATACGAGAGCGGCTGCTGGATCCACGTGGTCAGCCCCCGGCTGGAAGAGGTGGAACAGCTCGTTTCCTGGTTCAATATTCCCTCCGATTTCCTCACCGACCCGCTCGACGTGGACGAGCGTGCCAGGGTCGAGCGGGAGGAAGGGAGCACCCTGATCCTCCTCCGCACCCCGAAGCGGGAGGCACCCGATGCGGACATCCCTTTCACCACCCTCCCCGTGGGGATCATCCTCACCCAGAACGTGATGATCACCGTCTCCCTCACCGAGGTGGACGTGATTCGCGAGGTCCTCGGAGGCCGGACCAAGAACTTCTCCACCCCGAACCGTACAGGCTGTATCCTGACCCTTTTCCTCCGGACCGCCCTGCTGTTCATGCGCTACTTAAAAGAGATCAACCGCATGAGCAACGAGGTGGAGAAGAACCTCCACAAGGCCCTGAAGAACGAACAGCTGATCAAGCTGCTCAACCTGGAAAAGAGCCTGGTCTTCTTCATCACCTCCCTTCGCAGCAACGCCCTGATGATGGAGAAGTTCAACACCATCGAGTACAACAAGATGACCGAGGACGAGCGGGACATCATGGAGGAGGTGATGATCGAGAACAAGCAGGCCATCGAGATGACGAACATCTACACCACCATCCTCTCCGGGATGATGGATGCCTTCGCATCGGTCATCTCCAACAACCTCAACGTGGTCATGAAACTGCTCACCACGGTGACCATCATCCTCATGATCCCCACCCTGGTCGCAAGCGTCTACGGGATGAACGTGGAACTTCCCTACCAGCACAGCCCCTATGCGTTCCTGATTACCATGGCGATATCCGGGGTGCTGGCGGCAATAGGGATCCTGATCTTCTGGCGGAAAGAATTCTTCTGAAGAAAGCCGGCCGGAAAAAACTGGTTGCTTTTTCTTTTTCTGTATTCTCTATAGAATATATGAAGAATGTTGATAGATGATGAACGTCTAATTTAAGATGATTAACTTATGGCAAATGGGGTAATGGAAGTTCTGATTCGGCCGGATGCCTTCTTCTCCAGGATTTTTGCGGGGGAAGTCAGCCTGAAGGTTCCGGGGCTGATCGCGATCGTCGGTGCGATCGTCACCGCGATCTCGGCATACGTCATATCCGGCCCGACCGTGAAGCTGATATCCGGAGCGGCAGGGTCTTCGGCATCTGGTGCGATGGGGCTTATCGGCGCATTTGGGGCAATCGGCGGTTTTTTTGCATTTTTGATCGGGTACTGGATTATCATTGCGGGAATATTTCATGTGATATCGGTCATATTCAAGGGGAAAGGGTCATTTCATCGGACTTTGACCGCAGGAGGATACGGGTTGATCCCTATCATTATAGGCGGAATTATCAGCGCCCTCCTTGCCCTCTACTACATCCCCCTGGTGAAGGTGCCGGTGATAAGCTCCTTTTCGGATCCCACCGCGGTCACCCGGGCCATCGCCCAACTATATGCAGATCCCGCAATGAGGGAATTCACCCAGATATCAGGTATTATTTCCATTATTTTTCTCATATGGAGTGCAAATATCTGGATCTTCGGTATAAAACATGCCAGGGAACTGAGCATACGTAATGCGGTCATCACCGTGGGAATCCCGGTGGTTCTGCTCATCGTTTATATTGTCGTAACCACGGTATTCGGAGTGGGAATCCCGGGGGCAGCCTGATGCGAACGTTAAACCTGGTCCTGGCAGTTCTCCTGCTGCTCACCGGGTGTGCGATATCCGGGGTTTCTGCCCAGACCTCCTCGGACGCTGCCGCGCAGGTCACCGTAACCGGTGTCACCCTCGACCCCGGGGTATTCATCGAGGAGGACGTGGGGACCATCACGGTGGAGATCACCAACAACGGGGCCGAGAGCGTCCCTATCCGGAGGGTCACCATGTACGATGCGGATATCAGTATCCTCTCGAGTTCCTACGACACCAGCATGTACCTGGGTGCGGGGAACACCATGACGTTTGTATTCACCGTCCAGGCAGGGGTCCCCCAGGGTATCTATTACCCCACATTCTCGGTTGATTTCCGTAACGCAGGCTATCTCCGCTACCCGGTCGAGCTCCGGGTGGAGAACGATCCCCTGAAGATCTCGGTCCTGTCCAAACCGGACACGTTCGCCGCGGGAAAGAAGGACACCGTGGTCATCGCGGTGGGAAACCCCCGTTCCGACATGGTGAACGGCGTCGTGGTTGACCCGTCCGGCAACGGGCTGGACATCACCCCGTCCAGTTATTTCGTCGGGAACCTGGGGTCCGACGAATCGGTTCAGGTTCCGCTCACCATCACCCCGTCGGATAATTCGGTCCTCACCATCCTCGTCAACTACAAGAACGGGGTGAACAACCACCAGTCATCCCTGCAGGTGCCCATCCGGCTCGGGGCGAGCAAACTTCAGGCGAACCCAATACTCTCCAACATCCAGGTCGTGTACGAGAACGGAAAATATTCCGTCACCGGGGATGTAACCAACGCGGGCCTCCAGGTGGCAAACTCAGTGGTGGTCACCAGCGGTGACGGTGCCACCCCGGTCGCACCCTATCAGCAGTACGTGGTGGGATCGCTCCAGCCCGACGACTTCTCCAGTTTCGAGGTGACCTTCACCGCCCCCGACAATACCTCCACCATCCCCCTGGCGGTCCAGTTCAAGGACGCGGACGGGAACCAGTTCGAACAGACCACCATGGTGGAGATCCCGCCGGCATCGACCGGAGGTGGCGAAGCGCCGGGATTCCCGCTCCCGGTGATTGTGCTCCTGGTGGTTCTTGCGGTCGTCATCGCCGGAGTGGTCTGGTACTCCTGGAGAAAGAGCCATGAGCCAAGCCCCTGAACGGGAGATCATCATCCGGTTCGAGGACGTGACCAAGATCTACCCCCTCCCCGCAGGGGATGTCACCGCCTTAAACCATGTCAGTCTCGATGTGCGCCGGGGCGAGTTCATCGCCATCATGGGACCCTCGGGCTCGGGAAAATCGACCCTGCTGAACCTCATGGGGAGCCTTGACACCCCGACCGGCGGGGAGCTGTATATCGAGGGAAAACGGGTCAGGGGAATGAGCGACGAGGAGCTGACCAGCCTTCGCCGCGACCATATCGGGTTCATCTTCCAGCAGTTCAACCTGATCCCCCTCTTCACCGCCATCGAGAATGTCCAGTACCCGTATATCCTCAAGACCGGGGACCGGAGTAGCCTCGATCGGTGCAAGGAGGTGCTCGCGTCGATGGACCTGGAAGAGTCCCTCTTCTCCCACAAGCCGAGCGAACTCTCCGGGGGCCAGCAGCAGCGGGTGGCCATCGCGAGAGCGCTGGTCAATGACCCCGAGATCCTTATGGCCGACGAACCGACGGGAAACCTTGACACCAAAACCGGAAAGGCCATCATGGAGCTCCTGCGTGACCTCAACAAGACCCGCGGGAAGACCATCATCATGGTCACCCATGACCCGAACATCGCCCGTTACGCAGACCGGACCATCCGCATCGTGGACGGCAGGATCAAGACGGACGAGCAGGAATCCGCACCCGGGCCGGGAACCCCCGGGACAACCCCTCCGGAAGGGCAGGCCGCGTGATGAGACCGGACACGGGAGATCCCCTGCGGCACGGGACGCCCGGGATAGGGAATGACGAGGGGGAGGATGTTCCGTGAATTCGATCGTATTCTTTGAATTCGCAAAAAGGAACGTGAAAATACACTGGCTGCGCTCCCTGCTCGCCACACTCGGGATCATCATCGGGGTGGCCACCATCACCTCCATGGGTATCCTGGGTAACGGCCTGGTGCTCTCGATCAGTGACAGCCTCTCCACGGTGGGGGACACGATCATCGTATCCCCCCACTCGGGAGGAGGGATACGGGTCGGCGGCGCGTCGACCGACTATATCACCGACCGCCAGGTGGAGCAGATCACCCGGGCAGTGACACCGAATCTCGCCATCCCGATATATTCAGGCGGGTCCAGGATGAAGGTGGGATCCAAGGATACTGCCGGGGTGATCTACGGTATCCCGAGCAGCGATATCCCCTCCCTCCTGGAGCTCGACCAGGGAGCCTACATCCGGGGGTCGTCCGGGGCCATGGTCGGGGCGCAGTTCGCGAGGGAGAACAACCTCATCGTCGGTTCGCGTATAACCGTCGGGGACAAGGGAACGCTCCGGGTGGTCGGGATCCTGAAGGAACGGGGGATGGGCTTCGACATCAACCCGGACTACGGCATCGTGGTGGACAGCAAGTGGTTCGAACAAGCCTACAACCGGACCAGCGGCTACGACATGGTCATCGTCAAGGTAGGAGACATCAACACTATCGAGGAGGTCAAGGACTCCGTCGACAAGGCCCTGAACCGGCGGGAGACGGTCGTGGACGTGATCGATACCAAGGCGATCCTCGAGACCATCCTCACCGCGTTCTCCCAGATCAGCACCTTTACCCTGGCTATCGGGGGGATCTCGCTCATCGTGGCCGGGGTCTCCATCTTAAACATCATGATGATGTCGGTTACCGAGCGGATCAAGGAGATCGGGATCATCAGGAGCATCGGGACCCAGCGGAGGGAGGTCCTGATGATGTTCCTCTACGAGGCGCTGATCCTCGGGGTGATAGGAGCCGCGATCGGGGGAGGGCTCTCCCTCCTCGGGGGTTGGGCGATAAGCGCCCTCCTGCTCAATACCACCCAGTACCTCCTGGTGCCCTCGAGCCTGGTCTATATCCTCTACGGTATGGGGTTCGGTATCGCCACCGCACTCCTCTCCGGATTTTATCCCGCCTGGAAGGCCTCGAACTTAAACCCCATCGAAGCCCTGCGGCACGAGTAATTCCCCGGGACAACTTCCCTTTTTTTCCTTGGCCATTCACAGGCATAGAATACATGGAACCGGGGTCATTGTCGATTCATGCAGCTCTCCATTTTCTCCCTGGCCGGCGGTGAAATGCGCAAGCGTTTCCACGAGGGAGGAGTGATAATGCGGAGCGTTTCCACGAAGTGATAATGCGCAAGCGTTTCCACGAGGGAGGAGTGATAATGCGCAAGCGTTTCCACGAAGTGATAATGCGCAAGCGTTTCCACGAGGGAGGAGTGATAACCCTGCAGGTGCAATAGGTTATAAAGCGGGGTGCGTTCATGGCGTCTTTCATCCTCCTCATCATCACCGAGTTCCTCTTCCTCGTGTTTGCCGTGCTCGGCTACACCATCAGGATCAAAAAACGAGTCGACGTTATCGCCGGGTACCAGAAAGGGACCATAAGGGACCCGGACGGGCTCTCCCGGTGGGTGGGGAACAACCTCTTCTTCCTCGCCGGATGCTCCCTCGCCGCGATGGTGGGAATCCTGGTCTTCCCGGACCAGGAAGTGGTAATCTTCATGGTCCTCATCACACTGGTCCCGATCGTGAGCGTGATCACCGCACTCAGGTCGAAAAGGTTCGAACAACCGCCGGAGAAGAAGAAATAACGGCCTGGTTGAGATCATTTTTCCCGTGACTTCTTTCGGCTCCTTCCGACACCGTCGTCGGCCACCCGTACGCCGTACGATATCTTTGAAAAAGGTAGCACAGGGCCTGTAACGGCAGAGTAATCTGCCGGACACATAAGAGCGAGCGTATCAATCCGGCGAGAAGGATATATCCCGCATCCTGATCTCTTCCAAAAGGGGAAGGATGTCCGCCGGGGCGAATCCGTCATCGAACGGAGTGAAGTATACCTCACCACCCTCGAGGACCAGCAGGCAGAGAGGGGTGTTCCGGCCGGCAAAATGCCGGGGGCCACGGTGCCGTTCCCCACGGCTGACGAGATAGATCTCCCGGTCTCCGGCGAGAAAAGGTCCATTAACCTCGTAGTCGAAATCCCAGGTCATTCTGATCCTCCCTGTCGGAATGCGGCTACGAGTTCCCGGAACTCCGGGGTTAGGGCAAGGCCGATGGCGAGGATCACGAGAGTCAGGGGACGTGAAACCCTGATCCTGCAGTCAGCCTTCCCTTCGAGCACTGGATGGGTAAAGACCGGGGTAACCTCGACCGATACGTCCGGGACCAAGAAGAGGAAGGGACGGAGCGCGGAGTACGCCCCGAAGAAACGGCCAGTCTCGGCGGCACCGGAGAGGCCGACGGTAACGTCGCAGTCCAGGCGTTCAAGCGAGGTCGCATGCCACATGGCGCGTAAAAGCGAACGAGCCCGGGTACCGAACCGGAGGAGAACCCCGAGTGTCCTGACCAGCCCTCCCAGGCGCCATGCCTCCCGTCCTGTTTTTAACCATTCCTCTTCCGGGTGTTTCGCTTCGTGCCGCTCCGGGGGCATTCCGGGAATGAACCCCGGGGCAGTTCCGGTGAAAGGGGCGGTATAAACCTGCTTTTTCCCCACGAGGACGGAGAACAGGAGCTCGCCTCCGGTCCAGGCCATCAGTATTCCCGCGAGGCCCCACCCGACACGGAATTCCGCCCGGGCATATTCGCCGTAGCGTTCGGCAAGGAGCCCGATCACCAGGGGGATTCTCCACAGGAGATAGTAAAAGAGGCATATCGCGCCGATGAGTGCAAAAAGGACTGGGAGGTAGGGATCCATCGTCTTCCCCGGCGGAGTCTTCGGGAAGAGGACGGATTACTTGCCTTCCTCGCTCTTCGTGTCAGGCGTGCGCTTCGCGTCCATGGCCTTCAGGGCCTCGATCACCCGCGGGGCGAGCGACTCGGAGAGGGCGGAGATGACCTGCGCGACCGGGTTGTCCTTCCGGAGCGAGAGGACCTGGATCCCCTCCACACCGCGGACGTCCTTGTGCACGATCACCAGGGCCACCGGGGAGATCCCTCCGCCGCCGCCGGCTCCCGCTCCTTCTCCAGCACCTTCCTTTCCGCGGCAGTGCCCCGCACCGAACCCGAACCCGAACTCTGCGACGGGTATCACCACCTTGTCTCCCAGGTCGATGGCGTCCCCCATAATATGGGACGGAGAGAGGAGGCGGTCAAGTTCGTCGGCCGTTGTTTTGAGCATTTCTTCTCCGGTCATGACATTCACGAGTCAACTAGGGAGAGCTAGTATAAGTATATTCTCCAGAAACCGGTAATCCCGGGATGAATTGAGTATGCCAGTCAGGAACAACCGAAAGGAGGCAGGCAGTGCGGATTACTGGGGAGAGGACGATCCCTGTGCGGGAGCGGACTGGAACGCCGTATGGAGGGTGCGGCACCTTCGCCACCAGTCATCGGAGGGCTTCCTGGACAGCCTTCACGTCTGGGACCGGGAGGAGAATGCAGAGCGCTATGACCGGATTGCGAGGAGTGAATATTCCCGGCGGGTCGGAGAGACTCTCGCCGGGCTCCCCCTCAATCCAACGTCCAGGGTGCTCGACATCGGTGCGGGACCGGGTACGCTGGCCATCCCCCTCGCCCCCCTGGTGCGGGAGATCACCACGGTAGAGCCTGCGGCGGGAATGACCCGCGTGCTCCGCCGGAAACTGGAAGAGGACGGGATAGGGAACGTACAGGTGGTGCCCCGCACCTGGGAGGACGTGGACCCCGGACGGGACCTTTCTGGCCCTTACGACCTGGTGATCGCCTCCCTCTCCCTCTCGATGCCCGATATCAGGGAGGCGGTGGAAAAGATGGTATCGGTCTGTTCGGGATCGGTACACATCTTCTGGTTTGCAGACCCGCCGTTCTGGGAAAGGAGTTATCTCGCTACCTGGCCGGCCCTCCACGGGGTGCCGTTCTCTCCCGGACCGAAGGCTGACTGCCTGTACATGGTACTTTGCCAGATGGGGATCTATCCCGACGTGGAGATGCGGGTACTCGACAAGCGGTACCGGTTTGCCTCGCGTGATGAGATGTACGGACATTTCCGCTTCCGGTTCGGGGTGGAAAACCCGGACCAGGAACAGGTCATGCGGAAATATCTCGACGGGGTTGCGGAAGAGGAGGGGGGATCCCTGACCATTTCCGGCGATTCGCGCTATGCCTGGATTCACTGGGAACCGGGTGCGGCAAGGTCGGGAGCGCTCGCGAAATAGAGCTACCAGCCAAGGAACAGGCTTTTAGTCCGGGTATAGGAGTGGTATGCCTCCACGCCGTTCTCCCTTCCGATCCCGCTCTCCTTCACCCCGCCGAAGGGGACCTCGGGGGGGACGGTGAGGTGGCGGTTCACCCATATCACCCCGGCGCGGACCCGGGAGAATACTTCTTTCGCGACCCCGAGGTCCCTGGTCCAGACAGATGCTCCGAGGCCGTAGGGAGACCGGTTCGCCTCCGAGATGGCTGCGTCGAGATCGGGGATGCACATCACGGGGAGCACCGGGCCAAAGACCTCCCGGCAGAGGAGCGCCGATCCCGGGTGGGGGTCCGTCACGATAGTAGGAGCATAATAATAACCCCTGGAAAGGTCTCCCTCGACCGGAACATACCCCCCCGCCACGATTTTCCCTTCGTCCCTGGCACGCAACTCGTCCATCAGGGAGACGATCCGCTCTCTTTGGAAATTTCCCGCGAGGGGACCCATATCCACTCCAGGGACCATCCCGTTTCCCACCCGGAGCGCATTTACCTTCGCCATGAGCAGCCGCATGAATTCAGGGGCTACCGACTGGTGCACGAAGAGCCGCTTCACCGCGGTACAGGTCTGCCCCGAGTTGTAGAACCTTCCCCTGACCGCTCCTGCCGCCGCCTTTTCCAGGTCCGCATCTTTCCACACGATCATCGGATCGGAACCCCCGAGCTCAAGGGTGAGTGCCTTCAACCCCCCGGCTGCAAGCTCCCGTATCCGGCATCCGGTCGCGGTATCCCCGGTGAAGGAGACTTTCGCGATTCCAGGGTGGCGGGCGATAGCCTCCCCCACCGCCTCGCCGGGCCCGGTGACCAGGTTCAGCACACCGGGAGGGAGGCCGGCATGCTCCATCAGGGCCGTTATCTTCAACGCGGTGATCGGGGTCTGGGAGGCAGGCTTGAAGACCATCGTATTCCCCGCAAGCAGGGCCGGACCCACTTTCCACCCCATGATCAGCGCCGGCATGTTCCAGGGAACGATCGCCCCGCAGACCCCCAGCGGTTCCCGGGTCACGAGGCAATCGCCGAGAGGACCCAGGGGGAGAAGATCTCCCCGAATCCCGGCGGATATACCGGCATAAAATTCAAGGATGTTTGCAAATCCCCTGATCTCGTCGGTCGCCTCCCGGATGGGTTTTCCCTGCTCGGCGGTAAGGGTCCGGGCGAGCGCCTCGTGATCCTCCCTGACCAGGTGGGCGGCCCGGAACAGCACCATCCCCCGTTCACGAACCGTCTTTTTTGCCCACCCGTCGAAAGCATCGCCTGCCGCACGAACGGCGAGGTCGACCTCTGTGGCGGACCCGCGGGGTACCCGGTCGATCTCGACCCCGGTCGCCGGGTTGATCACCGGCATCCAGCGGTCTTCCGCGGACGCGATCTCCTCTCCCCCGATTCTCATATGCATGGGGAAGCATAGCGCAGCCATCCGGGATAACCGATACGGATCTCTGCAGGGGCCATCGGGGTAATCCGGGAGAAAAAAAAGAGGAATTTTTCAAAAAGGTGTTATTCCTTTCTCCGAAGCAGGAGGGCTGCGGAGAGTCCGAGCGCACAAAGACCCGCGAAGGGAAGGGCTCCCGCCTTCGTGGTGGGGCTCGGAGTCGGGGTCGGGGTCGGCGTGAAGGTCGCGCTGACCGTGGTGGTCTGGCCCGCGGTCACCTGCACGGTGGACTGCCAGTCGGCGTAACCGCCGAGGGTGAGCATCACCACGTGGGAACCGGGAGAGATGCCCTGCAGGGTAAGGGGAGAGTATCCCCGGTAGGCGTTATCCACGTACACTTCGGCCCCGGACGGGTTCGAATCGATATAGAGCGTTCCCGAGGTGGGGGGCTGGGGATTCTGGGAGAGCGTGACCGCGACGGTGGTAACCTGCCCGGCATACACGGTCACGGTGGTGGTGTAGTCCTGGTACCCGGAGAGCTGGAGCATAACCGTGTGGCTCCCGGGCACGATACCGTTGATGTCAAAGGAGTCCCCGGGGATGGTCCTCCCGTAATACGATCCGTCCACGTAGATCGCCGCTCCGGCAGGGACGGAGCTCACGGCGATATCACCGGTCTGCGCAGCCTGGTTCGGGGTCAGGGTGGGGTAAATCGAGGTGGTCTGGCCGGGGTTTATGGTCACGGTGCTGCTGTAGGGCTGGTACCCGGCGAGCCTCAGGGTGACCGAGTGCTGGCCGTACGCAAGGTTCCCCACGGTCCTCGGGGTGCTCCCGTAGTAGGACCCGTCGATGTAGAGGTCCGCGCCCGAGGGAGAGGAGCTGACCTGGAGGTTTCCGGTGGTGGTGCTCGGGGTCAGGAACGCGTTAAGGGTGGTGACCTGGCCCGAATTTACGGTCACTTGTGCGTAATAGGTCTGGTACCCTGAGAGGTAGATTGAGATCGAGTGGCTCCCCGAAGAGACCCCGCTGAAGGTGCAGGGAGTGGTCTGGGTATATCCGTTGTCGAGTGTGCAGCGCGCGCCGGATGGGTTCGAGGTTACGTACACTGAACCGCTGGTCTGGGCGGGCTGCAGGTTCGCCTGCACGTAAATGGTCTGGCCCGGCTGGGGATTCTGGTTGTAGGTCTGGGTCCAGGTCTGGTATCCCGGGTAGGAGATGCTGATCGTGTGCCGGGGTGTCGCCTGAGTGTATACCGTAACCGTTACCGGGGTCTCGCCCTTGTACTGGCCGTCAAAGGTCACTTCGCCACCGCTCGGGGAGGACTGGATATCGAAATAGCCCGTATCCCCGCCGACCGGGGTGGTCACGGTGGGGATGGTGATGGTCACCGTGGGAGTGACCGGACTCGGCGTGAGCACCGCGTTGAACTGGGTGGTCGTGCCGGGTTCGGGGTTCCCGGGGACATACTCTGTCCAGGTCTCGTACCCCTCGAGCGATACCTCGATGGTATGACCGGGAGTGCCGGACACGGGAATGGTCGCGATCACGGGGGTTGTGCCTTCGTACTTACCGTCGATCGTCACGCTGGCACCCATAGGTGCCGAGGAGATCGAGTAATAGGCGACGTCTCCGCCGACCTGGTTCGCGCTCACAAGCCCGATACAGGTTCCGATCAGGATGAAAAGCGCAAATATCGTGATAAATGTCTTTAGACGCATAGTCTGTCACCAGTTGTTTCGATACAGATGGTGGAGACGGAAGCACATAAATCAATTCTTATCAATCCGGGCCTGCACGGGCGAAATGATTATGAGGGCGGAGGGGACCCATTCACGTAACACCTGGGGATCCGACCCCGGGGGCGAACGATGTCCAAAGTCTACCTCATACAAACTTCAGACCGGGCGGAGGGAATCCGGGCCCTCTTCCGGGAGCCTGTGGTTCCTGACCTGAAAGGGAAGCCGGTGGTCATAAAGGCGAACTATAACAGCGACGACCCGTTTCCCGCTTCAACCCATCCGGAAACACTGAGGGTGCTGGTGGAGGAACTCGGGGCAAGGGAGCCCGCAAAAATGACGCTTCTGGAACGGAGCGGGATGGGAAACACGCGTCAGGTGCTCACCAACCGGAAAGTGTTCGCCACGATGGACCGGCCCGGATGCGAGGCGGTGGTCCTTGACGAACTGCCCCGCGAGGCGTGGGTGGAGTTCCCTCCCGGGAACACCCACTGGAAGCACGGGTTTTACCTCCCGAAACTTCTCCTCGACGCCGGGGTGGTGGTGAACACCTGCTGCTGCAAGACCCACAGGTTCGGGGGGCATTTTACCATGTCCCTCAAGAATTCCGTCGGGCTGGTGGCAAAACGGCTCCCGGGCGGGCTGCACAACTACATGTGGGAACTGCATGCTTCCCGCGACCAGCGGAGAATGATCGGGGAGATCAACGCCCATTACCGGGCCGACCTGGTGGTGATGGACGCCCTGGAGGCCTTTGTCAGGGGAGGCCCCGAACAGGGGGAGCGGGTCGCCCCCGGGCTGCTGCTTGCCTCGACCGACCGTGTGGCGGTGGATGCGGTGGGCGTCTCACTCCTCCGGTTCTACGGGACTACCCGCGAGGTGACGAAGGGGAGCGTCTTTTCCCAGGAGCAGATCGAGACCGCCGCGGGGTTGGGGGTCGGGGCAGCCTCATCGGATGAGGTGGAGATAGTCCCGCTCAACGAATCGGCCGGGGAAACGGCGGAGAAGATAAGGGGAATCCTTGCCGGATAGATCTTTCCTTTTTTCCTCCGGGGAATTCCTTACGCACTCTTTTGAGTGGACTGACAAAGAAAATTGTGTAAAATCAGCAGGAATTACCAAAATGAAATGATTTTTGGCGTTTTTTAAGGTATATGACGCTCCAGGGGCTCAGCCCCGCCGCTGCGGCGCCCCGACAGGATATGCCTGAACTGTCGTGGGTCCAGGATCTTTTTTAATTATTTGATATTGAACGAAATCAGTCAGGTTAAACCATTAATTGTCGGAGAGCCGCACCTGTGGCCCAGGGTAAATGGGAGGCGTAGCCCGGGAAAGCAACGAAAAACAGGTTTTTAGAAACGTTAAATAAAATTTAGTTCCTAGAAGCACCCCTTCGACCGGAGCAGTTCCAGGAGGAGGGCGGCCCGGGTCTTCACGATCTCGTCGGGGTCGTCCCGCAATCGCTCCAGCACCGGGACCACGTTATTCACCGCGACCGCCTCTGCCTCGCCACGTTCCACCAGGGCCCTGAGGAGCGCCACCGCGGCCCCCCGTACGCGGGGGCTCCCGGCAGAGAGGCAGCTCGCCACCGCGGGGAGTCCGCCGCCGTCGATAAGCATCTTCGGGGACCAGGCGGGGTCCCAGGTGCTGGTGACCAGCGCCTCCACCGCGTTCAACCGTTCCTCCTCATCCTCGCTCGACATGAGGCGGATATTCCGGGTGAGCATCTCGGATTCCAGTGTGTTCTTTGCCATATCCTTCACCTTCTTCTCAATGTACCCTCACCGGCAGGGTGAGCCCCGGTTACAGGATCTGCTGCAGGGTGTGGCCTGCCATATCCCTGACCGCCTCGTACGGGTCGGAACCCTTGAGGATCGCCAGGGGAGCGGCGGCACCTGCCTGCCGGAGCTCATCCCCGAAACCCTGGACCGCCAGGCGGGAAAGGGCATGGATCGTGTGGAGCCGAATTTTCTCGTCGGGGTCGTCGAGTCCCTGGACGAGGAATGCGACCCCGCCGGCGTCCACGAATCTCCGGGCAAACCCGGGGTCGGTAAAGAGTCGTGCGACCACCCGGTCGACAAGGTTCCTGCGGGTACGGGAATCGCAGGTCTTCATCGCCGCGGTGATCGCCGAGAGGATAGCCTCGTTCTCGCCTTCGCCTGTGTTCATTCCGGCCTGTTCCGTCACCTGTTACACCTCGCGGGTTTGTGTGCCATATGAGAATCCGGGAGATAAATGTTGCGCGTGATCGGTCATGGCCAACGCTTTTATTCCCGGCCTCCCAGATCGGGTATCGGAGGAGCAGGAGATGCGGATCGGAATTGTCGGGGACAGTCACGACCACCTTCACAACGTCATCCGGACGGTGGCCTTCTTAAACGCCGAGGGGGTGGACCTGGTGCTCCACACCGGGGATTACATCGCACCCTTCGTGATTCCCGAGTTTGCCCGGTGCACCGCCCCGGTAATCGGGGTATTCGGGAACAACGACGGGGACCGTGGACTGCTCACCGCACGCTGCGGTGAATTCCGGAACATCGAAATCAGGGGGAATTTCTGTGAACTGGACCCGGACGGCCTGAAAGTCGCTCTTCTCCACGGTCATGAGGCCGCACTCCTGCACGACCTGGTGGAGAGCGGGTTCTTCGACCTTGTGGTGCACGGCCATACCCACCGGTCGGAAATATCCCGCAGGGGAAGGACGCTGGTGATCAATCCGGGAGAGATATGCGGGTATCTCACCGGCGAACCCACCTGCGCCCTCTTCGATACCCTCACAAAGGAGGCAAGGATCGTGCCTCTCTCCGCTTCACGGTCGCCATGAGGCCGGACCGGTCCATTTATGGGATTTGCGGAAAATTCAGTGCGTACGGGGAGTAACCACAGGGCGAAAGAGTATGACGAACACGATACGCCACGAAGTCTACGAGATCCTGGAAGGACCTCACATCGGGAAAGGGAGGGGGAAGTGGGCCGCCATCTTCTTCTCGGTGCTGATCGCGGTGAACGTGGGGGCGGCGGTGCTCGAGACCGATCCCACGTATTTCCAGGAATATTTCCCGTTTTTTTCCACCCTGACCATCTTTTCGGTGGGGATTTTCTCTCTCGAGTACATCCTGCGATTGTGGGTCTGCGTCGAAAACCCGGCCTATGCAGGGTCCCGGTGGGGCAGGCTCCGTTACGCGGCGACACCCCTGGCGCTCATCGACCTGGTCACCCTCGTCCCGTTTTACACCGTGTTCTTCATATCGAACCCGGATATCGCATTCCTGGTAAGGTTCTCGAGGATCCTGTGGATCCTGAAACTGGGGCATTATACCCCGGCCCTGGATACCATGGCGAAGGTGGTCAGAGTGAAGAAGGAAGAGCTCTCGGTAGCCTTTTTCTTCCTCTTCCTGGTCCTCATACTCTCTTCGAGCCTGATGTATTATGCCGAGCATGCCGCCCAGCCCACCAAGTTCACCAGCATCCTCGCTTCGATGTGGTGGGGGGTAGAGACCCTCTCCACCGTGGGATACGGTGATATCGTGCCGGTGACCCCGCTCGGGAAACTGATCGGGAGCGTGGTGGCCATCAGCGGTATCGCACTCTTCGCCCTTCCTGCGGGTATCCTCGCATCCGGGTTCGTGGCCGAACTGCGAAAGGAGAAAGAGGAGAAGCAGATGGGAAGCGGCGAGATCGTCTGCCCCAACTGCGGAGAAGTAATAAAGATCGAAGAGGTCGAAGGCCGGAAGTGATCTTACCCACCCTAACCCGTCCCTGTGACGTCCCGGATGAACGCTTCCATCCGGGAGAGGATGGCCAGAGCCTGCGATCCCTGCAGCGAATCGGAACATATTCCCGCGGAGAAGGTGATCCTCTCCGAGAATGTGCTGACCGCCAGCCCGAAGCCGGGAGGATATTCCACCGGAGGAAGGATCCAGGCGTCACGGACTACCGGTTCGCCAAAATCAAGGAGTTCCTCGGACAGTATTCCGGTATTGGAGAAGAAAGGATTCATCTTTTCGTTGCCCTCCTCACTCGAAATTTCAAGGTCCCGCAGCCGGGTCCTGACCGCATAGAAACCTTCGGCGAACTCCTCCACCTGGCGCATC
Organism: Methanolinea mesophila; assembly: GCF_017873855.1. Taxonomy (NCBI): domain Archaea; kingdom Methanobacteriati; phylum Methanobacteriota; class Methanomicrobia; order Methanomicrobiales; family Methanoregulaceae; genus Methanolinea; species Methanolinea mesophila. Next base: position 1,461,876 of record NZ_JAGGKR010000001.1, read on the forward strand.
GCAACTCCGAGGCCGGTTCGATCCGCTTTATGGGCTGCCATCCCGGAATTGACCGCGGCTACGAGTGATTCTCCGGCCAAGCCCCGGGGTATCCCGACCTCGAATGCCACCGACCCGTTGGCGCATTCGGCCATGGCCCCGGGGGCGAGCTGGCGGAGGTCCATGGCACAGAGTACGGGGAGGGGCCCGGGGGCATCGCCGTAAAAAGGCGAGAGAGCGTGGAAATACGCGGCGAGAAACAGGTCGTTGAGGGTAAACCCCCTGCCTTTGCACCATTTCCGCACCGGATGGAACAGATCCCTCTCGAGCGTCCTTGAGACGAACCTCGTGCCACCCCGTGTCTTCCCCATAGGGACCCCCCAGACCCGGGTCGTCTCTCCTGCGGCCCGTCGTGCCAGCTGCAATGTATCCGGGTCGAAACGGTCGAACAATCCGGAAAAACCGCGGGAACCCGGGTCGGGATCGGGGATAGGGCGTTCCGGTTCCCGGTAAAACCGGGCGAGCAGCCCCGCCAGGTATTTCATCCCCCTGGCGTCGCAGAGCGTATGGTTCACGGAGAGGACCAGGGTATCGGATCCCGGACCGATCCGGGTGATACGGACCATGGGACCTTCCGCGGCATCGGGGCCGGGAGCGGCCAGGGCCAGTTCGAGATCTCCTTCACCCGGCGGGAGCGAGACCAGTGTACCGGCGCGTTCCCGGTACTCTCCGGGCAGGAAGACGGGAACTTCGCCCTCAACGAACCGGGAGCCCGCGAGGGGCTCTGCGAGGAGGAGACACCCGGCCGCTTTGTTGAGCCGCTCCCACGCGAGCGGCTCGTCGAACCTGATCACCAGGTGCGCCACCTGGCTCCATATCCCGGAGAGCAGGTAGTTCCACTGGTCGGGGACCGCGGCGGGAACGGGCGTCTTGTCTTTTGGGATCTCCTCTCCGGGGAACATTCTCCTGATTATTAGTACCATGAGGGATATAACTCTTCAAGCACGCGCCCGGGCCGAAAATGCCGGCAGGTCCCGGGCAGCAGAAGGGACGGGATGAAGATCGAACACCAGGTATGGCAGAAGGTACCCGGGACGAAGGGGCTCAAGCTCTATCCCTACATCCGGAAAGTGGACATCAACTCCTCGAATTCCTACCTCATCTCCTCGGAGCGTTTCATCATCCTCATCGACCCGGGCGGCCTGGAACCCCAGACCGAGGTCCTGCTTGAGGAGATCGCCCGCCTCCGGGAGGAGAATGACCGGCCGGTCCTGGTCTGCCTGACCCACATCCACCTCGATCACTGCCGTGAACTCCTCTTCAACCCCCGTCTCCGCGCCCTGCCCCGGATGGCGGTGGCGGTCCAGGACTCGGGAGCGGAGGCGCTGGCCCTGAAAAACCGGGCGGCAACCATCGCGGACATGCTCCATGTCGAGCTCCCGGACGGTGTCTCGGTGGATATACGTCTCGTAATCTCCGAGGAGGGAGACCGGGAGTACGCCATGTGCGGGGAGCGGATCATCACCTGCTGCGACCCGGTCATCCTGGAGAACGATGACTCGTTCCCCCGCCAGGTGCTCCCCCTGGGAGGAGGGGACACCCTCGAGTTCTTCCATACCCCGGGCCATTCCCCGGACAGCGTCTGTATCAGGGCCGGGGAGTTCTTCATCATCGGGGACCTTCTCTTCGGCACCGCCCCGGTCATCGCCGGCATTTACGGCTGGTCGGCAGGGGAACTGGTGACCTCCATCGACAGGGTGACAGGGTTCATCGCGCAGGGAGGAGTGACCACCTTCCTGCCTGGTCACGGGAATGCGCTCGATACCCCCACTATGATCCGGGCCCTGTCCGGGATGCGGCGCGAGACGATGTCCCTCTCGGGGATCGACATGATCGATGCGGAGTGGGTGAGCGAGACCGCAGGATATGGCCAGGAGCTGATGGCCGAAGTCGAGCGCCTCTTCACGGTCATCGCCGGCAGGCTGGTGTACGTGGCCCACGTGCTCGACGAGATCGAGGAAAGCGGCGAGGCGGACCGGCTCAGGGGCCTGATCAACGCCGACCTGGTGGACGAACTGATCGCCGATTTCAACTCATTCTCCCGGGACCTGCACGAAGGGAACATCGCGGAGCTCCACCTGGCATTGAAAGCAGGGCAGATCGTCTCCAAGCTGAACCGCATCTACCAGGAGGAGACGCTCTCCGAGGTACTCGACCTCTCGCTCGCCCGCCGGGCGGGCAGACTCCTCGAGGACTACGGGGCGAGGTTCCGGGGGTACCGCCCCCGGACGACCCTTATTCCTGCCGACCTGAACGAGGTGCTGGAAGCGGTTCTTACCGAACTCTCGGGCCCCGCCTACGGGGAGGAGGACATCCTCGACGTGGAGGACGAAGCGCAGTTCGTCCGGGCCCTGGTGGTGAGGATCGCGTCGGTGAACATCTTCGAGGGGGTGTCCCTGCGGTTCACCCCGGCCCCGGGTATGATCCCGGCGGAGATGGACCGGGAGCGGTTCGGGGAGACCATGGCCTATCTGCTGGAGAAGCTGGTCTCTTCGGGAATGAAATCCGTTACCTTCACGAGCGCGCTCCTCCCGGAGGGCGGAGAACTCCGGGCTGCCTGGACGGGGGGCTCCGCCCTCGGGCCCACGCCCCTCCGATTCGGGACCAGGCTCGCCGGGCTTGCGGGTGCACGGCTCGAGGTGGAGCCGTGCCCGGAGGGAGGGATGTTCCGGATGATCTTCCACGCTCCCCCCCTGTAACCTCTTTAACGGTCGCGGACTAACCTACCATAGCACAAGGGATTTTGATGGCGGACCAGGTTGAAGTGGTGAAGGTTGAAGGGAGGATCGATGCGAGCTCGGCTCCCGGTATGGAGGCGGCGATCAACGCCCCCCTGGAGCGTGGGGTGAAGAAGATCGTGGTGGACCTCTCCGGCGTGGAATATATGAGCAGTGCAGGCCTCCGGGTGCTGCTGGCCTCCCTGAAGAAGGTCCGTTCCCTGGGCGGGGAGATGCGGCTTGCAGGGATGCAGCCGTTCGTAAAAGAGGTCTTCGATATGACCGGGTTCTCCCGGCTCTTCTCGGTCTCTGCAACGGTGGAAGAGGCGGTAAAAAGCCTCTCCTCATAAAAAAAACATTATTTTTTACGGGAATTTTCCAGTGAAGGCGTTATCCCCATGCCGCCTTGAATCAACATATAACGACAACAATGTATTTATTTGTACAGAATAATGTAACTTCATGCAACCCAAGACCAAGATTCTCCTCGATGAGGACCAGATGCCCCGTCAGTGGTACAACATCCTCACCGACCTTCCCTCTCCCATGGACCCTCCGCTCCACCCGGGGACTCACAAGCCCCTGGTTCCGGACGATCTCACCCCTATCTTTCCTATGGAATTGATCCGGCAGGAAATGAGCGACAAGAGGATGATCGACATCCCGGAGGATGTGCGGGACGTGCTCCGGCTCTGGAGGCCGAGCCCACTCTACCGTGCGACCCGGCTGGAAAAACACCTGAAGACCCCGGCGAAGATCTACTACAAGTGGGAAGGGGTGAGCCCGGCCGGGAGCCACAAGCCCAACACTTCGGTCGCCCAGGCGTATTACAACATGAAAGCGGGGGTGGAACGGATCGCCACCGAGACGGGAGCAGGCCAGTGGGGTTCGGCGCTCGCGTTCGCCACCATGCTCTACGGGCTGGACTGCACGGTCTACATGGTCCGGTCGAGCTACACCCAGAAACCCTACCGGAAGTCGATGATGCAGGTATGGGGGGCCGAGTGCATCCCCAGCCCGAGCACCAAGACGAACTCCGGAAAAGCGGTGCTCGCAAAGGACCCGGACACCCCGGGGAGCCTCGGCATCGCAATCTCGGAGGCGGTGGAGGACGCGGCCACCCATGCCAACACCAACTACGCCCTCGGGTCGGTGCTCAATCACGTCTGTCTCCACCAGACGGTCATCGGTCTGGAAAGCAGGGAGCAGCTCGCCATGGTGGACGATTACCCCGACGTGGTGATCGGGTGCGTGGGCGGGGGGTCCAATTTCGCCGGGATATCGTTCCCCTTCGCCGGGGACAAGATGACCGGGAAGCATCCCGGAGTGGACATCGTGGGAGTGGAACCCGCGTCGTGCCCGACCCTTACGAAGGGGCTCTATACCTATGACTTCGGCGACGTCGCCGGGCTGACCCCGCTCATGAAGATGTTCACCCTGGGCCACGATTTCGTCCCGCCCTCGATCCATGCGGGGGGGCTCCGGTACCACGGCGACTCGCCCATCGTCTCCAAGCTCGTGCACGACGGGGTGATGCGGGCGGTCTCCTACCACCAGAGCGAGGTTTTTGAAGCGGCCCAGACCTTCGCCCGGACGGAGGGGATCATCGTTGCACCGGAGACCTCCCACGCGGTGAAGGCAGCGATCGACTGCGCCCTGAAATGCAGGGAGACCGGAGAGGCGAAGACCATTCTCTTCAACTGCTCGGGACACGGGAACTTCGACATGTCCGCCTACGACGCATTCTACGCGGGGCAGCTGGTGGACTACGAGTATCCCGACGCATTGATCAAGGAGGCCCTTGGAAGGCTCCCGAAGGTGTGAACGCCCCTCCACACCTCTCGTTAACAGTAACCTTTCCTTTCGTTTTTTTCCGGAAAATCTTTACAATAAAGGGCTCTGTTGACGTCCTCGATCTCCCTCATGTATGATCATATTCTCAGGGCTTCGACAGAGGTAGTTCAGGAAAAAACGATAATTTATGAAGCTTCCGGGACTCCGCCCCGCCGATGTGACGCCCCGAGGGATATGCCCGACCTGTTATAGGTCCGCCACACGCACCGCCGCATTGCGGGAGCCGGGTCCCAATCACAATGAAGCCCGCCGGCCGGTGCCCACGTCCGCCAGACCAGCAACCACAAGTCCTCCGGCTCCCCTACTCTTCCTGATGATACGCCGGATCGGATTCCTGGTAAATCCTGTGGCCGGGATGGGAGGGGCCGTGGGACTGAAGGGAACCGACGGGCTGGTCGAGGAAGCGCGTGCCCGCGGGGCAGTCCCCCGGGCGGGTGCGAGGGCTGCGGAGGTGCTGGGGCGCCTCCGTGGCTCCCCTTACGAGTTCCTCACCTGTGCGGGGCCGATGGGAGAGGATTCGCTTCGGGAGGCCGGTATCGCCGCGTTTCGAGTGGTATACACCCCCCCGCCGGGGACATCCCGCGAGGACACCCTCGCTGCCTGCCGGGTGTTCGTCGCGGAGGGCGCGGACCTGGTCCTCTTCTGCGGGGGCGACGGCACTGCACGAGATATCTACGAGGTAACGGGGGACACGGTCCCCATCCTCGGGATCCCCGCCGGGGTGAAGATGTTCTCCGCGGTCTTCGCGCTCACGCCGGAGGCTGCGGCGGAGATCCTGATCCACGACCCGGCCTCGCTCCACCTCCGTGACGCGGAGGTGATGGACGTGGACGAGGAGGCCTACCGGGAAGGGGCGCTCCGCACCCGGTTGATCGGGTACGCCCGGAGCCCCTACCTCCCCGGGCTGGTGCAGGGGGCCAAAAGGGTCTTCATCGACCAGGACGAGGACCGTGCGCGGCACGAAATCGCCAGGTTCATCGCCGAGGTGATCCTGGGGACCCCGGAGACCGTGTATATTCTGGGCCCTGGCACCACTACGGGAGAGGTCGCGAGGGAGCTCGGGGTGGAAAAGACCCTGCTCGGGTTCGACGCGGTGAAATCAGGCAGATTGGTGGGCAGGGACCTGAACGAACGGGGAATGCGGGCCCTGCTCGCAGGACCCGGCCCCGCCCGTCTGGTGATATCGGTGCTCGGGGCCCAGGGCTCGGTGCTCGGGAGGGGGACCCAGCAGGTCAGCCCCGCGGTGCTCCGGAGGATCGGGGTCGGGAACGTGATCGTGATTGCCACCCCGCATAAACTCGCCGCCACCCCGGTCCTCTTCGTGGACACCGGGGAACCTGCCCTCGATGCGGCATTCGGGGAGACCGTGCAGGTCATTTCCGGGTATCACATCGCCCAGAGGATGAAACTAGCGCATCCGCGCCGGGTGGGAGACGGGTCCACCCCGGGGGGATAGGAACCGTGGAGTTCGTCTTTTCTCATCACTTTCACCGCACCATGATGAACCGTGCCACCCAATACGTACCGTAGAACCATGATCACGGAGATCGAAGCGGCGCAGGCGGGAACGATCACTGACGCGGTGCGGCGGGTCGCCGCATCAGAAGGGAGGGACCCCGGGGAGCTCTCCCGGAGCGTGGCCGAAGGCCGGGTAGTGATTATGAAACGGGGGGATGTATCCCTCGGTATCGGTGACGGCCTGTCCACCAAGGTGAACGCGAACATCGGGACCTCCCCCGCCTGCTGCAACCCGGAAGACGAGGTGGAGAAAGCCCGGATTGCAGAATCCCTCGGGGCGCATACCATCAGCGACCTCTCCATGGGAGGGGACATCACCCTGATGAGGAGCCGGATCCTTGCCGCGACCGCCCTGCCCCTCACCACCGTCCCCACCTACCAGGCGGTCGCCGAGACAGGGCTCGAACACCTGAGCGACGAGGACCTCTTCGGGAACCTCAGGCGGCAGGCAGAGGAGGGGATCAGTTCCTTTGTCCTGCACCTCGTCTCCGGGAAGCTCCTCGATGGGGTCCGCCGCTCGCCCCGCATCATGGGCGTGGTGTCCAAGGGCGGGTCGATGATGGCCGCCCACATGGTCCTCCGGGGGTGTGAGAACCCTTACCTCGCACGTTTCGATGAACTGCTCGATATCCTGCACCGGCACGATATCGTGCTCTCTCTCGGGAACACCATGCGGAGCGGGTGCATCCACGATGCCCGGGACCGCCCCCAGGTCATGGAGATGCGGGAGAATGTCGCCCTGGCACGACGGGCTCATGAAGCGGGGGTCCAGGTGATCCTCGAGGGGGTCGGCGGGCACGTGCATCCCCGAAGGATCCCGGGATATATCAGTGACTATAAGAAAAAAAGCGGGTTCCCCCTCTTCGTCGCAGGACCGCTCCCCACCGATATCGCCATGGGGAACGACCATATCGCCGGGTGCGTGGGGGCGGCGCTCGCCTCCGGGGCGGGAGCCGACTATCTCTGTTACATCACCCCGGCGGAGCACATGGGCCTGCCCACCCCCGCCCAGGTACGGGAAGGCCTCGCGGCGTTCCTGATCGCCGCCCATATCGGGGACCTGATCAAGTACGGCAGGGACGACCGGGATGAGGCGCTTGCGATCCGGCGGGCGGCGCTTGACTGGAAAGGCCAGGCTGCACTCGCCCTGGACCACGAGAAAGCCTGCATCGCGAACCCCGACGGAGACCCCTGCACTATGTGCGGTTCATTCTGCGCGCTCCGGATCATGCAGGAGTTTTGCTCCGGTCCGGATGGCCGGGACACGGTGGAAAGGTCCCGGTAAGGCGGACCGCATTCATCCCGAACTATCTCTTATTTCGAACTACATCCCCACGCTCCTCGCGTGACAGACCTTCATCGCCTGACCGTGTAATGCAGGAAAGGAAGTCGAGGGCGCTCACACCGGTTTGCCCTTTTTTCCCTGGAAGAGTGGAATGAGGTCGGATTAACACACAGAGCGCCACGAGGACTCCAGGGGATTTATACCGATTAATCATGATAGATTCATCAGCTCCCCCGCTCAACCTTTTAGTTCGTATCAGAAGGCGAAAAGAATGGCAACACCAGCTCCCTATCACTTCTCCCGGAGGATCCGGGCCACGCCCCGGTCCTTTATCCGGGAGATCCTCAAGGTCACCGAGAAGCCGGATATCATCTCTTTTGCGGGCGGGCTCCCCAGCCCTGCATTCCTGGATGCCGGGGGAGTAGCCCTGGCCACGGGAGAGGTGCTCCGGAAGGAGGGGCGGTCCGCGCTGCAGTATTCCACCACCGAGGGCTGTCTGCCGCTCCGGAGGTGGATCGCCGACAGGTATGCGAGGAGATACTCCCTCGAGGTCTCCCCCGAGGAGATCCTGATCACCAACGGGTCGCAGCAGACCCTGGACCTCGTGGGCAGGATCTTCCTCAACGAAGGGGACCCGGTGGGGATCGAGGCACCCGGGTATCTTGGCGCAATCCAGGCGTTCTCCCAGTCCATGCCCAGGTTTTGCCCGGTCTCCCTGGAGCCGGACGGCCCGGACACGGCGGCCCTTGCCCGGGTGGTCCGGGAAGACCGGCCGGTCTTCTTCTATTGCATCCCCAACTCCCAGAACCCTTCGGGGATCACCTATTCCCCGGGGAGGAGGAAAGAGGTCGTAGGCCTGCTCTCAGGGGAAGAGACCCTGGTGGTAGAGGACGACGCGTACGGGGAGATCCGGTTCGACGGGAAGGCGCTCCGGCCCCTGAAGTGCGACCTTCCGGACCGGACCGTGCTCTGCGGGACGTTCTCCAAGATCGTGGCCCCGGGCCTCCGCCTGGGGTGGATGTGCGCCCCGAAGGAGATCATCGAGATGGCGATTACGGCCAAGCAGGCCTCCGACCTTCACACCAGCATCTTCTCCCAGCTGGTCCTCGCCCGGTACCTGGAGGAGCAGGATATCGACGCCCATATCAGGGAGATCAACCGGGCATATGCCGCCCGGTGCACTCTCATGGTCTCCCTCATGGAGGAACTGTTCCCGCGCGAGGTCACCTTCACCCGGCCGGCCGGAGGGATGTTCGTCTGGCTCACCCTTCCCCCGGGGGTGTCGTCGATGGAGCTCTGGAGAAGGGCCCTGGAGGAGAAGGTGGCGATCCTCCCCGGGACGCCGTTCTACACCGATGGAAACGGGGACCGGGGGGTCCGGCTCAACTTCTCCAACGCGGACCCGGAGACGATCCGGACCGGTATCACCCGCCTCGCCGGGGTCCTGGAGAAGTACCTCCGGGATATCGCCTGACCTGCGGGCGCGACGCATGACCGGAAAGGTTCTCTTTGTATGGAGAACTCTTTCCGGCGGTCCTTAGCCTCCGGGAGTGCCCCCCCGGGTGCTGGGTATTCTGCAGTCCGAGAGAAATTCCCGGATTCCCGGCACGGAGAGGCGGTTTATACCCCCCTTTCTTTCCCAGGTTCAGGCCGGGCTGTCGCGTCGCCCGGGAGACTCCTTCCCGTGTTCCGACATTCAATAGGTCGTATGCTCCCACGAGTTCCATTTCCGTTCGCTCCGGGGCAAAAGGAACAGCACGGGGACCGCGAGTACTACGGCCGAGAACGCCCAGAGCGGGTTTGCAAACGAGAGCGCGATCAGGACGAGCAGCACAGGCGAAAGCGCGAGGAAGAACAGCCCCAGCACCCTGGGATTATAGATCAGCACGTTCGGGGAGAGCCCTGCGAGCCAGGTGATGACCGCGAGGGCGTAAAACGAGACCCCCAGGCAGAGGACCAGCCCGGGGACGAGATAGAGCACCTGCCCCGATCCCATTGCCACCAATGACAGGAACGCGACCGGGATCGCCTGCATGACGGTAAACGTGGTCACCTTGCTCCGCATCACCGAGCCGGCGTCGAGGGGGAGGAACGCGTAGGTGGAGAAGGTGTCGAACTCGGTGATCCAGGTATACATGGTGGACGCCACTACACCGGTGAGCAGTGAGAAGACCAGGAAGACTCCCGGCCCGGGTATCAGGGCCGAGAGGAGGGAGAGGAACAGCCAGATCAGGCCCAGGGGGAGGAGGAACGAGAAGATCGTCTGTCCGACACCGCCGCCGCTCCGGGAGAGGTCGATTAAGTCTTTCGCGGTGAGCGCAGGGGATCGGAAAAATCCGAGGCGGGCCTGCAGGGAAGTGAACCGGTCGCGGAACCGTTTCTGTGCCTCATGATATTCGGTAGTGATGGCGGCGATGGAGACCGCGAACGGCACGAGTATCACGAGGAGCGAGACGACCAGCCAGGAGGCCGTGAACTGCAAAAAGAGCCGGAGCGGTGGGTAGAGGCTCCCCGGGTCATGGTATCCCCCGGTATAGACCGCAGCCGCACCTGCGAGCAGCACGACTGCCGCCGCCGCCAGCAGCCACCTGGACCACGCGTAAAGCGTGGAGAAAAAGAATGCAAAGGAGAGCCCGGTCAGGAAGGAGAGGGAGAGGGTGAGCGCGAGAACGAAGGGGGTCCCCGGCGATACGCCGATGAACGGCGAGGCGGCACCGAACCCGATGACGAAGGGGAGGATCCAGAGGATGAAGTAATAGACCACGTCCTTGACGATGAACGTGGAAAAGATGTGCCGCTCGGAGAGGGGGAGGCTCCGGGAGGAATACGCGATCAGGCTCACCTGGCCGAACCTGCGGTTCATCACCTCTTTCCCCAGAAGCCCGAACGCCCCGACCATCAGGCCCAGGAGAGCGAAAAGGGCGAATGCGAGCGTCGCGAGGGTCCCGGGCGGGATGACCGCCCGGAAGATGGGGAGAAGGAACGACCCCATGAAGGCGATGGCGAAGATCAGGACCGGAAAGAGGGCGAAACTGGAGTTCCCGAAGAGCGTTGCGTGGAGACGCCACTCCTCCCTGACCATCGCGACGAAGAGCTCAAACATGCGACTCCTTCCTCACCAGGGAGAGGAAAAACTCGTTCAGGTGCTGTTCGCGGTCCCGGAGCTCGCGCACGGTCCCTGTGTGGATCAGCCTTCCCTGGTGGAGGATGGCAAACGCGGTGCAGATCTCCTCCGCGATCTCCAGGATGTGGGTTGAAATAAAGACCGTGCCGCCCTTCTCCACGTATTCCGAGAGGTACCCTTTCACCTTCTCCTGCATCACCGGGTCGAAGTTGATCAGCGGCTCGTCGATCAGGGCCAGTTCAGGACGGTGGAGGAAGGCCTGGGAGAACATCAGTTTCTGCCGCGTTCCCCGGGAGAGGTCCCTGCAGAGCACGTCTTTTTTATCCGAAAACTCCAGGAAATCGAACCACCAGTCGGCCACCGCCCCGATATCCCCGATCTTTCTCACGCTCCCCACGAAACGGAGATACTCTTCGGCGGTGAGGAAACTGGGCGGCGTCTCCTGCTCGGGGATGATCCCCACCCGGGCCCGCACCCCGACCGGGTCCTTTCCGGGGTCGAGCCCGAACACTGTCGCAAAACCCCCGGTCGGGCGGATCTGGCCGGTGAGCATCCGGATCATGGTGGTCTTCCCCGAGCCGTTCGGGCCCAGCAGCCCGTAGAGTTCCCCTTTCTTCACCGAGAGGCTCACATGGTCCACCGCGACGGTGGAACCGAAGGTCCTGGTGAGCCCTTCCGTGGCGATCATCGTCTCCATGTTCGCATCAGCCCTTCCTGTATAGAAGGAAAAGTTCGGGCCGAGGAGAAATAGTTACCCGTTCGCAGAGGGTTTCCCGGCGGTTTCCGGGCAGTTGCCGGGTTGTCGCGAACAGGTACTCCCGGGGGGAGGGACCCGGCACCTGCACCCGGTCCCGACTCCCACCATTTATCAGGGCCCTTTACCAAGTTCCTGGTAGGGATCACGACTCTTTCGTCGCATTCGTAACTACCATCATGCCCCGCCGGTCCTCTCTCTCGCTGGAACGCCTCTCGCTCCGTGCCTACCTCACGGTCTTCATCGTGATCATCATCATCGCGGTCGCGGCATTTCTCACCACAGTCTCCTATGTGAGCACCAGGGACCAGCTGATCACCCAGAACGAGAACCTCCAGGCATATATCGAGGAAAACGTCCTCGAATCGGTCAAACTGGTCGATACCGGGCTCCGGCTCTACGACAGCACCCTCAACCGGCAGATGCAGGACGCCTTTCCCCTCTACCTGGATGCGTACGACGCATCCGGCGGGGATATCGCGGCGATCAATCTCACCGCACTCAAATCCACCCTCCAGCCCGGGTTTTCCGGCACCCTCGACCTCTACGCGATCAACGAGTCCGGGGTGATCGTCGCCTCTACGGTCCCGGCGGTAATGGGGCTCGACTTCCAGCAGTATCCCGACTATTACCAGTCCATCACCCGCCTTCGGGAAGGGTCAAGTTTTGCCGCGGACCGGGTGGTCCGTTCGATTCCCAGCACGGAAGAGGGCACGGTGACCGGGACGCTCCGCAAGTTCGCTTACTTCCCCACGCCCGACCACCGCTACCTCCTGGAGATGGGCCTTGAATCGGACGCGTTCTTCCAGGAAAGGACCGATCTCTCCTACGCGACGATTGCCGAACGGACTCTCCAGCTCGACCCCAACCTGGTCTCGGTCCGGATCGTCGACACCAACAGGGTTCTCGTCTCAGTCCCCACGGGGACGAACGGCACCCTGGTCGAGGACCCGGGGATCGACAGGGCGCTTGCCACGAGGCAGACCTTCTCCGTCGCCGACCCTGCCGGGGGGACCGTCACGACCTACCTCTTCGCCGACTTAAAAGACCCTGCCGCGGCTTCCGACCCGAGCCTGGTCATCGAGATGGTCAATTCCGGAGCCCTCCTCGAGGCAGAGCTCCATCAGATACTTGTCCTGCACTTCCTGGTAGCCCTAATCGCGGTGGGGATGGGGGTGGTCCTGGCCTATGGTACCGCCCGGATGCTCACCCGGCCGATCCGGGAGATCATCGAGGACGTGGACACCATCGCCCGCGGCGACCTCGACCATCCCATCCGGGGGATGGAGAACCCCGAGTTCACCATGCTCGAGAACAGCATCACCATCATGATCCAGCGGATCAGGGAGTATTCGGAAGCTCTCGAGCGGGAGAAGGCCGAGCTCCGGATCGCCTCCCACATCCAGCTCTCGTTCCTGCCCCGGAAAGTGCCCCGGATCGAGGGGTTCGATATCGCCGCGGTGAGCACCCCCGCCCGGGAAGTGGGCGGAGACTTCTACGACATCATCGACCTCGGAAAGGAACGGACGGGCCTGGTCATCGCGGACGTGGCCGGGAAGGGGGTTCCCGCCGCCCTGTTCATGGTGCTCTCCCGGACGACCGTCCGGACCAGCGCCCGGATGAAGGAACCGGTGGCAGCGGCGGTGACGGATGCGAACCGGATGATCTCCGCGGATGCCGACCAGGGGATGTTCGTCACCCTGGTGCTCGGGATCCTCGACCACCGGGCCCGTGAGTTCACCTACGGGAACGCCGGCCACAACCCCCCGCTCCACTACCGGGACTCGACCGGGGAGATCATCCCCCTCTCTCCCACGGGAATGGCGCTCGGAGTGGACGAGGACGCCATATACACCCAGGCGGCGGTGACCCTCGACCCGGGCGACCTCCTGGTCTTCTATACCGACGGGGTGGTCGAGGCGGAAGACGCAGCCCATGGGCAGTTCGGTGAGGACCGCCTGGTCGCGGTAATCCGGCAGCACCACGATCTCACCGCGGCCGGTGTCCTCGCGAAGATCCAGGAGGCGATCGGAGAGTTCATCGCCGGAGCGCCGCAATACGACGACCTTACCATCCTGGTGCTCAGGGCTACCCCGAAACCCGAATGAACTGCCCCAACCTTTTTAACCCTCCGGACGGATGAGTCCCACATGGCAGAACCGGTAGACGGGATCCGGGTGATTCACAATGCGTTCCGGAACGACCTGTCACAGATCGATTCGGCGGCGCTTGACGCTGCCCGGGGAACTGCAGGTCGTGACCATACCATCGGGCGGTATAAATTCCTCAACGAGGTGCTCGACTGGCACGCAAAGGGAGAAGAGCTGGCGGTCTTCCCCGCCGTCGAGAAGGTTGCCCCCCTTGTTGCAGAATCGTACTTAAAAGACCACCACGGGCTGGACGCGGCATATGCCGGGCTCGACCGGGCGTATTCGGCCCGCGATTCCCTGGAAACTGCCCGGGCCACCGCAGCGTTCCGGTTCCACCTTTTCATGCACCTAGGCAAGGAGGATTCGCATCTCTACCGAATCTTCCGGGAACGGATCCCGCTTCCCGAACAGGTACAGGCCATGAACGTAATGGCCGGACAGGTCCCGAAGGAGCGTTTCGCCGACCTTACTGCCTGGCTCTACCCCCTGGTCTCGGCCACTGACCGGGAGACCATGACCAGGATCTGGCAGGTGGCGCTGCCTCCCCCCCTCTTCATCTCGATGAAGGAAGTCATTCATACCGCCATCGGCAACGACGACTGGGCCGAGCTCACCCGCAGGATCCCCGGGCTTTGAAACAAGGCCATCCTGAAAACTCATAAACGGTGGTATACGGTCCGAACCGGGGGAACATGCTCCATACCGCCCTCCCCCCTGCTCCAGGTCCCCCCGCATCCGGAAAATGCGGGGTGTATTCCGAGTTGCGGGAAGACACAGGTGTCTCCCCCCTTTACGGAAAAAAACCGGTGGTATTTAGATATTCCTCTTCGACAGGATGATGATCGCCGCTGCTATACCGGCAATGGCGGGGATAAAGGATAATCCGGCTTTTGTCGGGGTAGGAGATACGGTGTGGGGGACGGTTTCCACGGTGGTGATCGTCTCCGGAGGGGAGGTGGGAGGTCCGGCGATCGTCCGGGTCACGGTCTGTGTGGAGCCTCCGACAAGCTGGCCCTGGTTGTTCAGCTCCTGGACCTGGAGCATAGTCAGGGTGGTCCCGCCCGGGGAATCGGGCACGACTCCCTCGACCCTGACTTCCACTGCAACATCGCGGTCGGTGGGATAGGAGAGCAGGTAGCCGTTCACGTACACGATGTTCCCCGCTTTCGGGATCACGGCAGCCTGGATCCCGTTGACCGTGACCACCACGTTCCACTGGGCGGCATCGAGCCCCGTCGAGAGGACCAGGGTGTAGCCCTCGATGAATGTCGTGGGGCCACTGGGAATGATTGCGACCGTGGCGGAGGTGGTTGCCTGAGAGAGAGGGACCAGGTTCTCTCCCGAAGGGGTCACCATCACGTCCTGGAGGGTATACTGGGCGCTGACGGTGCCGGTGAACAGGACCGCCGCGAGTGCCAGGATGATGAACAGGCGCTTCGTACTCATACCCAGAGATCGGATGCAGAGATAAAAAAGAATAGGTGACGGGGAACCGGATCGGGATCCGAAACGGCGGGCACTCAAAATCCGGCACTCCCAGGGTCCGGGGAAATGCAGGTCATGGTTCACACTTTTATTTGGGAAGAACCGCCTTTTCGCGGTCTTCCGACCGGAAATAATAGATCTTCGGCCGAAATTCCGCGCTGAACGGCAGGATCTCCCTGATGAGGAAAAATTTATAATATTTAAGTTTATATTGCCGGATGCTTCCTTGACGTACCCTCCCGGTGCGCCACGGCAAAGGAGTGATAGAGATGAGAAGACGATATCGTTCGATCTATGATGATTTGGACGAGATGCGGGCATACATGGACTACGTGTTCGGGCGAACGGGCGGACCCGGGGAACTGATGCTCCTCCCGGGAGAGACCCCGGCGGACCTCACCCCGGTCTCCAGGGGAGGACTCCGCGTGGACGTCGCCACCCACGATAACGAGGTGATCGTGACGGCGGATATCATGCCCGGCGTGGAGAAGGGCGAGATCTCCCTCGACCTGGTCGACCCGCAGGCACTGCAGATCGGGTATGAGCGGAAAGAGGAGAAGAAAGAGGAGAAAGAGGGCTATTACATGCAGGAACGGCGGTTCGGATCGGTCTGCAGGGTGATCCCTCTTCCCGAACCGGTCACTGAGGAAGGAGCGACGGCCACCTTTAAAAACGGAGTCCTGGAGGTCCACCTGAAAAAGTCCACGGAAAAACTGAAACAACAGATCAGGATCGAATAACTCTTTTTTCGGGGAGGACGCGTTACAGACCCCCTCGATTATTACACCCAAAGGCGACGTTGACGGACCCGCCGATTCACACGTTTCCACCTGCAATGAAGGACCAGGATGTCCGACGGATCGTAAGGGGAAAAAATGTCGGACCGTCCCCTCCCTCCGGTGCCAGGCCGGGATCGACCGCGTGCCGGATATTAGAATATTCCCGGGTTCCTGTTACCGTCCAGGCCCGGGATCCTCGACATTCACCCGAGAGACCCCCTGCGCGGCCATGTACTTCCCGAGCCCGGCAAGGATGAGCAGTCCCGCAAGGCCGGTCACCAGGACCGTGACCAGGAGCTCGGGGTCTCTCCACGAGATCGCCGCCACCACGAACGCCGCGGCAAGGTTCCGCTGGGCGGTGCCCAGTGCCGATGCCCTGCGCACCCGCGCCACTCCGCCTTCCCCGGCCAGGAACCCGATGACGAATGCTACGACGATAAACAGTATGAGGGCCAGGATCGCACCGGTGACGAAGATCGCGGGCAGGTTCTGGTAATAACTCAGGAAGTACGCCGCAAAGAGCACAATCATGGCGATGAAGGATACTTTCGAGAGAGTTCCCGTCAGCCGCACCGCGACGTTCTCGTACCGGGAACGGATGAACACGCCGATTCCCAGCGGGATCGCAAGCAGAAGCACGAGGGGGACCGCGATATCCAGGGCGTCAACCTCGCCGTGGATTAAGAAGGGGAGCAGCAGGGGTATGGTGACGATGCTTGCGGCGATCATGATCACCGCGGTACCTTCCGCAGGGTCAGGGTCCGCACGGGCAATCCGGTCGAGCCGGGGGAGGAATGTGGCCCCGGCCGCCAGCCCCATCAGGACCAGGCCTGCACCCATCCCGGCGGAAAGCCCTGCAGCAGCGGCCAGGAGCCAGGCCACTATGGGCACGGCGATGAAATTTGCCGCCAGGGCAGGAACGAACAGCCGCAGGTTCCTTATGGGGAGGACGAGCCGGGAGCGCGGCATCGAGAACCCGATCGAGAGCATTCCCGCGACAACGAAGATTACTACTCCGGCGTTCCCGGCGAAGGAGAGCAGGTGATCGATGTCCTGGATCCGGTTCGCGAACACAAGCACGAAACCGGCCGCGATCACGAACCCCAGCGTCGTGAAGAGGAGGGAAGGCACGCGTTTCCAGCGAAGTATCCAGGAGATGACCGGGGTGCCGTAGAGCCCGATCCCCGGGATCCAGGCGATCATTATACAGGAGACCGCCCCGTATCGTTTGATAAACGGATGTTTCTCGGTTTTCTGCTCAAGCCTGGCGATCCATGCACGTACCCGGGTCGAGACCAGGGCGAGTGCGTCACAGGCTTCCCGGATGGCGACGACGATACCCAGGGCGAAGAACGCCATGATCAGCAGGATGAACCAGGGCGAGAGGCCGAAGGCAAGACCGATCGGGGGGGAGGCGGCCTGGAGGGCGAAAGTGGCCCCGATGAACGCGAGTATCACCGCCGCATCAACCCCGAGGACCGCACCGAAGATAAGAGGGACCGCAAGCGAGAGCACAATCAGGAAGAGCAGAGCGAGCATGATCCTCTGTGCCACCTCCCTGCGATTCACGGGTTGTCCTGCCATGTATTGGCGTAGATTAGCGCTCCGACTACTTATTGCTGCATGGTTGGCTCCGGTTCGGGGGAAGCGCGTGCGGTCCTGCAGCTCCCCGGTCTCCGGGTCCGGGGGGTACCGTACATGGAGCGGATCCGAAGTGAGTTCCTCCCAATATTTTTCATTCCCCCGGGCCTTCACAGTCTATGGATGTCCGGTTCTGCGCTCGCTACCGGGGAGACGGAAACCCGCCCTCAAACCGGTTTTGCCGCTCATGCCCCGCACGCGGGGAGGCCTGTGATCTTCTCTGGGAACAGGTGGTCACCCTCTCCCGGTCGAACGGGGGAAAACCGGTCCTCCTCCCCCCGACCAGGGCGGTGATGCTCCCCCATCCGAAAAATCCCGACTTTGTGCGATTGCGGATCAATTGTGAGTGGACGTTGCCGGTAGAAGATTTCCTGCACTTCATCGCCACCGGGCACGCGGGTATGGGTAGAAAGGGGCGGCGGCAGGACCCGTCCGCCTCCCCGAGCATGACCCGGCAGGAACCGTACGTGCAGGCGATCGTCGAGGCGCTGGGCGGGTGGGAGATCCCCGAGATCGTGAAGGTGAAACACGTTCAGCGGGGGCGGTAAGTCCGGGTTCAAGAAAGGACAGGGGGAGTTGAACCTGGAAACGTGCCCTGATTACCGGGGCAGGATCTATGGAAAAAAAATCGAAAAACGGTCCGTGTATCCTTGGGAGAATGGACTTGAGCGAATCCCCGGATGGCCGGTATGATCAGGAGTCACCGGAATTAATCCTCCAGTACCACGTCCCCGCCTTCTTCGTCCGCGAAACTGAAGAGCTGGTCGATGGTGGTCCCCAGTTCTTTTGCCACCGTGTGGGCGAGCCGGAGCGAGGGGTTATACTTTCCCTTCTCCAGGAAGACGATGGTCTCCCTCCGGACACCCACCGCGTCGGCCAGGTCCGCCTGGGTCATGTTCCTCCTCGCCCGGAACTCCTTGATACGGGTCTGCATGAACGTCACCCGGGTTTACCCGACATCTCCCTTCCGGAAGAACCACCACTGGAACCCCTTGGCAGAGACCCCCATCAGGAGGATGAGAAACACCGCAAGGGTGCTGACATCCGGGGTGAACAGCCCAAGGACGTTCAGCCAGAAGATCGCGAACAGGGCGATGAACGTCAGGAACCATGACCAGGAGAGACCGTAGGCCCCGATCTTCCTTGTTCGTTCGTCCTGCTGGTATCTCCCCTTTCCGGAAAGACGGAATGCAGAGATGATCATAAGTACCGAACCGGCGGAGATGCAGGACAGTGAAACACCCCCCTGCAGGGAAGCAGGACCAAGTATGAGCATCAGGAGGCCGGCGCCGAAGACAAGTATCCCGGCGACAAACAGGCCAGTGATCCACGTCTGTGATCCTGATTTATCCGTTGAAGTTTCTTTCATGTAATTTCCCTGATTTTCCAGTTGTTGTGAGATATTTCTCATATATGTTAGATATGTATAACATTATATGAGATAAAGGTAACTATTTTCAGAAGAAGGCGTGCAATTTCTTTCAGGGTCAGCAAATGAAGAGGAGAAGCGGGTATTGTTCATGATGAAATGCCGGATATCTTAAACTCAGTAAAGATCTCCTTTCCGGTTCCTTGTCATCGAGGGGGATCCCGGAACGCCTGACCTGATCATGCCCATGGAACCGCGGAGGGGGCAAACCCCGGAAGTCTCTCTACCGGAATATTTGAGGGCCGGAGACCTCCTATCTCAGGTTATGACTCCTGGTGGTTCGGGACAATGATGTATTCAATGTTATACTGACAGGAAGGATTTTATAACAAAATGTAAAATATACTTTACACCGGAAGGCAACCCTTCCGGATACACCAGACCAGGATGAAATGATGAAGAAAAGAACCGGAATATTGGTGGGGATCACCGCGTTGTTCTGCGTGTGCGCCCTGCTGGCTGCACCGGTCGCTGCGGCGGTCCAGAATGCCGGCCAGAACGGCGGGCCCAATGGGGACCGCCTGACCGGGATGCTGGACAAACTTATCACCGAAGGGTACGACGTCGCGGCGATCCAGGCGGCAGTAGCGGCCGGGGACCTTGAGACGGCTCATACGCTGATGCAGGAGTTCATCGCGGCCAACCCCGATGCAGTTCCCGCCCGCGGAGACAGACAGGGAGCCCCGACCGGTGAGATGATCACCAGGCTCCTGGACAAGCTTGCATCAGATGGGTACGACGTCTCTGCGATCCAGGCGGCAGTAGCGGCCGGGGACCTCGAGACGGCTCATACGCTGATGCAGGAGTTCATCGCCGCCAACCCCGATGCAGTTCCCGCCCGTGGAGACAGACCGGGAGCACCGAGCGGTGAGATGATCACCGGGCTCCTGGACAAGCTCACCACTGAAGGGTACGACGTCTCTGCGATCCAGGCGGCGGTAGCGGCCGGGGACCTTGAGACGGCTCATACGCTGATGCAGGAGTTCATCGCGGCAAACCCCGACGCGATGCCCGCCCGTGGAGACGGACCGGGACATGCGGGATGCAGGAGCGTGGAAGAGACTACTGAATGAAATTCATCACCGATCAGAAGTAATCCGAATCCAATCTCATTGCCACCAACACCAGGATTGAAAAAGGAGAATCATCTCCTCCTTACAGTCTTTTTTCAGGCGTAATTCCCACCTCCCCGGAAGTTCCCGGCTCCAGAAGTGTAAAGGGATTATCGTAACCAACCCGGGGAAGAACCGAATCGGTCAATAGTGTAGTTATCGGAGAGACTTTCCCCGAATATAAAAGTACGGAATATTCAGCGATTTTAATCCGTCACTCTCCCATGAAACCATTATTACCCGGCCATGCAAGGATTCTTTTGGTGGGTTCTATGCGGGGGCTTTTTTCGAGGGGGGCAGATGATTCTCTGTACCTCAGCCGGATAGGATACGCCTTCATTCAAAGGTCGATGCGTATGAATTCCGACGTAACTCATGAAAATAGACATTTCCTTTACCTGGCATGCGTTCTTGCAATCTGCATGCTGGCACTTGCGGGGACCGTGGCGGCGAAACCCATCCCGATCACCGGTCCCACAGTGATCACCCAGCCGGGACAGTATTATATTGCGAACCCCGTCACCAACAGCACCGCACCGGTGTACATCGAGGTCCGGACCTCGGGCGTGGTAATCGACGGAAAAAATAAGGTGATCGACGGGTCCGACGACCCGAACAGCGTGGGGGTCAAGATCGTGAATACCGCCATGTCCATCGTGAACGTGGTGGTGAAGAACATGGTCCTCACCGACTGGGGCACCGGGCTATGGCTTACCGACGTGAAAGACAGCCTGATCGACAAGGTGACCGTCTCGAGCTCGACGGCAAACGGGATCCTCCTCCAGAATTCCCGGGGAATCACGGTGCAGAACTCGGTCGTCAAGGATAACGGAGGCTGTGGTATGATCCTCTTCGGTGGGAGTGCATCAAATATTCTGCAGAAGAATACCGCTCAGGGGAACACACTGGACGGTATCAGGATCAGGTTCTCCTATAATAACCTCGTCGAGAACAACAAGATCCTGAACAACAAGGGCGTCGGACTCAATTTCAACGAACAGGGGAACTATAATACCGTGCAGAAGAACACGATTACCGGTAACAGCGCCGAGGGCATCCTGCTCTACAAGTCCTCCGACAACCAGATCACTCAGAACACCCTGAAGAACAACAACAACGGGATCTACCTGAATTCCGAGTGCTACAACAACGATCTCTACCAGAATACCGTGACCTGCAGTACCTACAACGCGATATTCTTAAACGGAGGGTCGGATGACAACGTGATCCGCGGCAATATCGTTGACAATAACCTCCAGACGGGACTCAGGATCAGGCAGTCCGATGCAAACATCTTCTACGACAACAAGGTCCGGAACAATGCCTGGGAGGGGGTCTGGCTCTGGGACTCTTCCAATAACGTGTTCTATAACAATTATTTCTTCAATGTCAACAACACCAACCTCATCGGCACCCCTTCGAACACATGGAACCTCAGCCTGTCTGAAGTAAAAAGCATCACCGGCGGCAAGTTCTCCGGCGGGAACAGCTGGGGCCAGCCCAACGGGCAGGGATTCTCCCAGATCACGCCGGATTCCAATCGTGACGGGATCTGTGACAGCAGCTTCGTAATCGCCACGAACAATGTAGACTGGCTCCCCCTGAAGTGGAAGAAGGTCTGATCCCCCATCTTTTTTTTATTCGAAACAACGGTACGAGGCGGGCCATCATGCCGCAGGGTTATCAGGACCCTTACCCGTTCCGATTCTCAGTGGTAATTAAAAATATTTTACAAAAAGATTTTAATAACATATTGTGTATAACAGTTCGGGGTGATTTCATGGAGAACATCCGGGACCAGAACATAGAATCACTGTACCTCATTGCGAAAAGGGCCTGTTGCGACATCGGCATCGAGTGCGAGCAGCGTGAAGCGGTGCACCTTCTCGGGGAGATCGCAAGACAGGGCAACAAGGAGGCGGATACCGCGCTGCACATGCTCTTCCGGGCGCCGTTCCTCCATCCACTCCTCCGGGAGATGGTCGCGTCGGATCTCACAACCTGAGATCATTCCATCCGAGCTCCGGCCTGCACCAGGGATCGTTTCCCGGTTCGCGCCCGGGGCGGTCACCTCTCTCTTCTCCGGAGTATGTCCTAAATAACAACATTTATTGGGAGCACTTTCCTAACATTGTCATGCTATAACATAGCAAGGATGCCGATTCATGAAACGATCTCTGATTCTCCTCGCTTTCGCGCTGATCGCAGCGCTTTTCCTTGCCGGATGCACGACCATGTCCGGGACCGCAAACCCACCCTCACAGGATGGTTCCCTGAAGATCGGGGTGGTAGCCTCCATGACCGGGCCGGCAAGCACTACCGGAAAGGACATCTGGCAGTCCGCACAACTCGCCGCCGATGAAATAAACGCCAAAGGAGGGGTCTATGTCGCGAGCCTCCATAAGAGTGTGCCCATCGTTCTGGTCCAGGGCGACGACGAGTCCACCCGTGAAGGGGGGCAGAAGGCCGTCTCTAGGATGATCACCCAGGATAACGTCGACCTCCTCGTAGGAGGATTCTCCAGCGCAGTGGTCTCCGCCCACCAGTCAATCGTGGCCGAGCACAACGTCCCCTATATCATCACCGGCGCATCCACGCCGGTCATTACCCGGAGGGACGACGTGAACACCACCTATATGTTCCACCACGCTCCCACGTGCGACGACTCCGGCGGGCAGATCACCCTGTTCCTTGACGATACCGTCCGCCCGGCGATCAACCAGAAGTTCGGGTTCCCCGCCGACAGGCCGCTCCGGCTCGCGATCCTCTACCAGGACAGCCCCTACGGGAAGGGACACCAGACCGCGATCGCCAACACCATCGCCGCGAATAACTTAAACATCGACGTGGTGGCGGAGGAGGCCTTCAAGATGGGCGAGAGCGATTACCGCACCGTGCTCACCAGCATCAAGAACGCGAATCCCGACGTGATCTATGTTGCGGCATTCCTCAACGAACAGATCCCCATCGAGACCCAGGGCAGGCGTGAAGTCGGCCTGGACAAGATCTTCGTCGCGGTAGAGCCCAACGACGATCCGGACTTCTACAAGGGTGTGGGCAGCTACGCCGACTATTCAATCGTGCAGAGCAGGTTCTCCCCCTACGCAGTCCCCAAGGGACCGATCGAGGCAGCGGTGAACAAGTTCAATAAGGACTTCGACACCAAGTTCGGCGGGTTCCCGGGGATGATGGGCGCCGCCACCTATGAAGGGGTCTATATTGCCGCCGCCGCCGTGGAGCAGGCAGGGACGCTCGATAAGGATCAGGTGCGCCAGGCCCTGGGTACCGTCCAGGTGCCCCAGATGGTCGAGGCCATGCAGGGCCAGGTCATCCGGTTCTCGCCGGACTTCAGGGAGAGCAAGTTCCAGCTCTACATGTCCCAGTTGCACTGGGATAACTCGCTCGGAGAGACCCGCCCGGTGATCGTCTGGCCGTCCAACTTAAAGGAAGCCGATTTCCAGCTTCCCGACTGGTTCGTGCCTGGCCAGGCATAATCTTTTCATTTTTCCCGCGAGAATAGCAATACCGCAAGTGTGAGGAGGAACGACTACGGACGTCAACCCCGATATTTTACTTCAGGTCCTGTTCTGGGGCCTGTACGCCGGATGCATCTACATCCTCCTGGCCACGGGCCTGAACCTGATCTTCGGGGTGATGAAGGTGGTCAACTTCGCCCACGGGCAGCTCCTGATGATCGGGGCATATGTCACCTTCACCTTCTTCATCCTCTCGGGGTTCAACCCCTACGTGCTTCTGGCTGCCTCGATCCCTATCCTGATCCTCGTCGGGGTGACCATCGAGCGGCTCTGTTTCCGCCCCATCCTCGGCACGGGTAAACTGAACGAGATCTTCATCTCCATCGGGCTGATCTACATCCTCGAGAACGTCGCCGCGCTGATATGGGGCGACGAGTGGCGGGTCATCCACAGCCCCTACGAGGCGATCACCGTCACCGTCGGGGGGTTGAAGATCCCGGTCGATTACCTGATCATCATCTTCACCACGGTCGTGATCCTGGTGGGATTGTACGTTTTCCTGAAACGGACCAGCCTCGGCCGGGCGATGCGGGCCACCAGCCAGAACCGGAAGGGGGCCATGCTGATGGGGATCAACGTGGAGAAGATGGACATGCTCTCCTTCGGGATCGGCGCCGGGCTCGCCGGTGCCGCCGGGACCCTCTGGGTGGTGAGCGGCCAGGTGTTCAACCCCTATATGGGGTCGATCCCGGCGATCAAGGCGTTCGCCATCGTGATCATCGGCGGCCTCGGGAGCATCCCGGGTGCTATCGTGGGAGGCCTGATCCTGGGCATTGCCGAGAACTTCGCCATCTTCACGGTCGGCGGAGCGTGGAAGGACGCCATCGCGTTCATCATCCTGATCATCGTGCTGATCGTCCGGCCCACGGGCCTGTTCGGGGAGAAGGGGGAGTAGGAGATGGAGAAAGAGAAACTCGTCCGCTACGGGATCCTTGCCGCCCTCGCCATCGCGGTGATCGTCCCCATCCTCACCGGCTTCAATGCCTACTACCTGACGGTGATGATCCTGATGCTGATCTTCATCATATTCGCCTCGGCCTGGAACTTCCTCACCTATACCGGGCAGGGCTCGCTCGGGCACGCGGCCTTCTTCGGTATAGGCGGCTACGTATCGGCGCTCACCGCAGCGGCGAGCGGGCTCTCCCCCTACTTCACCATCTTCGTCGGCGGTGGCGGAGCGGCGATCGCCGGGGTGTTCATCGCCATCATCTGCGTCCGGTTAAAGGAATGGTTCCTCGCGATGGTCACTTTCGGATTCGCCATCATCGTCCAGGTGCTGGTGGTGACCCAGTTCGCTACCATCACCGGCGGATGGGACGGGATCGCCGCACCGCCCCTGATATCCAGTTCGGTGCCCGGGTACCTGCTGTGGATCTATTACTCCATTCTGGTGATTACGGTCCTGGTGATCGTGCTCTTCTGGTTCATCCTCAAATCACGCGTGGGGCTCGCGTACGCGGCTATCAGGGAGAACGAGCTCGAAGCACGGGCGGCGGGGATCGACCCGGTCCGCTACAAGCTCTCCGCGTTCGCCATAAGCGCGTACTTCGCCGGGGTGGCGGGAGCGCTCGAGATCCACTATTTGGGCTACATCACCCCGGAGATTTTCGGGGTGGACATCTCCTTCTGGCCGATCATCTACTCCATTTCCGGCGGGCTCGGGACCCTCGCCGGTCCGGTAATCGGGACGATCGTGATCACCCTCCTCTGGGACGGGCTCCAGGGGCTCGGGCTCTCCTACGGCAGGTTCATCATCATCGGGGTGCTGCTGGTGCTGATCATCATCTTCCTCCCGAAGGGGATGGTCTCCCTCCCGGACCGTATCCGGGAATGGCAGGAGAAGAAGAAGCGGACGTGAAAAAACCCCGCCCGAACCGTCATATTTTTTTTTTAAAAATTCAGATACTCGCTATCGGGAATGTTGAGCGTGCCTCGGCATGGGGCCCTCCCGTGGTCTCACTCGACGAGCATGAGCCCCGGGTGATGCCCGGTGATGCTCCTGCCTCCCTGGGGCGTCACCACGAACGTATTCTCGATACCCACCATCCCGATATCCTTTATCCCTTTCTTGGGTTCGAGGGCGAGGACCATGCCTTCCTCGAGCGGGTCGTCGGATCCCTTCGCGATCACCGGGAACTCGTCCACCTGGAGGCCCGTCCCGTGGCCGAGGAAGGACGCCCGCCGGGTGCCGAATCCCATGAAATTTTCCAGGAATCCGGACGGGAGACTCTCGTATATCGCGGTGTAAATCTGCGAGGGAGTGATACCCGGCTTCAGCATCGCGGCCATCCGGCCTTGTATATCGACGCACTCCATATGGGCGACAACCGCCTCCTCCGGCAGGGATTCCTTGAACATGTAGGTCATCGTCTTGTCGGTCTGGTATCCTTCGAACCCGCAGGCATTATCGATGAATACGAGGTCCCCCCTCCGGAGCGTGCGGCTCTGGCTCCCGAGCACCGGGGCTGCCGGCCCGATGCCCCTGCAGCCGCCCGGCCCGTCGAACGCCGCCGGGTAGATCGAGCTGTCGCCGAACCCGAGCTGCCCCACCTCGATCTCGGTCTGGAACATGCCGAACCGGACAATCCCGTGATGCCCCTCCTTTACCATCTGCAAATAGACCCCGGCCCCGAACTCCGCCTCGGTCATCCCTTCCCGGAGCATTCCCGGGATGCCCTCTTCCAGCACCGAGCGGTGGATGGCGCCGGCCCGTTCCATCTGTCGGATCTCGTACATGCTCTTCAGAGATCGCGTCTTTGCGATCTCGGAATCCACGGAGTGCACGTCATTTACCGGGAAATATTTCCGGAACCTTTGGAGGAGGGCGAGGGGGACGACTTCCGTCTCAAGGTATACCGATTCCGGGACCGCCCCGGTGACTGCCGCGGCATCGCGGTAACTGCCCATCGGCCGGATCGCGGGGAACAGGGATTCATCGAGTGCCCGTTCGTAGCTCCGGCGCACGAAGAGTTCCGGCGCTCCATCGCGGGGGATGAAGAGCATCCCGTCCTGCATCGTGCCGGTGAAATAATACTGGTTGATCCGGGAGAAGACGACGCAGAGTGCCCAGTCTGGGTGGGCCGCGTCCATCCGGGTCCTGAATCGTTCCACGCGGGCAGACAATTCAGACAGGGGAACCTTCGGGATCATATCCTTAGTGTTGATTACAGGATTATTTACTCCTGGTGACCCGGTCCCGCGAGGTTCTTTCGGTCACGACCCTCTCATGGTATCCCTATCTTGCTTGTACTGTGGGATGCCGCATAGTTCCGGGAGTTCATCCCGCGCCCCGGGCGACGTGGCCTCAGTCTTTACCTATATCCCCGATGAGCGCCAAGAGCCTCTTATCGAGCAGTGCTTATGAACCACACCACCCCCCTTATCCTGGCGGCAGGGCTCCTCCTCATTATCGGGCTCTGTGTCCTGCCGGTACAGGCCATCAGCGTGACGACCGGCGGGGCGGTCGGGTATTTCATGATCACGAGTGACCCCCCCGGGGGGACCATCTATTTCGACGGGGTGGACCAGGGAGCCGCCCCGGTGACGGTATGGGTCTACACCACCGGCCCGCCGGTGCACACGGTGGTCGTCGAGAAGGACGGGTACCAAACCCTGGTGCAACAGATCACCAGGAACCCGTCCAGGGACCAGACCGTCGAGGTGAATGCGGTGCTGGTGCCCGGGATCACGTACGGGGTACTCCGGGTTGAATCGGATATCCCGGGGGTCCGGGTCACCCTGGACGGGAACGAGACCATGCCCGTTCCTGCAGTATTCTCTCCGGTCGTAACCGGGTATCACACCGTGTCGTCGCTGGTGCCCGGGTACCTTCCCTATTCGGGGAAGGTGCTGGTGACGGAGACCGGGACCACGACGCTGCAGGTGAACTTTACTCCCGCGACAGAGACAGGAACGCTCAGGGTAACCTCGATCCCCGCGGGAGCGGACCTCTCAATTAACGACGTCTCCCTGGGAAAGACCCCCTTCACGTCCGCCGGCATTGCCGCGGGGATGTACGATCTCCGGATCAGTCACCCCGGCTACGTGGAATGGACCGGGACCGCGACAGTGGCAGAGAACCAGGTGGAGACGGTCAACGCCGAACTGGCCCCCCTGGTCACATTCCCGATAACCCCGGGCACCTCCCCGACGACCGGCGCGACCACGGAGACCCTGCCTGCCACTCCGGCTCCCACCACCCGCGCGGGAGGTTCCCAGGTTATTGTTCCGGGTGCACTGGGCGCGATTAGCGTAATGCTCCTGATAAGGAACCGGATACGGCCACGGAAGTAATTTCCCGGAATTAGTTATCCCGGATATAAACCCTTTTTATCATTCAACGCCCGTCCCGATATCTGCCGAAAAAATTTTCGGCATGGTCGGTCTATCGCATACCAGAGACTATGAAGTCGGTAACCTGCCCGGGCTCTCGGATATACGTGGGAGAAGAAGTCGACCGCGACCCGGCTCTGCTGCCCGAAATGCAAGAAAGGGTTCAAGAAGGCAGAGAAAAAGTAAGTTTCCCCAAGACCGGAAGGTACGGGGGGGCCCGGAGCGGTAGAGGTCTCCCATGAGGGAAAATCCGGTGTCCAGGACGTAATTACGCCGGTTATCCCGGGATACGGATTATCCGTGATAAAGGAAGTGTTACGGAGTGCATCAGGGGAACGCACTAAAAAAGGGTCGGTTCGTTATTCTTTCAGACACGAGTCATAGGAGGATACCACAACTGTTTCTTTCAGCGTGGGGAGGATACATGACGACACGATCGTGGCATCGCGCCGGCATTTCATCACGTCTGTCTCTTTATCTTCGCTTCTCTGGTCGCCTGGTCCTTTTCTTTTCTGTCTTCTCTTTCCGGTTCCCGCTCATTCCGGCCGGCAGTCTTCGACTGCACGTCACGTATAGTCTCTTGTAATAGTCCCTTCACCCACCACCGGGTGACGAGAAAAATCATGAAACTATTACAGCTCCCACATACCGTTTCTATGACTTAAACCTTGGCATCACCGGGATCCGGAATGGCCCCCGCAAATCGGGGTTAGCCAGTAAATCCTTTTAATAGACCTGTTTTATCTAACCGGCACGAATACAACGGAATTTCACAGGTCGGTCCCGGGTCCCCTGCGGTCCGCTTTCCCGGACATTTGCGAGGGCCGGTGGTATTCCCCACACCGGAGACCCGGTGACCCGGACCCTCCCCACGTTCGGGGTGTGCCAGGGCGTACGGGTCGAACCATGCGGTCGAACATCTCCACCCGGATGAATTCGAGGACGAAATTCGCTTCTTCCAGCGAACGACCCTGCTCCCTGGCAGGGGCGGTGATCAGGAACGCCGTGAACAACAGGATGCCAAATCGGCCAGAAAATCAGAGAATGCTCGGTTCGGTAATGGTCACCGGTTCTTTTGGGATAGTGAATGCGAACGTCGCCCCGGCTTCGCTTTTGGGTTCCACCCATATCTTTCCGCCGTGCCGCTCCACAATCTTCCTCACGATGGAGAGCCCGATCCCCGTCCCGGGATATTTGTC
Organism: Methanolinea mesophila; assembly: GCF_017873855.1. Taxonomy (NCBI): domain Archaea; kingdom Methanobacteriati; phylum Methanobacteriota; class Methanomicrobia; order Methanomicrobiales; family Methanoregulaceae; genus Methanolinea; species Methanolinea mesophila. The sequence continues at coordinate 1,490,830 of NZ_JAGGKR010000001.1, forward strand.
CCGGTTATGCAGCCGCTTGAATATCTCGAATATCTGCTCGTTGAATGCGGGATCGATACCGATACCGTTGTCGCTCACGGAGAAGACCCATTCCCGCTCTCCCCCCGCAACCGAGACCCTGACCCTCGGAGGGAGATCGCTCCGGTATTTCAGACTGTTCCCGATCAGGTTCTGGAAGACCTGGATCATCTGCCACCGGTCGGCCCAGATCACGGGGAGTTCCGCGATATCGATCGAGGCGTCGTTCTCCGCGATCTGGAGGGCGAGGTTCGTGACGACCTCGGTGAGTACACCGTTCATATCGGTCTCCTCGAAGGGTTTGGCCTTTGAGCTGACCCGGGAGAATTCCAGAAGGTCGTCGATGAGCGCACCCATGCGGGTCCCGCCTTCCACGATGTAGTGGATGAACTCGTCGGCGTCCTCGTCAAGTCGCCCCTTGTAATTTTTTGCCAGCAGCTGGGAGAAGACCGTGACCATCCTGAGCGGCTCCCGAAGGTCGTGGCTCGCGACATACGCGAACTGTTCGAGTTCCTTGTTACTCCGCTTCAGGCTTTCGGCGTAATTTTTCAGGGTCTCTTCCGCTTTCCGCCGGTCAGTGATGTCCTCGAAGAGTGTATAGACCTGGTAAGGGAGCGCCTCACCGGGATGGAAGAGCGGCATGGCGGACTGGACGTTGATCCATCGGTACCCGGCCTCGCGGGGGTTGTAGACCCCCATTATGACATTCTGCACCTCTTTCCCGGTGGAAAGGGCGACCATCGCGGGATGTTTCGATTCCGGGAACCGTGAACCGTCCTCATGCACGGTGTGGCTCTCCTCGTCGAGCGGCGTCCTTCCGAGAAGTTCTCCGGGACTTTTCCCGAGGATCCGCTCTGCGGCCGGGTTCATCGAGATGTAGATCCCCTCAGAGTCCTGGTAGACCACTCCCTGCACCATGGTGTCGTGAAGAGCCCGGAACTTCTGCTCGGAGGTCCGGATTGCCACCTCGAAATTTTTCCGTTCGGTGATGTCGATGCAGATGCCCGACATCCGCAGCGGCCGACCGGACTCATCGTATATCGTCTTTCCGAGTGCCTGGATCCAGCGCAGCCCGCCACCCGGCACGATAATGCGGTACTCGCTCGACAGCGGTGCATGGTCCCTTATTGCATCATCGATCTTCTCTTCTGCGATCCTGGCATCTTCGGGATGGAGGATCGATCGCCACAGATCGAAGGTTGCGGTCCGGGTAGGGTCCAGACCGTAGATCCGGTAGAGTTCGGGCGACCAGGTGAGCGCCCCCTCAGCAATGTCCCAGTCCCATATGCCGGCTCCTGCCGAATCCTGGGCCAGGATCAGCCGCTCGTTCGTGATCGCCAGTGCCATGGCCGTCTTTTTCCGCTCCGTGATGTCCTGGCCCTGGGCTATGGTGGAGAGGACGGTCTGGTTGTCCGGCTTGAACAGGGTCGCCGAGTTCCAAAGCACGGTCCTGACCTCCCCGCTAACGTGCAGGATGGGAATCTCCACTGCCTCCCACCGTTCGCCGGCCTGCGTCCGCTGGATCAGGTCCATGGAGGCACTCCGTGAGCTTTCCGGGAAGAGGATGTCGAGGGATTTGCCAATAACCGAGGGTGCATGCCTCCCGGTCAGGCGCTCGAACGCGTGGTTGAACCGCGTGATTCGGAACTCCGGGTCCCAGACGATAATGGGGGCGTTTGCGTAGGTGATCAGGTTGTCCAGGTACAGGCTGGTCTCCCGGAGTCCCCGCTCGCTCTTCCCGAGATCCTTCAGGTTCTGCCTGAGTACCTCCTCCTTTTCCGCGAGGTCTTCATTCAGGGTTATGAGTTCCGCATTCGTCTGGGAGAGCGCCCGTTCCGCTCGTTTCCGCTCCGTGATGTCCTGGCCCTGTGCGATGGTAGAGAGGACGGTCTGCCCGTCCGATTTGTACAGGGTCGCCGAGTTCCAAAGCACGGTCCTGACCTCCCCGCTGACATGCAGGATGGGAATCTCCACTGCCTCCCACCGTTCACCCATCTTGGTCCTCCGGATAAGGTTCATAGAGGCGGTCCGGGACGATACCGGGAAGAGAATCTCGAGGGACCGGCCGAGGACAGATGCCGCCGTCCTCCCGGTCAGGCGCTCGAACGCGTGGTTGAACCGGGTGATCCGGAACTCCGGGTCCCAGACGATGATGGGAGCGTTCGCATAGGTGATCAGGTTGTCCAGGTACTGGCCGGTCTCCCGGAGCATACTCTCGTGTTGGAGGAGTTCGTCGTTGGTATGCCGGAGTTCCTCCTCGATGACCCGCTGCTCTTCGTGTACCCTCTGAAGGTCTATGTTCTTTCTGGCCAGATCGTCCTTCACCTGCTCCTGCTCTGTAATATCCGAAAAAACCGTGGAAAACCATCCCTGGCGGGCCGAGGTGCAGGAGATGGCGAACTGGCGGTTCAACGGAGGGAAGAACCGGGTGAACGACACCGGGGTCCCGGTCGCAGCCACCCGGGCATACTCGTCGAGGAACGGGGGCGGGCTCACCCCGTAGAGTTCGCTCGCGAGCGCTTCCACGGCTCTCTCCGCAGGGATCCCGGTGTGCCGCTCGAATGCGAGGTTCACTTCGGTGATCTTGTAATCGATCGGATTCCCTTCGGCATCGGAGATGATCTGGTGCAGGGCAACGCCCTCGTTCATCGACTGGAACAGCGTCCTGTACCGCAGTTCGGAATCGTGGACCGCCGCATCGATCTTCTTCCTAGTGGTGTTCTCGAGGATCTGCCATTCGCCGTCCCGTTTGATCAGGGCGAACTCGTGGTTCTCGATGACGTCTATGATCTCTTTTGCACCGCATTTTACGAGCGAATATGTGCAAAGGGCGATCATCCTCTGGGACCCGATAACTTCGTTCACCATCTCCTCGTACCGGGTGAAGTCGTCCCAGTCCCCGGGTTCGAGCCAGAACGTATTCCCGGTGAGCCGGAGTCCTTCGAACCCATTCCTCCTGGCTTCTGCGAGCTTGTCGGACCAATCTTTGAGCACGTCCCCGGCATCGAATGTGCCGGTCTTTGTGTACCACCCGGTAGAGTCGAGGATCTCGATCTGACCTTTCTTTATCCGTGCGTCCAGGTCGGGTACCACCGCCCGGAGCGCCTTTTTTGCCTGTGCGACCTTGAGGGGTGCGGAAGTCACCCACAGGCAGAACTCGTTCGAGAGGAGCCCCTCCCTGAAATACGGTACCAGGGTGTCGAGGAGATCCCGGTCCGTTTCGTAGAACTGGCAGAAATGAGTCCCCCACCGGACCTTGCCCACCACTGGAATGCCGGTCTGCCGCATGGATGCTCGAAATCCCCCTGTCCCACCCTGATCGAGGTGGAAAAACGTGTAACAGGTGCTATAGCCTCCAATTCGTATAAAATGTTAGGTAGTGCAAAGGGGCGGCTTTCAGATACCTGCAGGGGGAGACCTGCCCTGCGGGATATTGCGGCGGGTCCTGCGATACGGGACTCCACCGCGGGTATCACTCCTGGAGGGATCGCGTAAAACGAGCCCTCGCGGGTGAGAGGAGGGAGCCCGGGGCAGTCAGGGCTTTGTCGCCGGGTCATGGGGATCGGAACGCTCGTTGAGCGCCCGTTCGAGCCGTTCCAGCCGGGCGAGTATCTCCTTCTCCCTGGCTTCGCTCTCTTTCACGAACCGATCCAGTCCGGGCGGCTCCTGCGTGCCGGAGACTTCGTCCTCCTTTTTTTCCTTTACCTTCGTCGGGGAGAGGAGCTTATGGCCGATGTACCCCGCGAAGGTGGCGAACACCCCGACCCCCGTGGTCATCACCAGGATCCCCACTATCCTCCCCTCGTTGGTGATCGGGTAAAGGTCCCCGTAGCCCACCGTGGTGATGGTCACGTAGGCCCACCACATGGCATCGCTCGCGCTGACGATATTTGCGGAGGGATCGGGACGTTCGGCGTAGAGCACACCGATCGATCCGAACTCGATGATCAGGATCACCACGAATACCAGCAGGTACACGGCAGATTCTGCACGCCGGTCTGAGAGCTCCCGTCGTATGTTGCCCGTCCCGTAACGGGAAATGAAACGGTACGCCTTTGCCACCCTTATCAACCGCAGGATCCGGAAGAACGGGGCGATCGCCAGGAGATCCGCCCATCCCCAGTCATGGACCATATAGTAGGACCGCGACGGGGTGGTAAAGAACCGGTAGAGGAAGTCGCCGACGAAGGCGGCGGTAAGAAAGATATTGATGGTGAGGACCACGTACACGGTCGCGATGTCCGTGCCGGGAAGCAACTCGTAGATCAGGTTGAACACGGAAAGTATGGAAACCCCGGCGATGAACATCTCGTAGCCGGGATCCTTCATGTTCTGCATCTCGCGGGGAACGGTCAGGAAAAGCCCTCCGTATGAATTGAGTATGCAGCATGACCCGATATAACTGGTTCGGTGAATTGGGGTGTACTACGACCCCGGTCACGTAAGACGGACGGAACGTTACCATCGGGGAGCTGGGTTCTGGTGCACCACGGAACCCTGCCCCCCCGAGGAGGAGATCCCTCTCCACCTGGTCTGCTGCCGACTAAATTCCGGGTCCCGCGTCCCCCCAATAATCGGATAGAACCGGCCAGGAATCGCCTGCGGACGTCACGGGTCTCCGCCGGGAAGGAGCGTTCGCAAAGGTCCCGGGTCTCCTGCGAATACGGCGGGTTCATGTAGTTGTGCGGTCAATTCTCCCTGAAACAGCAGAGAATTCGTGGTGCATCATGGCAAGACTCGATGATTTCCTGGCCCCCCTTCACCAGGGGGTATGGGAGGTGGTGGTGCCGAAGGAATCGGTGACCGAACCCCTCGACCCCGGCTGGGGAAAGTCCTCGGTCAATGTCCCGTCTCCGGGCACCCTCGCGAGTTTCCGGAAGGGGCAGTACCACGTCCACGAGACCGCCGACGAATGGCGGGTCCATCTCGACCGGTACGATCCCAAGGAGCACCCTCTGCTGCACCTGGTGGACGACGCCCCCCTGCTCCTGATGATCGGGGGCACCGTGGTGGCGCTTGCCACGGACACCCGGAAAGGGAAGATCAGGGACACCGAGAGCATCCTCGAGGAGCAGAAGCGGTCCTGGCAGTTACAGGTGCTGATCGGGGTGGCCCTCCTCCTCTTCGGGGCCTACATCATCACCAACCCGCTCTCGTTCTACAGGGACCTGATCCGTCTCGCGGTCCCCCTCCTGATCATCGTCCTCGGGGTCATGCTGGTGACCCGGGGAGCAACATTCCGGCCGCCGGCTCTGATCTCCACCTACTACCTGGTCCTGGGGGTCCTCGTGGTACTCATCGGGATAGTATCGTTTTATCTCCCGATCGTGGTATGGAGCACGGTCATCCTGGGGATCGTGACCCTCTGGGGCTTTGGAAGTGCCTACATGGCACTCCGGAGGGTTGCCCACGGGAGGGCGGCAGTTCCGGACGGGTTCTATAAATGGCTGGTCATCGGGGTGCTCTCGTTCCTGCTCGGGGTCTTCATCCTCGTCCTTCCCGACCATACCGTGGCAGTGATCATGATGCTCGTCGGGGCGATCGCCCTGCTGCTCGGTATCACCCTCATCGTGAACGGGGCCCGGCTCAGGCAGTGGATGCATCACCCCCGGCAGGCCTGATAGTCACAATTCCACACCATTTCCCGTGTGCCGGGTACCCATCCACTTGAGCCCGGGCTTCTTCGATCGGGGGGGATCAATGCACCAGGCTGGTCAAACGGCGGATATTTCCGGATTACCGCATACAACAGGGGGAATATTCTTTTATGGCGTCCGGGAACGTCCTCACTCCGGCAATTACAAGGGTTTCCGGTCTTGAACGAGGATTCTTAAAAAGGTGCTTTATACCGGGTCAAAAGAAGGCCCCGTGAGGATACATCCCGGATCCTCCTCCCGGTCCTGGAGATCTCACCGCGGAATTTCTAATCCCGGGTCTCCTTTAGACTCCCAGGTATGCGGCCCGGACCTGGTCGTCCTGGAGGAGGGCATGGCCCCCGCCCTCGGCCGTGATACGCCCGTTCTCCATGATGTAGCCCCGGTTGGAGAGCTCGAGCGCGTGCTGCACGTTCTGCTCCACAAGGAGGATGGTGAGGCCCCGGGTGGTGTTGAGGGTCTTTACCGTGTTGAGCACGTTTCCCACGAAGAGCGGGGAGAGGCCGAGCGAGGGCTCGTCGAGCACGAGCATCTTCGGTTTCGCCATCAGGGCCCTCCCGATGGCGAGCATCTGCTGCTCCCCCCCGGAGAGGGTCCCGGCGAGCTGGTGCCTGCGGTCATCGAGCACGGGGAAAAGGCTGAAGATCTCCTCGTAGTTCGATTCGCCATGCTTCTCCCGGGCAAACGTCCCGAGTTCGAGGTTCTCGAGCACGGTCATCTTGGGGAAGAGCTCGCGCCGCTCGGGGACGAGGGCGATGCCCCGCTTCACCACCTCGTAGGGGTGGAGCCCGGCGATCTCCTTTCCCTCGAAAAGGATGCTGCCTTTCACGTTCCTGGTCAGGCCGAAGATGGACTGCACCAGGGTGGATTTTCCCGCTCCGTTCGCCCCGAGCAGGGTGACGATCTCTCCCTGTTCGATGTGCAGGGAGACGTCCCACAGCACCTGCAGGTTATCGTACCAGACGTTTAAGTCCCGGACCTCGAGCATGAAGAACAGCTCCTCTTTGAGGGAATAAAAAGGCTCCTACGCGGCGAAATGTTCCCCGAGGTAGGAGTCGATGACCACCGGGTCGGAGAGGACCTCTTCGGGGACTCCGTCGGCGATCTTTGTCCCGTTGTTCAGGACCACGATCCGGTCAGACACCCCGAGGATCACCTTCATGACGTGCTCGATCATCACGATGGTGATCCCCTGGTCCCGAAGGCTCCTTATGAGGGCGATGGCCTCGCCCATTTCAGAGGGATTCAACCCAGTGAGCAGTTCGTCCAGGAGCAGGACTTTCGGGTGTGACGCGAGCGCCCGGGCCAGCTGGGCTCTCCGGAGCTCGATCACGTTCAGCCCGGAGACGGTCTGGTCGATCTTGTCTCCCGGGAAGCCCACCTGGGCGAGGTACTCCTCCGCTTCCTCCCGGGCCCGGGCCATGGAGATCTTCCTCCCGTTGCCGAAGAGGGCGCTGATCATAACCCCTTCCCGGGCGGTGAGGCCGGGGAACGAGTTGGCGTGCTGGAAGGTCTTTGCGATCCCTTTCTTGCAGATACGGTTCAGGGAGAGCCGGGAGATCTCCTCCCCCCGGTAGGAGATGGAGCCCGTGTCCGGCCGGTAGATCCCGGAGATCAGGTTGAGCAGGGTGGTCTTCCCCGCACCGTTCGGCCCGACCAGGCCCAGGATCTCCCCTTCCTCCACCGACAGGTCCACGTGATTGACCGCCACGAGCCCGCCGAACTTCTTCGTCACTCCCTGTACTTCAAGCATGCCTTTTCTCCCTCTGTGCTATACCTTGACTTGCTATATGTTAGCAAATAACAATTAAAAAGATTACGATAAGGGCGGAGGCATTTCCTCTCGTTGCAGGTGCGACGGGCTCAAGAAAAGAGGATACGGGCGAAAAGACCCGGGACCCGGAACAGCCTGGTCAAGAGATTTCGCGTTCATAGGGTCATCGGGCCGCTCCCGTAGGGAAACATCCGGTTACAGGGCCGGACAGAGTTGAGATCCCGAAAAAAAGGATAATTCGGGGAGAAAATAGCTCGATCACAAGTATAAATTCCTGTTCCTGCGAACATGTACATAAGGTTGGTATGGACCTCCGGACCAAGACCCTGGTCATTATCGGGATATATCTCCTGCTGGTAATCGCCTCTTTCGTCGTCTATTCAGCGACCACATGGGAGCGGAGCTTTTCTTCCATCGAGTCGGGGGAGGTGCAGGACGATCTGCACCGGGTCGTGTTCGCCGTCGACCACGAGCGCTCGGACCTGGATTCCAGCCTCGCTGACTGGTCGATGTGGGACGATACCTATTATTTCTCGCTCGGTTCGAACCCCGGCTATGCCGAGAGCAACCTCATGCCCGCGACCTACCAGACCCTGGACCTGGATATGGTGCTTATCTACGACCCCGCCGGGGACCTGGTCTATGCCCGGGAGTACAACCCGTCGACGGGTGGCCTGGAGGACGTCCCTGCAGGCCTGGTCGAAGGCCTCGACCGTGACGCCTCGTTGTTCTCGTTCTCCCCCGCGGACGATACTGCCGCAGTTTCAGGGCTCTACTCTTTTGGCAACCGGACGGTCATCCTGGCCGCCCGCCCCATCCTCCAGAGCAACGGTGAAGGACCCGCGGAGGGCACCCTGGTGATGATCCGCTCATTCGACCAGGACTTCATGGGCTACCTCTCCGAATCCACGGGAGTTCAGGTCGCCCTCTACGCCCCCTGGGATATGGCAGGCAGCGGTGCGCTTGCCGCGGTCGGCGACAGGCTGGCCACAGACCCCTCCCCCCAGGTGGTTCCCGGAAATTCCACCTCGATATCCGCCTACATGCCCCTGGAAGGCCTGGTCCCCGGTGAAACCTCCTATATCCTGGCAATCACCGAGCCGAGGGTCATCTACCAGAGCGGACTCTCCACGATATGGTCGTTCATGGTGATCCTCCTCTTCTCAGGGCTGTTCTTCGGCCTGCTCGGGATCCTGGTCGTCGACCATACGGTGCTCCGCCGGCTGAATACCCTCCTCTCCGGGGTGCGGGAGGTCAAGGAGAAAGGTGGTGCCGCCAGGGTCCCCGCCCTGCCGGGAGATGACGAGCTCTCCCACCTCTCCGGAGAGATAAACGGGATGTTGGACACGATCTCCGCCATCCATGAACGGTACAGGAGCATTGTCGAGGACCAGACCGAATACATCTGCAGGTTCACCACGGACGGGGCCGTGACCTTCACGAACCCCGCGTTTTCCCGGGCTTTCTCAGGGCTCTCCCCGGCGGGGAAGTTCTCGTCCATCTACGACCTCCCGCCGGACATATTTTCCCGAGAAGAATTCCATACCGTCATCGGCGGCCTCTCCCCCGGTAAACCGATGGCATCGGGGAAGAACGAGTTCACCCTTTCCGGGGCGAGGACATGGGTGGCATGGACCATCAGGGGAATCTTCGATGATGAGGGGGTATTCCGGGAATACCAGTTCGTAGGGAGGGACGTAACCGCCGAAGAGGACGCGCTCGTCGAGATCCGGAATTACCGGGACCACCTCGAGGACCTCGTCCGGGAACGGACCGAGTCACTGATGGCGGCACAACAGGAATTACAGAAGGTAGAGAGAATGGAATCCATCGGCCTCCTTGCCGGGGGGATCGCCCACGACTTCAACAACCTCCTGTTCACCATCCTTGGAAACATCGAGATCATGGAGGATCGGCTGGAGCCGGACTCTCCTCTCCGCCCCCAGATCGCCAGGCTCCGCGGAGAGGTGCTCCGGGCCAGGTCGCTGACGTCCCAACTGCTCACGTTCTCCCGCGGCGGGGCCCCCATAAAGAAGCTCGCGGACATCACCGGAGTGGTGAGGGAGACCGCGGAATTCGTGTGCCGGGGCTCGAAGGTGAAATGCGATTTCACTGCCGGGGACAATGTGGCGGCGGTCTCTGCAGATACCGACCAGATCAGCCAGGTGGTCACCAACCTGGTGCTCAACGCAATCCAGGCCATGCCTGACGGGGGGACGGTGGGGGTTGAGGTCCGGAACGCACTGCTGGAAGCGGAAGAGCGGCCGCCACTCCTCCCCGGCCCCTACGTGAAGGTGGCGGTCAGCGACCACGGGAAGGGGATCCCTCCCGCCGTGCTCGGGTGGATCTTCGAACCGTTCTTCACTACCAAACCGAAGGGCGGAGGGCTCGGGCTCGCCACCTCGTTCTCCATCGTCAGGAAGCACGGAGGGCATATTTTCGTCTCTTCTGCAGAGGGAAAGGGGACGACGTTTTCAGTCTACCTCCCGGCAATGAGCGAAGATGCCGCCCTCCCCGATACGAAAGGGCATCCCGAATTATCGGCCGGGCAGCCGCACTCCCTGCCTTCCGGCAGGATCCTGGTGATGGACGATGAAGAAGCGATCCTTATCCTGCTCTCAGAGATGCTGCAGACAAAGGGCTTTGAGGTGGTCACCGCCGAAGACGGCAAAGAGGCGATCGACCACTACAAACGAGCGATGAACGAGGGTCGTCCGTTTGACGTGGTGATCATGGACCTCACGGTACCGGGGGGAATGGGCGGAAAAGAGACCATCCAGGTCCTGCGTGAACTGGACCCCGGGATCAGGGCGATCGTCTCAAGCGGGTACTTCACCGACCCGGTCATGGCCGATTACGAGAAGTTCGGGTTTTCCGGGGTTATCCCGAAACCGTTCCCCTTTGCTGACCTTTATTCCCTGATTACCCGGCTGATGGGAGAGAAATAGGCTTCCGTTTCCGGCCCTACAATTTCTCCTTCACCGCGAGAATCGTAGAGCCGCCGTCCGACGTTTTGATACAACCTGGCGATTATCGTTCGACCGCCTTCGCGCCGGGATCTCCTGTTCCATTCCGGGGGGTAATTCCCGGAGAATTTTTTCCATGCGGATATAACCGGATACGATCTCTTTATTTCCGAAAATTCTCCATTCCTTTAGGATACATGGATATTCTTACCATCGTCATCATCGGGATCGGCCTCGCGATGGATTGTTTTGCGGTCGCGCTCGCCCGGGGAGCGAAACCGGGGATCGACAAGGTCCGCCTTGCCCTCATGTTCGCGCTGATTTTCGGGTTGTTCCAGGCAGGGATGACCATTCTCGGCTGGGCTGCCGGATCCCTCTTCATCGGCATCATTGCACCCTACGATCACTGGATCGCGTTCATCATCCTCTCCGTAATCGGGGTGAAGATGGTCTATGAAGGGCTGAAGGAGGAACACGCCACGGAATCTGATGCCGCGTCTTTCCCTGGAATAACGTCGGTTCTTCTCCTCGCGGTGGCGACCAGTATCGATGCACTCGCGATTGGTCTCGGATTTGCGTTCCTCGATATCCAAATAGCCATTCCGAGCCTGATAATCGGATTAATTTCGGCAATCTTCGCCATCGCAGGGGTCATGATGGGGACCCGGCTCGAGAAGATTCTCGGGAACAAAATGGAGATCCTGGGGGGGATTATCCTCATTGGAATCGGGATCAAAATTGTTCTGGAACATCTCATGTAACGGTTTGTTTTGTTGGTGCTTACCGAAACAAAGAAGAAAAACATCGGACGCTCCGGAATATCCTTTGTATAAAATCCCCCTTTCCCGGTGCACCTGTTCCCCCTGCGTGCAGCCGTGAGCGGGACTCACCTTTATATGTAGTTTGACCATTCAATCCCATGCTGAACGAAGGAGAATGAAGTATGGAGAGGAGCGAAGCGGTCAAACTCTGTATGTGCAGACAGTGTCCCACCTATATCGATTGCAGGGAGGAGATCTCGTTTTGCATGGCAGTCCCCAGTAAGAGCACCTGCATAAAAAAGGAAGCCGGGTGTCTCTGCCCGGGATGCCCGGTCCAGGAACAGGAGGGGTTCATGCATGTCTATTATTGCATCCGGGGAAACGAACAAGAGCAGCGATGAACCGGGAAAAGCCTGGAGATGCAATGTATGCGGTTTCATAGCCGGGGGTGACTCTCCCCCGGACGAATGTCCGGAATGCGCCTCGACAGACAGGGAGTTCACGGTCCTGTCGGAGCCGAAAAAACTTACCTACGACAGGGAAAAGTTCGATATCCTCCTCATCAACGGCAGCAATCACCGCTCCAACAATACCGGGTACATGATGGACCTGGTCGAGGAGGTCTTGAAAGAGCGGGGAGTGAAGTACCGCCGATATAACCTGAATGAATTCCGGGTAGACCACTGCTGGTGCTGCTACAGCATGCGGGACAACGCCTGCCGGTACCCCTGCCGGAACCAGCACGATGACATGCCGGCATTTCACGAGATGGTCATCGCGTCAAAAGCAGTCATCGTGGGATCCCCGATCAACTGGAACAATATGTCGGCACGGCTCAAGGATTTTCTCGACCGTTTAAACTGCATCCAGAACCTGTACCTGCTAAAAAGGCCCGGGTTGACGGAGGGTAAGATTGTCGGGATCACGGTCTCGGGGCACGAGGACGGTGCGACAAAGGCGGCGATGGACATCTACCTGTACTTCCAGCAGATGGGATACCTGCTCGCACCGTTCGGGATCTCGTACCGGACGCACGGTGCCCAGTTCAACACGATAACCGATCCGGATTTCCTCCGAAATGACCCGATGGTAATAATGAAGGTCAAGGGAATGGCAAACAACGTCGTGGAGATGGTGAAACTCGACCTCGAGGAGAAACTGAAAGGAAAGCTGGTACCGGTCGCGGAGTGACCGTCCCTGATGAATCAGGGCGTGTTCCATCGGTTCCATCCGTGTGTCCGCTCCACCTTTTTATGGGATCAATTGCGTCTGCGGACAGGCAGTTGTTCACGCATGAACCGGGATCGCCATGTGCGTCCCTGATCCGGCTTTGCCCGCCGAAATTGAGTGGGGTGATCGCGTAGTTCACCTCCGCCGGTCTCCCGGACCTGAACCATTTAAATCGGGACGGGTATTCCTCTGGACGACCTCTGATGAAGAGGTGGATCATGGAGAACGTGAAGAATGTAGACAACACCTTTGAATCCTGAATTACACGATATGCGACCCATCTATGCTCCTGATGTAAAGGACGCCTCTGTTCACGGGTTCTCCTTCACGAGAAGAACGGCGTAACCCCCGTCAGAGGTCTGGATGACCTTCCTGACATAATTGGCAGTCACTCCGGGTATTTTTTGGTCCCGTTCCAGGGTGCCGTTACCGGAAAATCTCAGGAGATGGAACCCCGCGGATCGTCCGTACACCGATTCGGAAAAGCCGAGATCGCCCCCGTTCACCCCGAACCCCACGGATACGAACCCGCCGTCGCGGGTCTCGATCGTCTCAGGGCTCGCATCCAGGGGAAGTCTGCGGACGATGCCGCCTTCCCCGTCCAGATCGACCACCTCCGGCCTGATATCGATTGACCCGTCTTTTTCCATCATGTTCGGGACGATCACCCGGTATCCCTGCGGGGTCCGCGAGAGTGCGGCAGGAAGGAAATAATCTGTCTGCTCTATCTCTCTCGCCCATATGACCGAGCCGTTCCCGTCGAGCAGTGCGGCATAGAGTATGTTCTCCGAGGTGAAGGAGTGATACGGGTCAGCCCGGCCATATGCACTTATGAGGAACGTCCCGTTTCCGGTCGCAACGATGGACCAGGCGCTTTCCATACCGTACGCCCCGAACGAGCGCTCCCAGGAGACATTCCCTTCCCGGTCCAGTCTCACCACCGACGCCTGGAACACGGAAATTGTCTCGCCGGTGCACATGGTCACCGGTACCTCACCTCCTACGCCCGGGACCATGGTCACGGTGCAGCCGGGGGTGGGGATCCCCTCATCCGGACGCGCCTCCCGAAGTGTGATGGTCCCGTCCGGTCCGTAGTCAACCCCCGACCCGAGAGGTATCAGGTCCTGTTTCTGGCCTGCGATAACCACTCCGCCGTCCTCTGCCGGAGCGGCGGACCAGACCATCGCGATATCCGTAGGGACCTCCCACACTGTCGTGCCATCCCCGGTTACACGCAGAACCTGACCGTACAGCGTTGCCGCCACCGTCCCGTTGTCCCGCCCGGGGACCAGCGTGGTGATCCCGCCGGAGAGCGGCCCGTCGAACTCACGTGACCAGACCACCTCTCCCCGGGGGGTGAGCCGGACCAGCCTGGCGTAATAGTCATAATATTTCGTCCGCGAGCTCTGCCCCCCGACGAGAAGGGACCCGCCTCCTAGTTCTGCGATTGACAACGCGTCGTCATCGAACCCTGTATCCAGGACTTTCATCCATTCCATCGAGCCGTCAGGGGCGAGTTTCACCACGATGACGTCCCGGTTGGGGACGTAGTCCCCGCAGCCGGCCGAGAGGACAAGCAGGACGAGTACTGCCCCGAGTGCGACCGCCGTCCTGATATCCCCGTTCATACCTGAAGGATGGGGCCGGGACGATAGAGTCTTTTTGGTTTCACTGCGCCGGGGTTTGGCCAATAAATAATTTTCAAGCGGCCCTTGAACAGACAACTGATGGCCAGAATATATTAAAATAGTCTTAGTATTCACCGTATATCAAGGCCAAAATACTTCAAATCAAATGTGGGGGAAGTACAACGTGGGTTTTTTCTCTTGGCTGAAAAGAAAGGATGAATCACGGGAATCTTCAGAATCAGGTGGGATGCAGAACTCCTCCGAACGAGATCTACGAAACCGTTGCGACCTTGTTTTATCCTTAATTGAAAAAGGAAATTTTAAGAAAGCTTTGCCGCTCGCAGATGGGGTACTCGAAGATATCAGCAAGTATTCGGGAAAGGAAAGTCCGGATTATGCGATTGCCCTGAATAATTTGGCATACATTCACCTGGAGGTTGGTAATTATGCGACGGCAGAATCCTTATTTAACCAGGCAATAACCCTCTGGCAACAATACGGAGTTGAGGACCATCCGGACTACGCGACGGCCCTCGATAATTTGGCTTCAATTTATCAGCTAAAAGGGAATTATCAAGGCGCAGAATCTCTGTATAAGCAGGCTATCGGAATAAGGAAAAAAGAGCTCGGCGAGGATAACCCGGATTATGCAATGAGCCTGAACAACCTGGGAATGTTGTATCGAAGTCTGGGTAACTATGAAGAAGCAGTTCCACTGATCAGGCAGACAATAGAAATCGTCAGAAAGACACTCGGTGAAGATCATCCAGATCACGCAACATATCTGAACAATCTAGCTGAGTTATACAGAGAAATGGGAAATGCCAAAGCAGCCGAACCTCTAATATTTAGGGCAATCAATATCCATAAAAAAACAATTGGAGAAGATCACCCCGATATTGCAATAGATTTGAACAATCTTGCATTGGTCTACCAGGATATGGGTGACTATAGAGAAGCTGAAACTTATTTTCAAAAGTCACTCAGTGTAGTACGAAAGACTCTGGGTCAAAATCATCCTGAATATGCTTTATTCTTGTATAATCTTGCGAATTTATATTTGGAGAGTGGAGATTATGAATCGGTTGAGGATCCACTCCAGAAATCCATGGAAATCTGGAGGAGAAATGGGGCTAATAGCTTGGAATATGCTCGATGCCTGAATACACAGGCCTGGTTATCCAGACATATGGGTCATTATCAGGCTGCGGAACCACCACTTCGGGAGGCAATTGAGATATACAAGTCAGCCTTAGGTGAAGACCATCCGGATTATACTCAGCTCCTTCATAATCTGGCAGATCTGTGCATTGCGACGGGTCGGATTGATGAGGGTTATAGACTGATGAATATCGCAAACAAAACCGAAACCAAACTTCTTGAACAAGTACTGGTTATTGGTTCTGATCAACAAAGATTATCATTTTTAGATAGTATAGGAGGAAATTACGACAAATTTCTTTCCGTGATTTTTTCTTTCTGCTCTCAATCACCCCCCGCGCTATCAAGAGCGTATGAGCTGGTTCTTAAAAGAAAAGCTATTGGTGCCGAAGCGTTCGCGGTTCAAAGAGACGCCATCCTTGGAGGAAAATATCCTCAATTTAGAGAACAGCTTGGCAGATTGCGTGAGTTAAAAATGCAGATTGCTCAAACAATTCTCGCAAGTCCGGGAATTGATCATTCTGATCAACAGGATGGGCAATTGGAAGAATGGAAGGCCGAGAGTGAACGAATTGAATTTGAACTTGCTGATAACGCACCTGAAATGAAATTCGAATTGCATCTCTCGGATACCGATCAAAAAGACATTGACAAAAATCTTCCTCCTGAATCCGTTCTTCTTGAATTCGTTTGTTTCGATCCCTTTGATTTCACAGCATTACCCTCCCGTGGCGAACCACAGTGGTTAGAGGCAAGATATGGTGTATTTATTATAAAGTACGGAGAACCAGGGAAAGTCCAGGTAAAAGATCTTGGGAAAGCGGATGAAATTAACTCACTTATCCTCCAATTCCAGACCGCATGTGCTGAGTTGGATGAAAATTATCTCGCGTCTGGAGGTGCTCTCTATGGAAAAATTATCAACCCCCTGGTCCCCCTGATTGGAGATACTCAGAATCTAATAATCGCACCAGATGGAGAGTTGAATCTGCTCTCATTTGATGCACTGCCCATAACAGAAGGGGAATACCTCATCGATAAATTTCATATATTTTACATCAGCGTGGGGAGGGATATCATCCGGTTCTCTGCCCGGAGATTGGGAAAAGTGGGAAAACCACTGGTGATCGCGAATCCAGCGTATGATCTTTCTCAAGGGGATGAACAAACTGGGTTATCAACGGCGTCGTTCAAGAATACCTTTCAGGATCCTGGCCAGAGAAAACTAGTGGAGAGAATTTCGCGGGACATAGACAGAGAGCGTCTGCATTTTGATCCGCTTCCTGAATCGAAGGTGGAAGGAGAAAAAATCGCATCCATGCTGAACGTAAACCCACTCATCGGACTGGATGCGGTCGAAGGGAAAATAAAAAGCAGATCTTCCCCTCATATCCTCCATATCGCGACACATGGATTCTTCCTTAAAAATCAATATGATGACACGAAAAATGAATCTACTTCGGAAAAGGCTGATCTAAGACGACTGTCCAGGCTAGAGAATCCGCTTCTTCGGTCAGGACTTGCCCTGGCGGGTGTAAATACATGGGCGAGAGGCGGGACTTTACCTCCTGAAGCTGAGGATGGGCTCCTAAATGGAGAGGATGTGACGGGTCTTGACCTTACAGCGACAGATCTTGTGGTCCTATCGGCATGCGAGACTGGAGTGGGAGAAGTAAAGAAAGGAGAAGGTGTCTTTGGCCTTCGAAGGGCTTTCATACTTGCCGGAGCCAAGACACTCGTAATGAGTCTGTGGAGTGTGGAAGAAGACTCGACCCGCACAGTAATGATGGATTTTTATCGCAGGATTCAACAGGGGGTTCCAAAGGCCGATGCTCTTCGTGAAGCAAAACTTGCGCTTAGAAAGTCCTATCCCCATCCGTTTTTCTGGGGACCATTCATCTGTCAAGGCGATCCTGGTCCGCTGTCAGGGATAGAAGAACTGCCCGATTCGGATTAAGTGAATATGCGATATTAAATAATTGTGATACTGGAATCGGGGGGTACGCTTAGATATTCGACCTTTGGATCCTCGTCGTGCCCTCTAATGGTAAAACAGCCGACCACAGGTCTATTTCCGTCATACCAAATGGGAATCGCTCTAAATGCGAAAATCACCTTCTTATCGCCTTCATAGGATAATATCTTCTCTTTCACATTATCCTTTTCGGCAGAGAAGTGCCCGGAAGCAGGGGTTCCTATTTCCCCTTCCATCCCGACTGATTTTCCATCACGATCGTATATTTTTATTTTTACAAGTGCGGTCTTGAGCACTTCAGTTATCACGAATGTTTTTCCTTTAGGGTCCAGCAATTTTCGGTCTTCTTCATACCTAAGTGATGCATTTGTTACATAATGTCTGACCTGGAGGGGCATCACCATACTCGAATAAACATCTGAAAAAATAATCTCCGCTGTATCGGCTTTCTCACTTGATACATTGATCCCCATCTTCGCCTGAAACGCTTCAAGAAATGTATTCATGAGTTTAAGGCCCAGTGAAAGGCTTACTCGACCTGTATTCTTACCAGAGATATTAACTGCCACATTATCTTCCCCGATTTTTGGAAGCGCCTGCTCGCTCGTAAACATATCTTCAATTGTTCCGAACAGTTCAAATTCATCTCCCTGTTCTTCTCTTCCTATAATCATAAGCGGTGAAATGCCTTCCCTGGGTATTTTCAGAATAACATATTTCTCAGAGAACAACAATTCCTGAAAAGAGTCTTTGTCTCCCATGGCAGTCCCCTTCTGGTAATATGGAATTTATCAATATTGGATATTTAAATTGAATGGGTGATAGGTCCTGTGTTGTCATTCAAAGCATGAAGATAGATCGATATTTTGTCAATTCCACCAAGTCAGGGGAAGCAGTTCGAGCACGCGTCTGGGAAATAATTCTCCTAGGTGGATTAAAAAGAAATATTGTGCTGGAAAAGTCAGTATCCATTGATTAATCTCCAGTATTCGGATTCTTGGTATCATATTCAAAGCCAAATATTCTGGATGATTCAAACAATTTCACTGATATATAGACCGCTCGACTCCTAAGTACATATTTAGTATTGGTAGTACTATTTGATGTGAAATTCGACCGTCGCTACTGGGTGTTCATCGGCTCCGCGGTGTTCTTTGCCACCGTATCATCCGCGAGCACCCTCTATCTTGCGTCGGTACAGAAACATTTCATCGAGTGCAACTCGGTGAGCGCCGAGTGTTTCTGGACAATCGGGATGATCCCCTGCATGTTCCTCGGAATCTTCGCGATGGTGGCGGTCATGGTCGCAATTCCGTATGTCTTCCGTCAGAACGAGAAGCTCGGGGTCGTATCCATGATCCTGATGGGGGTGATCGTCCTCTATACGGCCCTCGATGCGGTGAACAATATCTCCGCCATTATGGGTTACTACGAGACCTACCAGGCAGCCCACGGGATCCTTTCTTCCGCGAATAATGCGACCGGAGAGCTGATAGGGACGGGGAAATCGTACTGCTGAAGGGGGATCTCGCCCGGGACACGGTTTTCAGGGTTCCGAAAACCGCAGGGCAGGTTCCGCCGGACCGGGAAGAAAAAGGAAGAAAGGTTCCCTCCCAAAAAAGAGGTGTCCCGATTGACCCAGACCGTGCATCGGGTCCGCTTATCGTCTCCCGGCAACGAGCAGGGCCCCCGCCGCCGCAAGGATGACGACGGCCACTCCCAGCGGAGCTTTACCCGCGGTCGTGCCTGTCGCGGGGACCGTAGTCCCGCACTTCTCGCGAGCTGTCGCCAGATCCTCGGTTGCGTTCGCCATGGTCGGCCAGGGAAGGCTGTACGAGGGATTGAGCGCTATCGAACGTTCCAGCGACGAGATCGCGAGGGTGCAGTTCCCGGCTGCAAGGGCGATCCTGCCCTGGTAATGCCAGTAACTCGGGGAATCCGGGAATAATGCCAGTGCCTGGTCCATAGATTCCTGGGCCTTTGCGGGCTGGTCCAGCCCGAGGTACGCCAGGGCTACGAGGGCATAGGCATCACTGAAGGACGGGTCCAGGGCGACGGACGCCTGGCCGTCGGAGAGTGCCGCGGTATAGTTCCCGAGGGCGAGGTACGTTATGCCCCGGTTCGTATACCGGACGGCGTTCGGCTGGATCTCGATCGAGCGCGTATCGGCGGCGAGAGCCGCAGGGTAATCGCCCAGTTTCCGTTCGGCGTAGCCTTTCATTGCGTAGAAGACCGGGTTTCCGGGGTCCAGGGCGGTGCCGTTCTCTGCAATGGAGAGCAGCCATGGCCAGTCATCAGTCGCAATGGCGGCATAGCCTTCCGACTCAAGGGACGATACGTTCCCCGCCGTTGCCGGGCCCGTGGAGATCGACGCGGTGACCGCGGCCGCCGAGGCAGCCGTGGCCAGACAGAGTGCACTAAGGATACACACGAAAATGAAGAGAATCAAGGGATTTTTCACGTGGAATTCACCAGACATACCCTCTCCCCCGGGACCGATATCTGTTGTGAAATTCTCGCCGCTGTTTCCCGGATTTTTTTTGAAAGGAAATGGTAGTCTGCCTCGTGAGCGGGCTTCGACGGGTACATTCCGATTTTTTCAGGCTTTCAGTATAAATGAAGGGGATCGCTCGGTATTCGTGCCTGGTGGCGGCAGGACCGGGAACAATAAAAAAGGACAGGGAATGCCCTTCACCTCACGCGGTCAGGAGCCGGGTTCGCACGCAGCCGCCCGGGTGGCGAACCACTTCCGGCTGCGGAGCACCAGCCACCAGAAGAACGGGAGGGATGCGAGGGTGATCAGCCCGGCAATAAGGAAGACCGCATCGATCCCCCAGAAGGTCAGGATGACGCCGAAAATCAGCGGGGGGACCACGATCCCGATGCTCATCGCCGTATTGAACGCTCCCATCACCACGCCCTGGCCGAGTTCCCTTCCGTCGATGGCCACCACGGCAGTGGCGGCGACGATGGCGATGGCGTTGCCCACCCCGATCAGGATTGCGACTATCCCCACCACCGGGAGGAATTTCACGAATATCAACGCCAGGGTCCCGAATGAGACGAGGAGCGTGCCGATGACGATCATATGCGACCGCTTATACCTGCCGGAATCCGCCATCTTCCCGAAATAGCCCAGGCTGATGGCCATGGAAAAGACCTCGAAGGCGATGACCAGTCCGGTCAGGGTGGTGGAGTACCCGTACTGGGTAGCGGCGAGGACCGGGATGAAGACCATGAACGCCGAATAGGCGAAGGTGTTCATGAACCGGAAGAACAGGTTGGCCTGCATCCGGGGATGGCAGAACGCGCTCCACAGTTTCGGCGGGGTGCGGAATTCCGGTTTCGACTCGGGGAGCATCCTGATGCACAACAGGAACGGGATGAAGGACATGATGGCCATCACGATAAAGACCGGTGTGAATCCCGCTACACTGTAGATTGCCCCGCCAATGATCGGGCCGCTTCCCATCCCCAGGTAGAACACGTTCGATAACCTCCCCTGGTAGAGCCCCTCCTGTCCCTTTGGGGTCAGATCCCCTACGTAAGACATGGCCACCGAGCTGATCAGTGCGGAGGCGATCCCGTGGATGAAACGGATCACGAAGAGCTCGTATATGGATCCCGGGAAGATGTACCAGATCGAGACCAGGGTATAGAGCCCCAGTCCTCCGGTGATGAACCATTTTCTCCCGTACTTGTCTGAGAGGCTCCCTATGGAGGGAGTGAAAATGATTCGGGAGAGCCCGTAGCCTGCAAAGAGGGCGCCTACCCAGAAAGGGCTTGCATTGAATTCCTCGACGAAAACTGGCAGAAGGGGGAGCACGATGCCCAGGCCGAGCATGCCGAGGAAGACCGCGACCAGCAGGATATAGAACGGGCCCCGCCGGAGTGATTCCGCCATTGGTTCAATATTCGGGATGAACCTGCTATAAATCGTGCGGGTTTGATCCGGCGGACGCGGCTTGCGGGAATAATCGGGATTACGGAAGACAAGGTAAATAATCGGAGATCAGTGAAGAAAAGAAATTCCGGAAATAGTCATTAATGCACTGCCGCGGACCGGTCATGTGTACCTTGGGAGTTCACCCTGTCAGCGATACGAAAAGTCCGAACCCTCACCCGATTCTCGTCAATTTCCGTACCGTAGTGTTCCAGACCGTGCGGAGCTCGTCGATATCCATCCCCTGCATGGCATAGATCAGGAGGCCCTGGAAGAGTGCATTGAAGGTGCAGGCCAGGACTCTTACGTCGACATCCTCCCGGATCTCCCCGGCCTTCTGCCGCTCGGCAAGGAACCCGGCGACCACCTTGAGGAACTCCTCCCGGTCGGTCACGATGATGGACTTCAGGTTCTCGTCCCTCGTGGTGATTGCCACGCTCTCGGGCCCGATGTGGCTCAAAAACTCTCCCATTACGTTATCGAAGAATATCCCCGCACCTTCGACGAAGTCCCGCCCGGAGAAGGACTGGAGGATCAGCTCCTCGAGCAGCCTCCGCTCGTGCTCGGCGACCGCGATGAAGAGGTTCTCCTTGGTGTCGAAGTAGTTGTAGATGGTCGGTTTCGTCACGCCCATCGCGACCGCGATGTCCGACATCTTGGTGTTCGCATAGCCCTTCTCGTGAAAGATATCGTGGGCCGCGACCACGATCCGTTTCCGGACCTCGTCCTTGTATTCGGGATATATCCGCGCCAAATATTTCTCCCCTGGGTAATAATTTCTATACCTGAAGTATTAATAACTTTACTCTGGGTAACCTTATTAAACTTGAAGTTACAACCTCTTGTAATTCACCGCCCCCCCGTCCGGGTCGGGCGGGATACCGACCGCACGGGTCGTGCGGCTGCGCAGGGGCGGGGCCTGCAAAAAGAGTTGAACTGACATGAAACACCCTCGAACAGACAAGAATCGTATAGTAATCTCCGGAGCAGTCGCACTCCTGCTCCTGCTGGCGGCATGCGCCATTCCGGTCTCGGCCGCAGATAGTCCTACCGTGGTGGTCACCAGCTATAAGGTGACCCCCTCGGTGCTCGCACCGAACGGGTACGGGACGATACAGGTCACCCTCACCAATACCGCCGGGACCGCAGTATTGAAGGAATCTTCCGGGGTCTCTCCCGCGGGAGAGTTCCAGACCACGAAGAGCACCGATATCCCGGCGCAGATCGACAGCGTGCAACTGGTGGGAACCGAGATCAAAGTGATCGACGGGAACTTCAAACACTTCGGGGCGATCGGTCCCGGGCAGTCGGTCGATGTCACGTTCTCGATCCAGGCACCTGCAACGGAAGGGCTCTACTTCCCCGAAGTATGGGTGGAGATCAACGGCGGCAAGAACGTCCGCTACCCCGTGCCGGTGAACGTGAACGCCGACCAGTACGTGATGCAGAGCCCGACCCTCGTGGTCTACAAGGAGCTCCCGGAGAGCGTGAACCCCGGGGACCGCTTCCCCGTGAACCTGACCTTCACGAACGCCGGGGCGATCCGGGCGAGCGACATCGTGCTTACCACCTCGACCTCCAGCACCTCCCTCGGTGCCGTGGGACCGAACACCATCTCGCTTGCTCCCATAAACGGCGGCGAACAGCAGGCAGTGACCCTCTCGTTCATCACCGACCGGAACGTGCCGGTGGGGCTCGCGAAGATCATGCTCGCCATCGACTACAAGCTGCCCGACGGGACTCCTGCGCACCAGGACGAGGTGATCGAGGTGCCCATCAAGGGCGAGTCGGAGCTGGGTTTTGTCTCGGTGGACACCAGTCCCCGGAGGGTCGCCGCCGGTGAGCCGTTCGACATTACTATCCGAATCGAGAACACCGGGACCGGCGAGGCAAAGCAGGTGGCCGCGACCATCGACCTGCCCATGACCGGGACGAAGCAGTCCTTCATCGGGAAGATCAAGCCGGGCAACGATGCCCCTGCGATATTCATGCTCGACGGCGGGAAGAGCGGCACCTACGAGTACAATACCACCATCACCTACACCGACGACCTGGGGACCCATACCGTGACCAGCCCCATGTCCCTCCGGGTCACCCCCCAGGACTACACCGGGGCGATCGTGATGGCGATCATCATCATCCTCGCGGGCGGCTTTGTCATCTACCGCTACTGGTACATCCCCCGTAAGAACGGGAACGGGGCCCTTCCATGGGTAAAAAAGAACTGAAAGTCGCGTTCCTGCTCTCACTCCGGGCACTGCAGAGGGGAAGCCGGGCGAGCACCTTCATGACGGTGCTGATCATCTCGCTCTGCTTCACCAACATGATCTTCCTCCCCGGGCTCTTCAACGGGATCGGGCAGGGGATCACCACCCAGATCGTGGACTACGAGGTGGGAAACGTCCTGGTCAGCCCCCAGGCAGGCGACCAGTACATCAACGACCTCGACGCGACGCTCGACCTGATCAACCACATGCCGGGGGTGGAGCGGGCGACCCCGCATTATACCAAGGGAGCCACGCTCAAGTACCGGGACAGGGTGCTCTCCGTCGGGGTGCGGGCGATCAACCCCTCCGACGAGAAGTACGTCTCCCCGCTCTATACCAAGATGATCGCCGGGACGTACCTCGGCGACGGGGACACGGGCGAGGTGATCATCGGGAAGACGGTCGCCGGAGACGCCTCGGTCCGGCAGGAGGACGAGTTCGAGCCCTCGCTCGGCGGGGTCCGGGTCGGCGACTCGATCACCATCGAGTACGGGAACGGGTACACGAAGGATTACCGGATAAAGGGGATCTACCAGACGGGATGGGCTTCCTCGGACAGCACGGTCTACACCACCATGAGCGATATGGAACTGGTGGAAGGCCAGGCGCTCGACCGGGCGGACTACATCACCGTGAAGATCAAGCCGGGGTACACGGAGAAGTTCGTAAAAGACGAGCTCCAGGCGTACGGGGTCTCCCAGAACGTCCAGACCACGGCGGACCTGCTCTCCAAGGGTGTCGGGAGAGTGCTCCAGAGTTTCGCCATCATCAACATGGTCTCGCTGATCGTCTCGGTAATCATCACCACGGTGGTGCTGTTCATCGTGATCACTATCAAGACGCTGAACAACAGGAAGCAGATCGGGATCCTGAAGGCGATCGGGGTGCAGAAAGAGGTCATCATGCACAGCTACGGGTTCCAGGTCATTATCCTGGCCCTCGCAGGCATCGCGCTCGGGATCCTCATTACCTCGCTGCTCGCGCTCTACCTGTCGATCAATCCCATCGTGACCCCCGAATGGTCGGCGACCCTGTACCTGACACCGATGGACATGCTGACGAACTCCCTGATCCTGTTCCTCGCGGCGGGGATCGCCGGGTATGTCCCGGCCTGGCGGGTTGCGCAGGAAGACATCCAGAAATCAATGAGGGCATGACTATGATCAGGACAGAGAACCTCAGGAAAGTCTACCCGATGGGCGCGGTTGAGGTAAAAGCCCTCGACGGCGTGGACCTCGAGATCGGCAAGGGGGAGTTCGTGGGGATCATGGGGCCCTCGGGGAGCGGGAAGACCACGCTCCTCCACATGCTCGGCCTGCTCGACGAACCTTCGGCCGGGAAGATCACCATCGACGGGATTGACGTCCGCACACTGAACGACTATGAAAAGACCATGTTCCGGCTCTACAAGCTCGGGTACGTCTTCCAGGACTACGCCCTCGTCGCCGAGCTCTCCGTCGCGGAGAACGTCTGTCTCCCGGCGATGCTCCGCCACGACCGCACCCCCGAGCAGTATGTGGCCGCGACCAGGGACATCCTGAAGGAGATCGGGCTCTACGACCGGAGGGACCACGTTCCGGGCGAGCTCTCCGGCGGGCAGCAGCAGCGGGTGGCGATTGCCCGGGCCATGGTGAACCGGCCCGAGATCCTCTTCGCCGACGAACCGTGCGCGAACCTGGACACCGAGAACTCGCGGACCGTGCTCGACCTGTTCGCAAAGATCAACGACGAGCAGGACCAGACTATCGTTATGGTCTCGCACGAGGACTGGCACAAGGAGTACTTCCACCGGATTATCCGGCTTCGTGATGGGAAGATCGTGGAAGACACGGTGAAGCAGTAACCCCCGGCCCTTTTCTTTTTGGTGGGCAGGCAGCGGTGAAAAGAAAAAACCCGGCCGGGCCCGGTTAAATATTGATAAATCCGGACGCGTCCTTGCCCTGGTTGATCAGTTCAGCCGTCTTGTAGGCATCCACGATCCCGACGATCCACCAGATCGGGAGGAGGATGATCCCTATAAGCACAAAGATGAGCAGCCCGCAGATCAGCGCAATTACGAAGTAGAGGATCCCTTTTCCCAGCTGGTCGTTATAGACCTGGCCGAGGCCGGTCACGATGATCGAGAGAATCAGGGCGATGACCGGGTTCTTTTTTTGTTCCGGCATGGGGACCGGTTTTAACCTTCCCCCGCAGGTCGGGCATATCTCGGCATCGGGGTTGATCAGCTCCGCGCCACATTCCGGGCAGTACTTCGGCATAACGGTACTGTGGTGAAAGAATTGATAAATACCTGACGATTTCTTATCAAAATCCAGGATTGATAAGGATTTTCTCGATATGCAGTGAAATCTGGGCGATTCGGTCCGGAGAGATTTCCCGGAGCACGGTTCGGGCCGGCCCCCCCGTTCCTTTTTTTACAAAAGACCTTCGCTATCCCGGTGGCGCCCCGGCACCGATCCCGACGATCGCCAGATCGAGGGTCGAAACGATAAGAATCACCAGGATAAGTGCAATAATCACGACGTTGAATGCCTGTGACTGGGACAACGAATGGGCGTTCCGGACCCCAAAGACCAGCAGATATCCGGTCCAGAAGAATGAGACGATCACGATAAGAAAGAGTATGAGGGCTACAGAGGCCCCGGCCTGGAAATCAAAACGGGTCGCCGGTAGCACCGTGAAGATGCTGATATCGATGATGCCGCCGAGAATGATAAGCGGGACCATCGCATATCCTGTGTTCGCGAGGGTTACCCTAAAGGATCCGGTCTTCGATATCCAGCTTCCGACGACGAAGAGCACCGTGCCAACCAGGACCCAGATTAAAAAGGGGAGGATCAACATCATCTCCGGGACTGTCGTGAACAACAGCGTTCTGAGGATATACCAGTACACATTTGTCTCGTACACCAGGCTGGTGGCCAGGTTTGCCAGCCCGCCCACCAAAATAATGCAAAAAGGTACCAAAAGATCGGGTTTTTTCTGATCAAGCCCCGAAAAGAAAGAATCCGGGTTGAACAACAGGTCCCCTATCCTTCCGGCATTCATGAAACGTTGTAGACTTCACGGTATATGAGAATTATCACCCGAATTCACGAATCAACCGACGACTCCGAGGCGCAGGTGAAATAGAAGGTGGTCCCCTGGTCCGGGGCGGACTCCACCCAGATGACCCCTCCGTGGAGTTCGATGATCCGGTGCACGATGGCCAGGCCGACGCCGGTGCCTTCGTATTCGTCGGCGTTGTGAAGCCGCTGGAAGACCCCGAAGATCTTGCCGGCGTAGCGCATATCGAACCCCACCCCGTTGTCCCGGACGAAGAAGACCTTGCAGCCGTCCTTTTCGGTCGCCCCGATCTCCACCACCGGGTGCTCCCGCATCCGGGAGAACTTGATCGCGTTCGAGAGGAGGTTTGTAAGGACCTGCTTCATCAGCACCGGGTCCGCCCTGCAGGGAGGGAGGTCTCCGATGATGAACTGCACCCTGCTGGCGGCGGGGTCCTCGCGCAGGTCCTGGAGGATCTCCCGGATGAACGGTTGCGGATGGATCGTTGTAATCTGCAGGGAACGCTGGCCCAGGCGGGAGAAGTTGAGGAGGTCGTCTATCAGCCTCCCCATCTCGTGGGCGTTCTGGCGGAGCATCTCCAGGTACCTCCGTTCCTTTTCGGGGATATTCGCAAGGTCTTCGAGCAGGATGGAGGAGTAGCCCGAGATCGCCCGGAGCGGGGACCGGAGGTCGTGGGAGACCGAGTAGGTGAAGGACTCGAGGTTCCGGTTCACCTCGGTAAGCTGCCGGGTCCGGTCGGCGACCCGCTGCTCGAGCTCGCTGTTAAGGGTCTGGATCTCCCGCTCGGCCTGCTTTAACCGGGTGATATCGTTGCCGATGGAGAGGATCCCGATAATTGCGCCCTCCTGGTCCCGGAGCGGCTGGTTCGTCCAGGATATCCACACCACGCTCCCGTCTTTCTTGATGTTTTCGTTCTCGCTCGCTTCGTACTGTTCCGGATGCACGAAGAGATCGTGGATCTTCGTCCCAAGGTCGTTGCCACTGCTGTCAATGGAAGGTACGATTGTTCCTACCAGGTTCTTCCCGAGGATCTCATCCTCCGAATACCCGAAGAACTTCAGTGCGTAAGAATTCATGAACGTGATATTCGCGGCGGTATCGAACCTGAGGATGATGCTGTTCGCGCTCTGCACCAGGGTACGATATTTCTCTTCGCTCTCCCGTAGTTCCGCGATCATGGTCTTTAACCGGGAAACCATTGCGGTTACGCTCTCCTCGAGTTTCAGCAGCTCCTGTCCCAGCGGGGGGGAGAGGGGGTGGTCGAGGTCCCCGGCAGCGATGCTGTCCACGTCGTCCGCCATCCTGCCGATCGGCCTGGTGAAGGTCCGGATAACGACGAACGCACCGAGACCGCAGAATATGAAGGCGATCGCCCCGAGCGAGAGATAGAATGATACGCTCGAGGCGAGCGCCTCCCGGATGGGGAGGTCGTTGTAGGTGAGCTCGACAATCCGGCTCACATCTGAACCGTACCTGGGATCGCGGAGGTCGATGAACAGGTACCGGGTGGTCTCCCCCGGCGTCGCGCTCTGGACCTCCACGGTGGTCCTGTTGGCGAGAACTCCTGCCAGGAACTCCTTGAAGGCGGGGTCTGTGATATCCACGGAGGTATCGTTCACCCGTTCGCGGAGCGTGCTGTCGAACACCCTCACGTTCTCGACGTAGGGGTTGTCCTGTTCCACCTGGTCGATGAGTTCCCTGTCGAGGAACCGGAAGGTCGAGATCGAGGGGTAATCGACGGCAAGCCCGAATTCCAGGATGTACCGGTGGTCGGGAGTGGGCATGTAGGCATACTTCTTCCACGTCCCCGTGCTCTTCTCGTTCACGATCCGGTCGGGAAAGACCCCCTCGGAGAGACGGATCTTCTGCAGGTATTCGGCGAAGTAAGGGGCGAACTCCTCGAAGTTCAGACCGAGTTCACGGGGGTACGTGGTGTAGCGGATGGTCGAGTGCTCGTCGATCACGATGAGCTCCATATCCCCTCCGAGCGCCGATTTCACGGCCTCGAGGTCCATCTTCGAGGGGTCGCGCCCGGAACGTTCGTATTCTGCAACGAACAAGGGAAACGATTCCTCCATCCGCTTGTTCAGGCTCTCGTCGAAGACACGGAGCCCTTCTTCCTTGGTGATGAACACGGCGGCGAGGTGGTCCTCGGTATGGAGCTCAAGTGTCCGGGCGTTCTCGCGGAGCGTCTGCTCGGTCGTGAGGTAGCTGATGCCGATCAGGCCGATGACGGCAACCATCAGGATCAGGAAGATCGCACCGATGAGGTAGTAGGAAAGTGGATATCTCCGATAGAACGCTCTCAGTATATTCCCCCCGGTCCGTACTTAGCGATCTGGTCCGGGGATGCTCATGATACTTTGCAATGCACTCGACGGGCGGCACGGGGAGAGATGCATCCCGGGGAACGGTCCTGGTGAACGGGACGCCGGGCAGGCCCCTGTCTCCCGGGAGCGGCCCTTTTTTGGAAGTCACGGGGGTATCTGCCGTGAGATCCCCTGCCGGCCCGGCGGTCGCTCTGGTACACTATCGGGGCCGGGGATGTCGGGGGTCCGATAAAGCCGGAATGGGCGGAGGCGGTTTCCCGGAGGAGTTCACCCCGCTCTTCATAAGGTATCCCGTCACACCGGGATACCAGGTACCATGCAGATTATCGACGCCACAAAGATGCCGAGCTCGCCGAACCCTCACCATGTCGATGCACGGAAACTGTTCGAGAACCCTCACGCCGCGGTGGTGATGATCACCCTGCAGCCCGGGGAATCGTTGAAGAAGCACATCACTCCGGTCGATGTCCTCTTCTATGTCCTGGAAGGGACCGGGACCGTGGAGATCGGGGACGTGCACGCCACGGTGGGGAAGGATAACCTGATCGAGAGCCCGGCCCGGGTTCCGCACCGGTGGATCAACGAGAGCGGTGCGGTGTTCCGGGTCCTGGTGATCAAGGTGCCGAAACCGACGGAGGAGACGAAGATCCTCTAGAGGAACTTCTCCGGCAGCCCGGTTTTACCGGCCCGGGGCGGGAGTTCCTCCAAACGTTTTTCTGGTGCGACCGATAACGCTAATTCCTGTACCGGGTCCGTGGTGAACCCCAGCACCGGGAACACCCCGAATTATCACTGCGATACTGCCCGGGTCACCGAATACCCCGAGGCCCCACCATGTCAAGGAAGACGTTACGCCAGGCGGACCGCGTCGAGATCACCGTCATCACCGATAACTACACCGACCTCCTTATGCAGGAGGAGTCTCTGAACGTCCGCCGGTTCAAGGCACCACGCCCCCTCGCACCGCTCGCCGAACACGGGCTGTCCTGCCTGGTAAAAGTCCGGAAAGGGAGCGAGGAGCACTGCCTGCTCATGGACACCGGGATCTCCCCGACGTGCTTTCTCCACAACACGGACCTGCTCGGGGTGGACTGCGATGCGATCGAGGAGGTCGTCCTCTCTCACGGGCACTGGGACCATTTCGGAGGGCTCCCCGGGCTCCTCTCGCGGGTAGGCCGGGAGATACCGGTCACCGTCCACCCGGACGCCTTCTTCGAGCGCCGGATCAACCTCCCCCTCCCGGAACGACCGTCCTTTCTCCCCCGGATGGACGAGGAGGAGTTCGTTCGCATGGGTGCGGTGTTCCGGAAGTCCCGGGTACCCGAACTCCACGCCTCGGGGCTCGTGCTCTGCACCGGAGAGGTGGAACGGACCACCCCGTTCGAAGGCAGTGTCTCGTGGACGGAGATGAAGGTCGACGGCACCTGGACCCCGGATACATTCCCCGACGACCAGTCGCTGGTCATCAACGTGAAGAACAAGGGGCTCGTGGTGCTCTCCGGGTGCGCCCACGCGGGGATCGTCAACACCGTGATGCACGCCATACGGTTGATGGGGACCGACCGGGTCCATGCCGTGCTCGGCGGGTTCCACCTGAGCGGACCGCTCTTCGACCCCGTCATCCCCCCGACCATCGAGGCCCTGCAGCAGATCGGACCGCACTTCGTGGTCCCTATGCACTGCACCGGGTGGAAGGCGATCACCCGGATCGCAAAAGAGATGCCGGGCCAGTTCGTGCTGAACACCGTGGGGACGACCTATGTGTTCTAGAGAGCAGGGTGTACAGGGTTTCGGGTACTGCCTTCACGTTATCCGGCCCCCGTGCTTCCGGGGACTTATGTTATGAGAAAGGGTACACGCCCGATATACTACGGCCGTTTGCGGGGTGCGGGAGTCTACCGGGGTGTCCGGTCCCGGTATTCCCGGAGCAGGGCCTCGGCGTACAGGGCTTCCTTTTTCGTGGGGACGTAGTTGAACTCTTTTACCCGCTTTACGATCTCGGCCGTGATCGAAGCATCCTCGGCAAGGTGGAGCGCCTGCACCTGTTCGATGATGAAATCCAGGTTCTCGATGCCGGTCTCCTTTCCGTCGATCATAATCCTTTTCGTGCCGACCTTATCGGCTGGGATCCCGCCGCAGATCGAGCAGTAATACCCGTCCTTCTCGTTCCCCGCCATTGTCACTCCCGGATCATGACCAGCATCATCTTGAACCGCGTGATCGCGGACAGTGCGTGGGGGACGTTCGCCGGGAAGATGATGGTATCTCCCGCCTTCATCCTCGAGGTAGTCCCCGCGACCCAGACCTCGCATTCCCCGTCGAGGATCGTGACCACCGCGTCGTAGGGTGCGGTGTGTTCGGAGAGCCCCTCGTCCTCGTCGAAGGAGAAGAGGGTGATACTCCCCGCCTTCCGGTTGACGATCATCCTGCTCGCGACCGTCCCTTCCTGGTACTGGACCAGGTCCGGCAGGTGCAGTACCTTACCCAGGAGATCCGCCCGGCGGGAATCGTGCGTTCCGGGTTGTTCAGGAGTGAACTCCACCATGATACTCCTCCGGAACACTATTCGTCCGGGGAGGCCATGAGTCCTTCCACGTTTCACATCCCTTATCCTCATCAACCTCTCACCTGATCCCATGGACCCGGTCATCGCCGCCATCAGGACCGAACTTGCCGAACACGCCGACCCGGAGATCCGGAAGTCCTCGCAGCGGTTCTTCAGGGAGGAGATCACCTCCTACGGGATGAAGACCGCGACGGTGGAAAAGATCGCGAAGAAGTACTGGAAGGAGGTCAAATCACGTGAAAAGGAGGAGATCTTCTCCCTCTGCGAGGAGCTCTACCGGTCGGGATATATCGAGGAGTCATTCATCGTCTCCACATGGGCCCACCTGCTCTCCGACCGGTTCGAACCGGAGGACCTCGCGGTCTTCTCGCGATGGATCGACACCTGGATCACCAACTGGGCCTCCTGTGACGGGTTCTGCAACCATGCGGTGGGGGACTTCATGATGAGGTATCCCGACCGGGTCGGAGCGCTTTACCGGTGGGCCAGGTCGCCGAACCGGTGGATGCGCCGGGCGGCCTGCGTATCCCTGATCGTGCCCGCAAAACGGGGGCAGTTTTTGAACGAGGCCTTCGCGCTCGCCGATATCGTGCTGACCGACCCGGACGACATGGTCCGGAAGGGCTACGGGTGGCTCCTGAAGGAGGCGAGCCGGAAGCATCAGCAGGAAGTATTCGAGTACGTGGTGCGGAACAGGGCGGTGATGCCGAGGACCGCACTCCGGTACGCGATCGAGCTGATGCCGAAGGAGATGCGGGCCGAAGCGATGAAGAAGTAGGAACCTCTTCCAAGACGATACCCGGGTGATTGGCTCTCGGGAAAAGTACCCGGGGAGTATGACCTCATGAGGGTTGACTTTTATTCATCATTTTTCGAGTGCAGGCGACATACGTTCCCCGGGGAGATGATTCCCCTTATCGATTATCCCTGCTCCCGCCACATTCGAATTATCGGATCATGTTATTTCGGATTTGTGACAGGAGCGGCTGTTCCCGGGAAACCTTCATATATGCTGCAGGGTATCACAGGGGTGAGGGAAGGAAATGGCGAAAGCACACGAGCCCACCGTGGCCAAGGTAATCGAGCTGATCGGCAGCTCGCCGAAGAGTTTTGACGATGCGATCGCGAACGCGGTCAAGGAGGCCGCAAAGACGGTCAGGAACGTCAAGGGAGTGTACGTGCAAGACCTTGACGGGAAAGTCGAAGGAAATAAAATCGTGGAGTACCGGGCGATCGTGAAGGTCACGTTCGTCGTGGAACGGGAAGGGTGAAAATTCTCCCGGAATAATTCCAGAATCTGAATTGCATCCTTATTTTTTGTATTTTAGCTGAGCCGACCCGGGCACCATCAGGGGGAACCCCGGAATGTGACCGGCATCGCGTCCGGGGTGCAGAGCGGGTGGTCGCGTGAGGGTATTCCGTACAGGAAATCCGGCATAAAAAAACTCCAGAAAAACCGGGGATTCAGAAAAGAAACGGTAGATTAATACTCTGAAATCACGACGCATCTACTAGCAGGTCGCGAACCATTTATAAGGGGGTGCAGGCATGAAGAGATGCATATACCTAGTCATTTTTATGGCTCTTTGTACGGGAGTAGCCCTGGCGGACACAGGGATTTCCCAGGTTCCTGAAGCGCAGGATTTCACTACACACACCGTGATCACGGCATACGGGAGTTTCTCCCAGACCTCGGATCTTGTTCTGCAGATCACCGATGATCTCAAGGGCCTCTCAGGGATCCCGCCGCTTGGGGAGAGCAGCAGTACGGGTACTATCGATGTGGTGTCCTACCAACCGCTGGTTGAAATCGCCCAGGGCGAGGCCACGGGAGCCGTGTATTACGAATCGGTCTATAGTGAAGACACATTTTCAGGCGGCGTGGGGGCGATAGGGTATGTGAAAGACCTCGACCTCACCACAGGAGATGTTCCCGCCGGGCAGTCCAATATCGTGGCGGCCAAGCATATCTCTTATAACAGCGATTCCGGGGGCCAGGTGCTCTCCGATGACTTCATATCCGTTCACGGTTCCGGCAACCCGTCGCTTGCGGGAAGGTTCGGAGTAGGGCTCAATACGACTGCTCCGGGACCTGGTGCGATCGGTTCGGGCGGATATATCTGCCCGTTCGCCGATGGAGCGGGGTCGTTCTCGCCTGCATTCTGCAATGCTGTCGAGGCGAGCAGTTCGATTGGGATGACCAGCGCCGACGTGACCACCACCTCGGACGCCCGCTTCATCATGGCAAGTGCCGATCCCGGCGTGGAACTGAATCACCACATCAGTGCGATCGATTCGATCGGTGACGCATCGGCGGGAATGGATGCGTCAATCAAGGAGGGCCGGGCGATAGAGGACATATTCGCGTTCGAGATCCCCATGTACGACCCTAACACCGGTAACGAGTATGTGTATACGGGATGGGTCGGCCTCGGTTCGACCGAACAGAGTGAGGATATCACCACGCATTCCCTGACGACCGCCAGCGGGATTCTCACCAAATTTGATAAATCGATGTCGTATACGTCCGGTTTGAGATAGGCCGAAGTAATTCTTTTTTTTGATTGCAGTATACTCCGTACGTAGGGAATCGTGTGATGCGATAGTGTCGACTGAGTCATGCTCTTGGAAATGGAACATGATTGCGGAGTATAAAATCAAAAACCGGTCCAAAGTATTAAAGTACTCATTATTACCAGACATCGCGTCTCAAACCGGTTCGAACGGTTGAGATGGCTCTTGAACACAGTTATACTCTAATCGGATCTCCCGGAGTATCCACGAGGAAAGATCCCGAATGTTACAGTAACTTCTTATCGCCGGGCATCTGTAGCACTTCTGGATCCGAGCCGATTGCCTCGACCTGTAAAGTGTAATGACTTCCTGGGTGATACTGAACATTTTACTCGTAGGTCACGTTGTCATTGCGAAGGAGCTCCCGTTTCTCTGAATAATAATAAAACCCTGTTAAGGGCCGCATGATTCGTTCGATAACAGTCTAAAGAAGGGCAGTTCTCTCACGATTTTTTAAGTAAAAGAGAAAAAATTGAAAAGATTTTATTTAATTAAAAGGTAGTGATTACTCTCCCTTTACTGATCAAATTCACCCATGCTAAGGCATTCGTATTCGCAGCAGTGCTGGGAGTCGATATTGTTCCCGCTGCATCCTTTGCCGAAGCGGTTGTCTGCCATGATCCGCTCGTTCCGGATGCTTGTTTCTGCTCGGAGGCAGTGAGGTTATCCAGTCCCCCCACCGCATTAGAATTGGAATTGATTGTAACCGATTGAACTCCTCCATTGAGTATTTTATATCCCGATTTTGCTACGGTGTCAACGTATGCTTTGCTGCCACTCGCATTGCCCGCCTCGGTATGGGTCATTGCATTTAAGGCAAGATTATTGTAGGCGGTTATCCGGGTATTTTGCTGGGCGGTTGCACGCCCTATTACTGCAGCATCGTTATCTGTACTTTGTGTTACAATTAATGATGACGTTGCACTCCTCAAACTAGTCGGGTACGATGCACTTACTTTGGCATAATTTCCATTCACACTGTTTATAGAACCGGATTCGGCAGAGGACGAGGATCCAATTCCTCCGCTGATGGAAAGATCCTGGGAAGCGCTGGTTCGGGAGTTACCGGCGTAAACCCCATTGTTGTTGAGGGTAAGCGTCCCCAACGTAAATGCTGCCTTTGTGTATGACGTATCACCATCACCTGCCCGGGCATTGCCCCAGATTCCCCCGCTTCCCCCGGAGACAGTACCGCTCTGGTTCGCATAGACCCCTGCGGTGGAATTTGTCACCTGGTTGAGGTTTACAAAGCTGCCCGTTGCATCAAAGTTCGCTCCCACCTCGACCCTGTTTGTGCCATCGGTAGAATTGACTGATGCACTTCCCGATACGGCAGATACTCCCACATTCTGAGAGGCATTTGTACCTTCCGTCCCTGCATTCATGCTGTTACTGGTGATTGTGAGAATCGCAGGGATGATCATGGTAGATTTGGCCTCCGTGGTGGTCCATGACTGGTTAGCCCCGGAAATCGCAAGGCCCCATGTCTTTGCGGATCCGGTCAAGGTTCCGGTGACCGATCCGCTCTGGCGTGCGTGAGCACCGAGGTCGCCACTCGTGACCTGCATCATATCGAGCGATCCGGCGGTAAAGAGGGCCCCGGTCTCAGCGGTAGTGGTCCCGGCGGAAGATCC
The DNA here is from genome assembly GCF_017873855.1 of Methanolinea mesophila. NCBI lineage: Archaea > Methanobacteriati > Methanobacteriota > Methanomicrobia > Methanomicrobiales > Methanoregulaceae > Methanolinea > Methanolinea mesophila. Next base: position 1,526,377 of record NZ_JAGGKR010000001.1, read on the forward strand.
CACTGCTGCATTTCCTGACGCGCCATTAATTTCTACATCCTGGGATGCACGTGTGCCATCCGACCCTGCATCGACCTCGTTACCCTTGACGGCGATCGATCCGACTGCAACATTCGAAGAGGTCCATGACCGGTTGTCATCAGATGATGCATCTCCATAGGTATATCCGGTTCCCGTCACTACCACATAGCCGGTCTGGTTCGCAACCGCACTTCCTCCGGTGCTGGTCTTTTGTGTCATCTGCCCGGTAAGACCCAGGATGCTGTTTGACAGACTGCCTCCATTGGAATACCCTGCACCTATCTCGACAATATTTGTTCCGTCGGTTGATCCAACGGACGCATCGCCGTTAAATCCGACATTGTAAATACTCTGGCTTGCACTGGTGCTCCCGTCTGCGTAAACCTGGTTGTCAGTGACAGTGATCGATCCGGTATCGACATGTGAGGTAGTCCAGGACTGGTTATTCCCGGAAGTTGCATTGCCCCGGATGTACCCGGTTCCGGCAACGGATCCTACCACCCCGGTCTGGTTCGCACCCGCACTTCCTCCGGTGCTGGTCTTTTGCGTCATCTGCCCGGTAAGACCGGAAATGCTGTTCGACAGACTGCCTCCATTGGAATACCCTGCACCTATCTCGACAATATTTGTTCCGTCGGTTGATCCAACGGACGCATCGCCGTTAATTCCGACATTGTAAATACTCTGGCTTGCACTGGTGCTCCCGTCTGCGTAAACCTGGTTGTCAGTGACAGTGATCGATCCGGTATCGACATGTGAGGAGGTCCAGGACTGGTTGTTACCAGACGACGCGTTACCCCAGGTAGTTCCGTACAGGGCGTCCACGTCCCCACCCTGGCGTGCGTACGCGCCGGAACCGGCGCCCGTGAGCTGATACATGCTGAGGATCCCGTCGGTAAATTCGGCCCCCATCTCAACGGCATTCGTCCCATCAGAGGACCCGACCGCTGCATTCCCTGATTGCCCCCCAATTTCCACGTCATGGGATGCGTACGTCCCATCGGGCCCGGCAGACACGCTGTCGCTTGTTACGGTAAGTACCCCCGGGAGGAGAACGCTGGTCGAAGTGACATCCGCGTTCGTCCAGGACCGGTTGCTCCCCGATGAAGCCTCGCTCCATGTCGATCCGTTCGCGTTGAATACCGTGACGCCGCCGGGAAGAATTCCGAGCCCCGGAGTGCTGCTCTGGTAGGCGTTCGTACCTGCACCACTCCCCGTCTGCTGGTCCATGCTCAGGTAACCGGCACCGACATCGCCGACCCCGCTGGTCCACGCGGTGAAGTTCGAGGGGCTGGGGTTTTCGACGAAGTTGACCAGGCCATCGATATTCAGGCCGGTGGCGTCTCCACTCCCATCGAACTGCGTCCCGACCGTGGAATTACCCGTACTGTCCGATGAACCGGTAACGGCCCGCCCCTGCATACCCGCGATGAATACGCTTTGGCCGGCAGCCGTACCGGTGCCTGCATCCGCATGGTTACCATCCAGCACAATGATCCCGGTGGTCACGTTCGATGCGGTCCAGGATTGATCTCCTGCTCCGGATGTCGCATTTGCCCACGTCTGGCCGTTACCGAGAGCGACAACGGTCCCGCTCTGGGCCGCATGGGAACTGCCGCTGGTATCGGCATTCTGGTCGACCTCGATGTACCCTCCGCCGATATCTCCGACCACGTCGGTGACCAGACCGGGGAGGTCACTGAGGTCCTGCGAGCTCCAGTCTGTTTCAAGCAGTGCGGTGAAGTTCCCGCCGGAGACGGCTGCCCCGACTTCGGTGGTGTTGGAATTACCATCCGATGACCCGGTCGATGCACTTCCGTTGAGTGCGGCAATACTCAGGCCCTGGCTCGCGGCCGTGCCGGCTCCAGCAGTCACGGAGTTGTCCCCGATGGTGATCATACCCACAAACACATCGGATCTCGTCCAGGACTGCGCATCACCGGACGTTGCATTGCCCCAGGTGTTTCCAAGCCCGGCGATAAGCGTACCGCTCTGGTTTGCGTGAGCGCTTGCACTGGTATTTGCCTGCTGGGAAATGTCAAGGTACCCGAGGATGAACCCGGTCCCGACTTCCGTATCGTTCGCTCCCTCATGCGAACCTGCGGAGGCGTTTCCATAGATTCCAATGGAATTCAGGGTTTGTGCTGCTTCAGTATGGCCGTCGGCAACAGCATTGTTGTCAAACGACATGCCCCCGATAATTACGTCCGCATCCGTCCAGGACTGTTCGTCGCCGGAGGTGGCATTACCCCATGTAGTCCCATAGAGTGCAGCCACGTCACCGCCCTGGGCTGCATGAGCACTTCCCCCGGTGTCCGCCTGCTGGGTGATGTTCATCATGCCGAGGATGAACTGCGAACCTTCCTCGGTGACGTTACCCGCACCGTCTTCGGATACGGCGGAGGTATCCCCGTAGAGCGCAGCCATATCCAGGGCCTGACCTGCAGCGGTATGACCGTTCGCGGTTGCATTGCTGCCAAAGGACATGGCACCGACAAAGACCTCGCCCTCCGTCACGGACAGCTGGTCGCCTGACATGGCACCGCTCCTTGTCGCACCATGGAGGGCGGCCAGGTCACCGCTCTGGGTGGCGTGAGTGCTTCCCGCCGTGTCTGCCTGCTGGGTGGAATTCATGATCCCGAGAATAAATTCCGATCTCTGGATGGTGATGTTGCCCGTCCCGTCTTCGGACCCGGCCGCTGCACTCCCGGAGAGTGCGGCCATATCCAGGGACTGTCCTGCTTCAGTATGACCATCCGAAGTTGCGGCATTTCCGAAAGACATTGTACCCACCAGGAGCTCTGCCTCCGTTTTGGACAGATCGCTTCCGTGTGCGGCCTCGCCCCAGGTGGTTCCATAGAGTGCGGCCAGGTCGCCGTTCTGGACGGCGTGGGCACTTCCCGAGGTATTCGCCTGCTGGGTGGCGTTCAGGGTCCCGAGGATCACTCTTGATCCCTGGACGGTCGTGTTGCCCCGTCCGTCGTCGGATGCCGCGGATATATTCCCGTAGAGTGCAGCCATATCCAGGGACTGTCCTGCGTCGGTGTGACCGTTCGCGGTCGCGTTGCCGGCATACGTCATGGTGCCGAGGAGGATGTCAGTCTCCGTCGAGGACTGTTCGCCTCCGGATGTTGCACTGCCCCAGGTGGACCCGTACCCGGCACTCATTTCGCCGTTCTGGACTGCATTGGCGCTTCCCGAAGTGTCAGATCCCTGGGTGATATCCATGGTGCCGAGGATGATTCCCGACCCCACCTCTGTGACGTTGCCCCTTCCGTCGTTCGAACCGGCCGTGGTATCCGCCATTCCTGCGACAGGAAGAATGTTTCCGCCGACACTGACCGTCTGGCTGGCGTTTGTGTGACCGTTCGCGGTCGCGTTGTTGCCAAAGCTCATGGTGCCGACAAGGACATCGCCGTGGGTCCAGGACTGTCCTGTGCCGCTCGTCGCATCGTTCCAGGTGAATCCGTACCCGGCATTCACCTCACCGGTCTGGGTTGCATGGGCGCTTCCCGAGGTATCGGTTTCCTGGACTGTATTCAAGGTGCCGATTACAATTCCCGAACCATCCCACGTGGCGTTGCCCGTTCCGTCATTCGACCCGGCCGATACGCTTCCGTACAACGCGGCCAGGTCCAGGGACTGGGCTGCACGGGTATCCCCGTTCGCGGCCGTGCTGCCGTCAAAGGACATGGTGCCGACCAGGATATGCGCCTCGCTCCGGGATTCTTTAGTGCCGGAATCGGCCTCGCCCCAGGTGGATCCCAACGCGGCACTCATGTCACCGCTCTGGGCTGCATGAGCACTTCCTGATGTGTTTGTTTCCTGGACCGTATTCATCGTACCGAGGATGATTCCCGAACCCTGCACTGTCGCGTTACCGGTTCCGTCATTCGACCCGGCCGATGCATTCCCGTAGAGTGCGGCCATATCAAGGGACTGGCCTGCATCGGTGTGCCCGGATGCATTCGCGCTGCTGCCGAAGCTCATGGTGCCGATGAGGATCTCAGCATCTGTCGAGGACTGTTCAGTGCCGGAACCGGCATGAGTCCCGGTGAATCCGTATGCCGCAGTCATGTCACCATTCTGGGTTGCATGGGCGCTTCCCGAGGTGTCGGTCTCCTGGGAAATATTCATGCTCCCGAGGATAATTCCCGAACCTTCCCCGGTGACGTTGCCGGTTCCGTCGTCAGACCGGGCTTGGGCACTCCCGAAGAGTGCAGCCATGTCCAGGGACTGGCCTGCATCGGTATTCCCGTTCGCGGTTGCGGAGCCTTCGAAGTCCATGCTTCCGAGGACGATACGGGTGTCAGTCGATGAGGTCTCGCCTCCGGACCCGGCGTGTCCGGACGTTCCTCCCATGGCGGCAGTCATCGTTCCGCTCTGGGTCGCCTGGGCGCTTCCCGAAGTATCCGCCTGCTGGGTCAGGTTCATCGTACCGACTGCAATACGTGCGGACTGGGATGTCATGTTCCCGCCGTGGTCCATGGCGAAGGTCCGTGCGAAACCGGCAATGGCATCCATTCCCGTGTCCTGTGATGCAGCGGTGGTCTGCTGGCTCGCCGTCGTGGTCCCTTCGAACGTCATCAGGCCGGCGAACATGCCCGCACCGGTGCCGGAGCGGTCACCCTCCTGCGAATGGGCAGCACCGAATGAATTTCCCGCAATTCCGGCAGCCATGCCGCTCTGGGATGCGGTCGCACTGTGGTCGGTGTTCGCGGACTGGACTGCGTTAAGGATCCCCCCGATGAACCCGGCAGACTGGACCGCGGAATTGCCCGCCTGGTCATGGGATGCCGCGAACGCGGATCCGAATCCCGCGACCATGGCGACGTCCTGCGAGGCATTCGTGGTGGCGTTGGCGGTCGCAGTCGCGTTATACGTCATGAACCCGGCTCCCACCGTGGACCCGGTCGTCGAGTTCGCCCCGGTGAATGCGGTTGCGATGCCGAGCGTATTGGCGAAAAGACCGGCAAAGAATCCGCTCTGGCTCGCAGCGGCGCTCGTATTGGTATTTGCCGTGAGAGAGACGTTATTCACACCCACCGTATATGCATTGGACTCGGTTGCCGTAGTTCCCTGTGCATCACGCGCCCCGCTCACCGACGCCCCGGCGAGTGCATCGCTCGTGGTCTGCTGGGCGACCGAGGTGGTTCCCTGGCCGGCATATGCCTGTTGCGACGACGAAGAACTTCCCCCGTACGTCTCCGTATACGTATAGGACGAGTCACCGTCGTGGCTTACCGCACCGCTCGCCGCGAATACGAAGTCGGCCCCCTCGACAGTACTCTCCTGCGACGCGGTTGCCCCTCCGTTATCGCCGGCCGACATCGTGGCCGAATAACTTTCCGGGTTCTGTGCAATGACATTCGAGAGCGCGACATCGTGATCGGCGGTTGCAGAAAGCGATAACGACGAACTCCCATCATTTATGACAAACGTGACCGCTGACGCGGCGTTGACGAGAAACAGACCTATCACTAGCAGGATAACTAATTTCTTGAGTATGGTGACACCCCCAGAAGCGACCTGAAGTATAGGACGTTTTACATTTGAGTATATATGGACTTTGATTTATTCTGAATTTCCCGAAAGCTCTTCTTCCTATGCAAGATAAAATTATCGTCGCTTCCTCAAAATATTTTATAAATGTATTCTTTTATGTTTTCTGGGTACCCCCGGAGTTCCTCTTCCTATGCAAAATAAACTTTTCGCCTCTTCTGCAACAGTTCATCCAGGTATCCGGCCCCGTCCACGCCCGCGAATACCGTTTCACCTTTCTATTTTCCTCTTTTTCTTATCCAAGGAGCCGACAAGGTTTACTATGAGTGAAGGACAGACCTATCCGTAGAAGGTGACGAAGGTGGCCGAATCTCCCGATAACCCGATCACGGTGGTACGCATCCACTATGTACGACAAGGTTGCGAACCGCAGTTTGAAGCGGAATTAAACAAGCTCCTGGATCCTTTCACTGCCACTCCGGGTAACCTGGGACTCTTTATTTTCCGGCCGGGGAAGTACCACGACGGGGTGTACCGGATCGTCTACAAGTTTGCGTCCCGGGGGAACCTGGACCTGTGGCACGATTCCCCGACGTACCACGCATGGCTCGAGACGGAGAAGAATCTCACCATCGCCCCTCCGGCAACCAGGGAGATCACCGGGCTCGAGACCTGGTTCACGCTCCCCGGGCAGAACGTCCTCAAACCCCCGACGAAGGCCCGCCAGGCGGTCGTCACCTGGTTCGCGGTCCTTCCGGTCTCGATCTTCATCTCGCTCCTCACCGATCCGTTCCTTGAAGGAACGTCATTCCTCGTCCAGAAAGTGGTGTTTGTCACGCTGTTAGTAGTCATCCTGACCTGGCTCGTGATGCCGGTCATGTCGCGGATCGCTGCACCCTGGCTCTACCCGAAGGAGGATCAGGAGTCCGACGGGGAGAACGTGATGGATTCATTGTGAGAACGCGGGGACATTCCCGCTTCCCGGACCCGTTTCGCCTCCTGCCGGCGTTGTTTTCGCAGGTCGGGGCCACCGGACCATTTGCGCACCTGCGACAGTGCACTGCCCGGCTCTGAAGAGAGAATAATCCGGTAAACCCGGAAATTTTCGCAGGAATAATATAATTCCTCTTGTAAAGACGTATCTTACACGTAATCCGGGAAGGGAACAACAATGGACGCAACTATTCTCTGGCTGGTCCCAATCGCATATTTCATTCATATTCTCGAGGAAACCCCGAGGTTTGTCCCTTGGGCGAAGCGGTATCTTTCCGCACCCTCCACGTTCGGCCAGTTCGTCCTCGGGAACGTCATTTTCATGGCGTACGTCCTTGCCGCGGTGGGCCTCGCAATATTTTATCCAGGCGAATGGACGCTTGTTCTCGGATTGTCTACCGCGGCATGGGCATTTTCAAATTTCCTGATCCATGCATCCCTCACCCTCTACACGGGGGAATATTCTCCGGGGGTAGTGACTGCCAGCGCACTCTACGCCCCCATCACCGTATATATCTACGCGACCTTTTTGGAATCCGGTATGGTAAGCACATTCGATATCGTCGCGTCCGTCATCATCGGTTTTGCAATCATGTACGTCCCCACGTTCGTACAGGTCTGGAGAGGGAAGAAGAACCACCTTTTCGAGGACCACGCTTCACAAAAGAGTGAGTGATCGGTTTCTCCGGCGGAATCCCGGTGTGCATTATTGTTTCAATATTCCACGGGTTCATCCACCGTCCCTGTGACCGGACCGGGGCGTTCACGTCCAACGGACCCTCGTGACCGGGTGAGATGAAAAAATCCACCCGGGAATCGCGGATTTTTACAATCCCTTCACAAGGTTCCGCTTCTGGATGGCCTTCGTAGTAAAGAAGAACACCGCCGTCACGCCGGCAAGCACGGCACAATCGATAAACGGGGAAAGTACGGACGACCCGGCCATGGCGCCGTTGAACAGGTCCACGAGGTACGCCAGCGGCGAGCAGTATGCAAGGACCTGTGCGGCCCCTTCCAGCTGCGAGAGCGGAATGAAGATTCCCGAGATGAATATGAGCGGGAACCGGACCAGGTTCGAGAAGATCATCACGTTTGGCGGACTGTCGGATGCCGGCGACGCGAGCAGGGCACCAAGCGCAGCACACGAAAACGTACCGAGGATGAAGGCGAGGGCGAACAGCCAGGGATTCGTCACCGGGACCGGAACGAAGAATGTGCTCGCGATCCAGACAAGAAGGCCGATACCGAGCCCGAAAATAACCCCCGCCACGACATCGCCGAGGATGATGGAATCCTGGGTGACCGGGTACGAGAGGAGCCGCTCGTAGGTCTTCTCCCGCTTCTCCCACGGCGTGATGAGCGGGCCTACCGAGGATGCGGTGAAGAACACCATCATCCCGAGAAATGCCGGGAAGAACGTGACAAGGTCGAGCTTCCGGCCTACGAAGAACGCGAAGAACATGAAGAGCGGGAACAGGACCCCGAACATCAGGACGGGCGGCTTCGTGTAATAGAGCCGCATGTTCTTGCCGGTGATGACGAAGATACCCTGGAGGAGCACCGGGACTTCCATCATTCACACTCCGTGAGCTGCACGAAGGCCTCCTCGAGGCTCGGGCCGGACGTCGAAAGCGAGGTGATGCCAAGCGATCGTTCGCCCGCCTGCCCCACGAGATACTTCAGGACGAGGTCCGGGTTGTCGGTGTAAAGCCGCCACTTGTCGCCGCAGGGCTCGGCCCGGAGGATCCCGTCCGCGAGAAAGAGATCTTCTGTCACGGGCCGGTCAAACGAGACCTCGACCGATTGGGTGGTGTCGAACATCTTTTTCAGCCGCTCGGGGCTGTCCTGTGCCACGATCTTTCCCCTGTTGATGATACAGACGGTCTGGCAGAGCATGTTCGCCTCCTCGATGTTGTGCGTGGTGAGAAAGATCGTGCTGCCCTCGCCGTTCATCTCCCGGATGGTATCGATCACCAGCCGGCGGCTCTGCACGTCCAGTCCGCTCGTGGGCTCGTCGAGGAACAGGATCTTCGGCCGGTGGACGATGGCGCAGCCGATGCTCACCCGCTGCTTCATCCCCTTCGAAAACGTCCGGACCGGAAGGTGGCGTTTCTCGTACAGTCCCATCCGCGAGAGGATCTCACCGACACGGGCATTCCTCGCGGACCGGGGCATCCCGTAGAGCTGCCCGCTGAGGTGCAGGTTCTGTTCGGCGGTGAGGTCGCCGTACACGGTGCTGCTCTCCGGGATGACGCCCATCTGCATCTTGGCTGCGACCGGGTGCCGGTGGATGTCGATCCCGTTGATCCGGACCGTTCCCGCGTCGGGTACAAGCACTCCGGTGAGCATCCGCATGGTCGTCGTCTTCCCGGCCCCGTTCGGACCGAGGAACCCGAAGATCTCCCCTTCCCGTACAGAGAGGCTGACATCGTCGACTGCCAGGACGGGACCGAACCGCTTGACCAGGTTCCCGGTTTCCACTGCCGCCATTTATTGTTTCGCCGATTTCAGGGCCGCGATCTTCCTGTCGATCTCCGCGATCCGCTCCAGGAAGTATCCCTTATGGTCTTCGAGCAGCCGGATCTCGTCCTCGATCGTCATCGTCGCCGGGCAGCTGCAGGAGCAGCCGCACTCTGATCTCTCATTCGAGGCAAATTTTCCCGTCGGACTACAACACATACGTCGTTCTCCTCCTTGCGATCAATTACTATCAATCGGATAGTATTAAAAATACCCAGTGAATAGTAATGCAGTGACTATGGAACCTCATAGCGACCACCTGTGTCTCTGCCCGCTGGAAGGCATCATCAATATCATCGCCAGGAAATGGGCGGTCCTCGTCATCAGCATCATCGGCCACCGCGAGAAGATCCGGTTCAACGAGATCATGGAACGGCTCGACGGCATAAGCCCGAGGACGCTCTCCGACATCCTCAAGGACCTCCGGCAGGCGAACCTCATTCACCGGGAGTCGTTCTCCGAGATCCCCCCCAGGGTCGAATATTCGCTGACCGAGGACGGCAAGAAGCTCTGCGAGGCCGTCCAGCCTCTTATCCGGTGGGCGCTCGAACGGGACGCCACTCACTCAGAACGGTGCCGGGGGAACTGTCACGACGAGCCGGTGAGCCGGAAGCGGAAATTACCGGAATAGAGTGGAGAAAATGAAAAAAGGAATTGTCCCCGGTGAGAGGACCAGGTTCACGTGCCGGACTATCGTTATTACTCATGACAGACCGTAATGACTGAGGATGATTCCATGGTTACCCTGACACAGGAGATCAAAGAATCGCTGCAGGGAACGAAGCTCGCGTTCCTGGCGACATCGTCGAAGAAAGGCATTCCGAATGCAGTCCCGATCGCGGCGTTCAAGTTGTGGGACGACGGGACGGTGCTCATCTCCGACCAGTACTTCAACAAGACGCTCGAGAACGTGAGGGAGAACCCGGAGGTCGCCCTGTCGTGGTGGGGGGAGAAAGGGGGTTTCCAGATCAAGGGCACCGCCACGGTCCACAAGGACGACGAGGTCTTTGCCAAGAACGTTGCCTGGATGAAGGAAGGCTGGCCCACGTTCGTGCCCAAGGGTGCGGTGCTCGTGAAGATCACCGGGGTGTACGCGGTGAAACCGGGCCCCGAACCGGGAAAGAAGATCCTGTGACCCGCGGTTGAATGGTCTCTGGCAGGAATTCTTTCCTTCCAGAGGCAATCTTCTCACCCTTCCCGTTGAAACCGGGCGATGGCCGGACCGTGGGCCACTCCCGGAGCCGGGTCACCGGCTGAACATTTTACCCGGTTTTCGCGTTCCTGATCTTGGTCAGAGTGATGGATAAGAGCAGGAGTATTACCCCGCCTGCAACCGCAAAACTCAGGATCCAGTCGGTAAGTGTCATAATGCCGTACGCGATGACATACCAGGTTACCAGGGTGCAATAGGGGATTAACAGGAATAACGTGGTGAACAGGCCCGGGTTGTATCCTTTATGCCTGAGCTGGAAAACAACGGCATGCTGCACGTTGTTTATCATGAACTGGAAAATTATCGCGCTGAATCCTATCCATGGCAGAGTATAGAGCAGCGCCCCGATAATTACCCACGGCCAGATCATAATCGGGTTTACAAAAAAAATGTAGGGTTCGCTTGCCGGGGTATCTTCCTTCTGGGGCGTTGGAGCAAGGATCGTTTTCGTGTTGATGAAATTCTTGAACCCACCGGGTACGATATATTCTTCGAATTCATGGATCATGACGACCGGAAGGTGAAACCAGAGGAGCCACTGGTAGTAGTTCAGACCGGGAACCGTCGCCAGCACGATGAAAAGCACCGTGAATACTATGGGCGCGGTGAAGGCTCCGATCAATTGCCATGCGGTGTTCAGTTTTGCAAAATCAAGTCCACTGTCTCGTGGTTCGCCTTCGAATTCCGGCATAAAGTTTTCTTTCATTCGTTCCGATAAAAATCTCCCGAATCGTGTGCACGCAGCGGGAGTACTGTCGTATCGGAACCTTTCTGGTGGTCAGTGATGACGATTCAATTTACCACCCGCTTCAACGGAGTTCGTCCGCAGCCATTGTTCCGGCCCCGGGCCCCCCCGGTGAGGGGGATGCACGCTCATCGCCCCTTTTTCCTTCCCAGGCTCACTCACCGTTCCGCGATCGAGAGGAGAACCCTGTTGAACTTCTCCGGTGCATCGGCCATTGGCACGTGGGACGAGGGGATTTCCAGGTAGGTCCAGTTCCCAAAGCACGAAGCCTCTTCATCGACCTTCCGCTTCGAATAGAGGGTCAGGTCCGCAAAATCGCTCTTCGTGCAGCGGATGTAGGTCTTGGGGATCCGGCGAATCGTTGCCGGGTCATACCGGATCTTCTCCACGTAAGGCGGGTCGGGGTCGGGAATGGGCGGTGAATTGCTGCGGGAGTACGCTCTTTCCAGGAGGTCCATGAGTGACTGTCCCGGGTCCGGCAGTCCGGTGTCCAGGAACACGAGGTGACGGATCTTCTTCGGAAGCCGGTCGGCAGTGCCGATGACGGGGAACGAGCCGTAACTGTGTGCGACGAGGATTACGTTCCTAAGGTTATTCTCCAGGATCACCCTGCAGACCTGGTCGGTGTGGGCGGTGAGGGTATGGGTCTTCTCGCTCCCGAGTGCCGGTGCGAAGGCAGGGAGGCCGCGGGCCTCGAGGAACGAGACCGTCCCGTCCCAGCAGTGCGGGCCGAGGTGGCCCCCGGGCGGGTAAATGTTGCGTCTATAGAGTCGGTTCCAGGTATCGGTGGAGATGTCGCCGCCGTGGACGAGGACGAAGGGGGGCATTGAGAGAGGTATCGTCCCGGGAGTATTTAGGAAGAGGGTCTCCCGTTTTTTCTTCGGTCAACCGGCGGGGAAAAGACGGGGCATATCCTAGTCACAGATTCGCCCGCAGGCGTGATCTTGCATGCCCCTACGCGGTCGCCCGGGTGCCGGCCTCCCCGTGAGGCCTCAGGAAGAAGCGATGCAGGGGAACCCAACGTTTTGGGGCGGGCGGACCCTTGTTTACTTTCACCACGCCCGGCGGCTCCCTTATGGCATTTTTTCCCCGATAGACCTCTATGAAAGGTTCCCGCCCTCCTGCATGGGTCGCCCTCGACGGGATGTTCTACCCGGTCTTCGAACGGGATTTCGCACTGGTCGAGAGGATATTTTCCACAGTCCTGCTGAAGATCTCGCACAACCGGTACCGAAACGAAGAAATCCGGCAGTCGCGGCTGATCGTCGACTTCTACGAGACCGCCTCCCTTGACTACGAGAAGGTCGTCCCGTTCCGGCCGCTCCTGGGGATGAACGGGTCCCGGATCTGTAACGACGGGGACGTGGTCTTCCGGGTGGACTTCGACCGGATGGAGGTGTGGACGGGGGCCGGAGGGATTTCAAAGGAGATCGGCGAACCGGCATCCCTCGCCGGAACGGGCTGAAACCGAAATCCTGTTTTTTTAACGGTTATCCGTTAATTTGAATAATGCCGGGATAAATATACCTCCTCATTGCCGGAAAAGGAGGTCCGGGTCATGCATATCACCGGAAAAGGATGGGGTAAAATCATTGGAATCAGTATCGTCGCCGCGCTTCTCGATATGGTGCTTCACGCACTGTTCGCTCCGACCTACCCGTACGACTACCCCCCGAGCTATTTCGTGCAGAACGGGCTGTTCCAGCCGGCTGCGGCCGTCTCCCTGCTGATCACATTTTTCCTTCTCGCCCTGGTGTTCGCCGCGATCCAGGAACGCCTGCCGGGAGGGAAGGTCTCGAAAGGCCTGCGGTTCGGCGTCGCATTCGGGGGCCTGTGGTTTCTCGGGGTGGTCGGGATGAGCATCTTCTTCGGCGCTCCTCTTTCGCACGAGGTGCTCGGCGGAGCCAGCGATTGTGCCTCGCTGATCATTCTCGGTGTCCTGCTCGGGTTCTTTACCGCGACCGGCGGCGAAGCCGGGAGTATGGGAAGCCCGGGGAGGAGTATCGCGGGAATTCTCATCGTTGCAGTCTTTTTCATCCTTGGACAGTACGATGCGTTCTTTTTAATGAGCGAGATGCCGTATTTCGACCTGTTCGGACCGGACACCTTCCTCTGGACCTTGATTCTCGCCGTGTGGGCCGGGATAACCTACTGGCTCTTGCGCGACGGGACGATCAGGGACCCCTCTCCCGTGAAACGGGCCCTCTTCTTCGGAGGGGTGATCATCGGGATAAACTGGATTTTATTCAACATGTTCGTCCTCCTGTTCGTTGCTGCACCGGTATCTGATCCTCTCGTCCTCGCGATCCTCAATATCGTGTCCATCGTCGTCGGGATGTTCGTGGTCGAGTCGGTGATCTTCCGGAAGGAGGCCGGGTATCCTGCGAGCAGGTGAGGGACGTACCCTGCCTGACTGACCGCCAGGGCCGCAGTCAGACCCCGCAGGTGTCGATGCCGGATAGGGAGAGGAAAAATAAGTGCGGTGATCTTCATCGCGTGACTCTTCGTCACCGGAAATGACAACGGCCCGGAGCCAGGGTAGCTGGTTTGGGGGGGAGAAATTCATGCACGATGGCTTGTGCGTAAAGAAACAGTTCGTCATCCTGATATGCCAGGACATGCCACCCTCTATACTCATTAATCAGGAGATCCCCCGTGCAGGTACCAAGGATAATCGTCTTCCTTTTCGTGCTCATCGCCATCCTGATCGTGCTGATGATCTTTCTGGCGGGGTCTTTTCCGGGCGGAAGTTACGGACCGGGGCACCCCGAAGCATACCTCCTCTACGCATCGGCAGGGTCCATGCCCCAGCTCCTCAATACGGGCCAGGTGGACGCATTCATCGCCTGGGAACCGGTCGTCTCACAGGCGGAGCTCTCGGGTATCGGGCGGATGGTCGCCACCCCCGCCGAACTTCCCCCTCCGGGTGAATGGGAGAATGCTGCCAGTTGCATTTTCCTGCTCCGGAACGATACCATTCATCGCGAGCCCGAAATCTCGGCCCTGCTCTCGGCGCTCACCATCGCGGCGGTCAACCGTACCAACGAGGACCCGGAGCTCGCCGAGAACATCACCGCGGCATGGGTCTTTGGCAATAAACCGATCCTGACCCCGACCGGGACGCTCGACCCGCTCGCCGTGGAGCAGCATTCGTTCTCCAACATGGTCTTCACCAGCGATGCGGCCCTGCCGGTGTCCAGCATGGTCGCAAGTACCGTGGAAACGGAAAAAGGGCCCGGGGGTTACAACCTCTCGGCGATGACCGATCCGGCGGTGGAAGCCCAGGGAAGGGCATATCTCTCCGGTAGCCCGCTCCCTGTGCCGTCGGGAACAGTCCCGACTCTTTCCCTGGGGTACCTCCCCTCATCGGACAACTTCGCCCCCCTCTACGTCATGGTCATGGACTCCGGGTACTTCTCCGCACAGTACGGGTTCTGCCTCGCACCCGACGACCCTGAACAGAGCCGCCCGGACGCGTGCACCCTCTTCGTGAACGGAACGCCCGCGGCGTACGTCAGCCTGGTGCCCGGCCAGTCGGGGGGCGGACTCATGACGGCGGTCGGGCAGGAGGTCCTCGATGGGGTCTACGTAGGGTCCATCCCGGCCGAGCTGCAGATCGGCCTTGGCAATCCTTCCCTCATCATCCAGTCGATCAATACCGGCGGGACCGGGCTCGTGGTGGGACCGGACGCCCCGTGCGACGACTGGCAGGGTTTTGTCAGGTGGGTGAAGATCCGTTCCGCGTCGGGAAACCCCATCGTCGTGGCCACGATCCAGAGCTCCATCCAGGAAGACATGATCCGCGAAGCGTTCGGCTACGAGAATATCACGGTGATTATGTATGGTTCAGGCGAATAAACATCGGATTCGGGAGTACGGCAAGGGGCTCTCGATCATCTTCCTCCTCATCCTTGCATGGGGCGTCCTGGCCCTGGTCATCCAGAACAACTTCATCCTCCCCCCGTTACGGGACATGCTGGTCGTGCTGCTTCACCCTGCGCAACCGGTCCTCGGCGGGGCGAGCCTGATCGAGAACACCCTGGTGAGCCTTCGCGAGGTCCTTACCGGGTTCTTCGCGGCGGCCGCGATCGGCATCCCCCTCGGCCTGTTCATCGGGAGTTCGGCAAATGCCCGGTCCTACCTCAACCCGGTCATCCAGATCCTCCGCCCCGTCCCGCCGATCGCCTGGATGCCGTTCGCGATCGCATGGTTCGCCATCGGGTTCCAGTCGGTCATTTTCATCATCTTCATGGGGGCGTTCTTTCCCATCCTGATCAGCACCACCGACGCGGTGCAGGGTGTAAGAAGGCAGTGGGTCGACGTGGCGGTGATGTTCAAGGCGACCGATCTCGAGAGAATGACGACTGTTACGATCCCGGGGGCGCTCCCGGTCACCTGGTCGGGGCTCCGCGTCGCGTTCGGGGTGGCCTGGATGTGCGTGGTCGCTGCCGAGATGCTCCCCGGTACGAGCGCCGGCCTCGGGTTTCTGATCATGTACGCCTACAACCTGGGGCAGCTGCAGGTCATCGGGGCCGGGATGATCATCATCGGCATTATCGGGCTCGGTGCCGACGCCCTCTTCCAGGTCGTCCAGCTCCGGTTCTTCGCATGGCGGGGGAGGGACTAACAATGGAGCCCGCACTCTCCATCGATTCGGTAAGCCTGACATTCTCCAAGGATACCGGTTCCTGCCCCGTGTTGCAGGGAGTGTCCCTGGATGCGTATCCCGGCGAGATAGTCTGCGTCATGGGCCCGTCAGGGTGCGGCAAGACCACCCTTCTCCGGGTCGTCGCCGGGCTCGAGCATGCCGACCAGGGCACGATCCGGATGGCCGAGGACCACGCGACCGGCGAACGCCATGCGGCGATGGTCTTCCAGGACCCCGCCCTTTTTCCCTGGCTCTCGGTCCGGGACAACATTGTGTACGGGCTCCGGCTCCGGTCGGGGAAGGTCCCGGAGGAGGAGGTGAAGAAACGGGTGCTCGCCCTCCTCTCGCTCGTCAGGCTCGAATCATTCGCGGAATCGTATCCCTACGAGCTCTCCGGGGGGATGCGGCAGCGGGCTGCGGTAGCCCGGGCCCTCGCCGTGCAGCCGAGAGTGCTCCTGATGGACGAACCGTTCAGTGCACTGGACGTCTTCACCCGGCGGGAGCTCGAGGACGAGATTCTCCGGATACGCGATGCCGCGGGCAGTGAAGGAACCAGGATCACGATCCTGCTCATCACCCACAACCCCGAGGAGGCGGTGTACCTCGCCGACCGGATCCTTATCCTTTCGGACCGGCCGGCTTCGGTCCACCGCGAGATCAGGGTCGATCTCCCTCACCCGCGTAACCCGGCAGACCCGGATTTTCTCGCTCTCCGGGAAGAGGTGACCGGGCTCGTGAAGCGGTAGCGGGGCACATGCGACATTCCCGGGCGGGGTGAGCAGGTCGAAAAAGAATTCCATGGATGATTGGGCAGATAGCGGAAGTTGTCCGATTTTTCTCCGGAAACTCCACTAAATGTCATTGATGCCGTTATAATTCAGAATTTGCCGGATTTTTTCGTTTAAGGAGCTGTCGATCTCCTCCTTCATCCGCATGAGCGATTCTCGTGCATTTTTCACGTCGGTTACATCCTGGATCGACTCGAGACAGGCGATAACCGATCCCGAAGGGGCGATAATCCGGGCCGCTTTCTCGTTTATGTATGCACCCCGGTTATTCCTGAACGAGGGAACGTACCGTTCGAGATAATATTCGTTCCCGTACTGTTCAACTCCCGGATAACGTGCCCGCAGCTCGTGTTCGGGCGTATCGATGATATCGATGAGCAATGGCTGTAATTCCGGGTATATCCCTTTCAGGACCTCCCGGTAGGTGCCCGTCCCGCGGACCTCCTCACGACGGACCCCTGTGATGACCTCCATCGCACGGTTCCAGACAATGACCTTTCCTGCAGTGTCGAGACTGAAGGTCGGCATAGGGATCGGGTCGAAATATTCCGTGATCTCGAACTTCGGCGAAGGTCCGGGAGGTTCGGGGCGCTCTTCTGCTACAGCCTGCGTTTTTTGTGCTCTTCCGGGTTCCGGGGTCTTTTGAACCTTATCCCCGACGGTAAAGGTCCCGATACCGCCATTTTGGGGGAAATACCGTTCATCCTTCAGGAGCAGGCCGGAGAGGGTTGCTTCAAATACCGACCCGTCTTTCCTGGAGGCAAGAACGGTTCCGGACCATCTCCCCTCGTTCAGGAGAGAAGACGCCACATGGTATACGCTATTGTCCAGGGTCCTCAGGACAAACTGCTCGAGCGGCTTTCCCAGGATTTCCAGCTCGTCGTCATACCCGAACAGGGAACGGAATGCGTTATTGGTGTAGATCACGCTGCCGGGAGAATTCCAGAGCGCGATGGCATAGGGAGACGCGGCGATGGCACAGTTATTCATGAGGATCTCTTTTTCCCGCTCTCTTTGTCCGGTAATATCCCTCCCGACACTCTGGATCTCATGCACTGCGCCCGAACTGTCGCAGAGCGTCCGGTTGTGCCACTGGATCCAGCGCACATCCCCGATATCCGACAGGACCCTCTGCTCGTGGCTCGTGAGAGCATTCGGCACGATGACCGCTCCGAATGGATCCGCATGGGTGTCGAGATCGGGGAGGGGTATCCTCGGACGGAATTTTTTCCCGATCAGTTCCTCGGGCAATTTACCAAAATACCGGCAAAACGCCACGTTTGCAAACGTGATGGTCCCATCGGGGAGCCGCCGGCACACCAGGTCAGTCAGGTCCTCGACCACCGCACGGTAACGGGACTCGCTCTCTTCGAGACGTTTTTCGAACTCGGTCCGTTCCGTTATGTCCTCGGCGATCATCGTGAGTCCCGACTGGCCGCCTTCGAACACGGAAGGTATCATCCTGACTTTAAAGAACCGGGTAATATCCAGTTTCTGGTCGTAGAACTTTTTCGAGAAATCCTTGGGACCGTGATTTTGCCCGATCAGGGAGGTTAATTCCGGGTCGTCGATGATGGGCAGCCCTGAACCTGTCACAGGAATGCCGAGAAGTTCATCCCTTCCCCTGCCGCAAAGCGTCTCGTAGGTACTGTTTACCTGGACGATGACTCCCTGGGCATCAAGGATCACCACGCCATCTTTCTGGAAACAGAGCATGGTGGTCAGGGGAACACGGCGCGATATGGTATAGACCCGTGCGCTTCCTCTCTCGATCATCTCGACCTGTCCGGAAACCGTGAGCATATAGAGATATTTTGACACACTGTTTCTGGTCAGATTGAGGTCTCGTGCAACCTGGGTAATGCTGCGTCCCCTGGGATATGCGCGTAATATGGTAGTGATCCGGTTACTCGGATCTTCTTCGGGCGTCACACTATAACCCTGACCGAGCGAAAAATTAAATTTACTTAAATAAATCGGCGGGGATAAGGGAATTTTTAAATTTCACCCCGTACTTCTCGCGGTTTCACCAATAGGGGTGAAGGGGATCCCATGAACAGATGATCGTAGTAAACCGATCATGAGTAATTCCGGAACGATACCCCGATCGAAAATTTTCGCGCCCGTCGATCCCGAGCGGATTCCCCGCTCCCGGATAACCTTATTGAATGAATGGACTATATTTTGGTGAGAGACTATGCCTGAACGTCCGGTTCCGATTCCTTTTGCGAAGGGAGAGGAGATCATTTACATGCTGCCTGCGATGGCGAATCGCCATGGTCTCGTGGCGGGTGCCACCGGGACGGGAAAGACGGTCACGTTACGGGTCCTTGCGGAACAATTCAGCAGGATCGGGGTCCCGGTCTTCCTCGCCGACATCAAGGGGGACCTGTCCGGCCTCGCAAAGCCGGGAGGAGACAACCCGAAGATCACCGAAAGGGCCGCGGAACTCGGGCTCGCCGGTTTTTCACCCGAAGGATACCCGGTCACGTTCTGGGACGTCTACGGGGAGTCCGGCCTGCCGGTCAGGACCACGGTGTCCGAGATGGGGCCGCTCCTGTTCTCCCGGATCCTTGGCCTGAACGAAGTCCAGGCAGGAGTCCTGACGGTGGTCTTCAAGGTCGCCGACGACCAGGGCCTCCTCCTCCTCGACTTAAAAGACCTGACCTCGATGGTCCGGTACTGCGGCGACCACGCGAAGGACTTAAAAACCCGGTACGGGAACATCGCCCCCGCGAGCGTCGGGGCGATCCAGAGAAACCTGCTTGCCCTCGAACTGGCCGGGGCAGACCGTTTCTTCGGCGAGCCGGCGTTAAATGTCATGGATTTCGTGAAGACCGATCCTTCGGGCCGGGGGATGATCAACATCCTCACCGCCGACCGCCTCATCCAGTCCCCGGTGGTGTACTCGACATTTCTCCTCTGGCTCCTTTCGGAACTGTTCGAGCAGTTCCCCGAGGCGGGAGACCTCGAAAAACCAAAACTTGTCTTCTTCTTCGACGAAGCGCACCTGCTGTTCCAGGACACCGGAAAACCACTCGAGGAGAAGATCGTCCAGGTCGTCCGGCTGATCCGGTCCAAGGGAATCGGGGTGTTTTTCGTCACCCAGAACCCGGTGGACCTCCCCGACCCGGTCCTCGGCCAGCTGGGGAACCGGGTCCAGCATGCACTCAGGGCGTTTACCCCCAAAGACCAGAAGGAGGTGAAAGCGGCGGCACAGACGCTCCGGCAAAACCCCGCATTCGATACCGTGGCCGCCATCACCACGCTCCGCATCGGCGAGGCGCTCATCTCGACACTGGATGCCACCGGCAGTCCTTCCATCGTCTCGCGGGCGCTGGTCTATCCTCCGGAGAGCAGGATGATGCCGCTCTCGCCCGGGGAGCGAAGCCAGGTCGTTATTGCATCACCGCTCCGGGAGCGTTATGCAACGACCATCGACCGGGAGTCCGCGTACGAGACACTGCAGCGCAGAGTTGCGGCGGTGCAGGAGACCCGGCCCTCCACTCCGGCCGGACCACACGCTCCGAAACGATCGGGTTCCGGATCCGCGGACGTGGTGGGAGCCGCCGCGAAAAGCGCAGCGAGGGCGATTGGAAGCCAGGTCGGGAGAGAGATCATCCGGGGCCTGCTCGGGTCGCTCGCAGGGACGGGGAAGAAGTAACGGATTGTGGCGTGTGAACCCCGACACGGGCAGGGGGACTCTTCCCGACGTACGGCGGGTCCGGTCGAACCCGTCGAAACAAAAAAAAGGGTGGCCTCACGTCACCGTGATACAGTTCCTGCAAAGGGTGGTGTTGCTCGTCAGTTTCCCGCCGGCGGTGGCCCACACCGTGAGCCGGACGTCGTAGGACCCCGGCTTTTTGTAGGTATGGACCGGGTCGGGGCTTGACGACACGTAGATATCCCCGAATGTGTACCGGAACCCGGTCGGGTCCCCGGTCGAGGTGTCGGTGAACCTGACCGTGAGCGGGGCGGCTCCGGACGTGGGAGTCGCGGTGAAACTCGCCACGAGCTGCCCTCCCGGCGTCCCTCTCACCGTGATGTACCCGACCTTCTCGGTCGTGGTGCTGGTGACTTTGTTATGTTCCAGTTTCATGATCGAGAGGGTGACGGTGTAGGTGCCCGGGTTTTTGTAGGTGTGCACCGGGTTCTGTGCGGTCGAGGTATACCCGTCGCCGAACTGGTAGTACCAGCGGAACGGGTCGCCGCCGGACGTGTCAGTGAACTGCACGGTCAGGGGTGCATCGCCGGAACGGGGCGCTGCGGTGAAGTCAGCGAAGAACTCCTCCGGACCCCCGGGACCGGGAGAGGTCGGCACGGGAAGGAAGTAGGGGTCGGCCATCGCCGCCGGGTAGAGCGGGAGCATGGCCCGGGACTGGTTCGAGGCCGAGTACACCGCTCCGGCGACCGTCGTGCTCTGGCCGTGGTTGTTCCACTGGCCGTCCGGGATGAGGAAGTTCTTGGTGACCAGGGCCTGGTTGGTCGGGGTCATCTGCTCTCCCTTCACCACGTTGAACCAGACGATGCCCTTGATGTAGGGATAGGCGGAGAGGGTGGTCGCATTGTAGAGGTAGGTGACCTGGTTGGTCTTGAGGGTCTCCTCGACGACAGGGTCTCCCCAGCCGTCGGCGCTGGTCTCCATGAAGATGAACGGGTGCGTGCGGTTCACGGCATAGAAGTCGTAGAAGCCCTGGAAACTGGAAAGCGTCGTCGGGCCGCCCGTCCAGGGGTACCAGGTCATGCCGACCCAGTCCACCGAATCGTTGGGGAGCGGGTTCATGTTCGTGTCATATTGCGGCCAGTAGTACTCCCGGTCCGCCATGGTCTGGGCGATGTTGCCGGCCCAGGCCACCTGGATGCCGTCCCCGCCGTACTGGTGGAGGATCGCGTAGGCCTCGCGGAAGACCTCCCGGAAGGCCTGCTTGTTCGGGCTGTCCACGTAGTCGTTCGCCTCGGGGTTGACCGAGGGGGCGGTGTTGAACTCGTGGGCGAACCAGATGATGACCGTGGCAGGCCTCCCGTCCTTGTCAGGATACTTCGCCGCGACGGTGTTCAGGTTCGTGGCGAGGTCCTGGAGGATGGCCGTGCCGGTCATGCCCGACATACTGGTCATGGAGAGATTGAGGACGCCGGTGCTGTCGGTCAGGGCGTAGGGGTCAAAGGCGAGCACCGGGACGCCGCCCTGCTGGATCACCCGCTCGGCCCAGACGTAGGGGGCCTCGCTCTCCACGTACTGGATCTTCCCGTAGTTGTTGTCGGGATAGAAGTTCATGTCGTAGTACCGGGAGATGAGGACCTGTTTCGCCCCGGAACCGGGCTGGATGGCATCGAGGTCGCCTCGAAAAGTTGCCATCCCGGTATCGATGCCGGAAGGTCCCGTCCCCTGCCGCTCCCCGTAACTCGAGGGATGGTCAAGGTACTGGGTCTCGTAGGGATCCGCCTGGACCTTCATGAAATAGTTCACGCAGAGGGCGTTGTTTGCACCCTGGTTCCCTCCGAGATACGCCCCGACATAGCACCCCTGTTCGGAGAGCAGTCCTTCATCGACGTCCGGTATGTGGAGTGCCTGGCCCGGGAGCGCCAGGCAGAGCACGATTGCCATGATTCCAAGAACATTACGCCACCGTAGTATCATTGTGTCTCCTCCAATCTGGTACTGGCTGGGTCTTGCCGGCCGGGTATATATCTTTAGTGCATGTGAGTGCGGGGGCGAAGAGGGGTGGTCTTTCACGTTGGCAGTGTACGAGGAAAAAGAGATTAAGGATTGGCATAGGGGGGCGACTCGTTCATCCCGAGGAAATCGAGCGCATTCTCTCCATATTCGACGGGGGCCTCATGGTTCCCGATATGGGGGAGATCCTTGAACCGGACGAGCCACGTCCCGTTGATCTGGCCTGCCATCTGGACGGCAATCGCCTGGGGCGTAATCACGTCAGCGGTCCCGACGACGAGCATGGTGTTTTGGGAAATCCCGGAAAGGCCGTTCCAGGTCCCGTTCCATGCGAGGCACGCATAGGCTTCTTTCGTTATCCCCGGGGATGCCGGTGTGGTATTGTTGGCTACCGCCTCGATTTTGTTGTAGAGGTTCTGGGCCTCGGGAATCCTGATGCTGTAGCTGACGGAGTCGAGGACCAGTTTCCTGACGCGTTCGGGATGATCGATGACGAGCTGCTGGGAGATGCAGGAACCCATGGACTGCCCGTACACATTCATGCTCGAATATCCGAGGGCCTGCATCAGTGCCGCCGCATCGTCGGCATACTCTGCGATCGTGTGGTTTCCGGGGGTATCGTTGCTGTATCCCACCCCACGGTAATCGTAGGTATACACATGGTATTTTGTCGCAACGATCCCGAGGAAGGTTGCATTCCACGCGGTATCCTGGGTTTCTCCGAATCCTTCATTCAGAAGGATCGGTTCGCCGCCCGACCCGTACTCACGATACGCCAGGTCTACCCCGTTCACACGAACGTACTTGACGGGGGTCGTGTTGATCGAGACCGTCGGGTAGTGCACGGTCTCGCTTGGGACGGGCGTCGGGTTTGTCGGAACGCCCGTGCAGCCAGCAGCGACAATAAAGCAAAAGGCCGCGAAAAAGGCCAGAATAAGGATCGATTTCTTGTTCAAGGTAGTACCTCGGAAGTTGATTACCAATGGGGATAATAATTCCCGTGGATTGAAAACGGATATAAATTTGCTGATTTTAAATGCACTTTTTCAGGACCTGTCAGGCTCACTTTTCTTCCTGCAAAACCCCGAAAATGATGCGGTTCTCGGGGTCGTATTCTTCAACCGGATGGACGATCCTGGCGTGCCGGAGGGCGCATTGGTCAAGATGCATGCCGTGATCGTGGGAGGCAAGGACAAGACCGGGAGCGAGGTGTTCCAGTACGTGCACGATAACGGATATGACACCGGCTATTACGCGAAGTACCATAGTTACGGGTAACCTGGAATCCTGATCTGATGTATTCAGGATTAACCAGGTGATGAAACCCAGAACGCAGAAACTGTGAGGAGAGGGAATGAATGAGGGCATAGGGAGACCGGGCTTAGATCCTTCTCTCCTCTCAGTCTCCCGAATGCACACCCCGGGTGTGAATTAAGGAGATAGTGATCGATTGCAGGAGGGTTGAACTTTCCCGTGTGGTACACCATGCACAACCTATTTATCCGTACCAAGGGGACTACCCCGTATGAGACTTTTCCTGATATTCGGCGTAATTATTCTCATCGTCGCACTCTTGTGCGCCGGTTGTACAAGCCGGAACCTCCCGGCAACGCCTGCCAGCCAGGCGATCGGCGGCATCACGATTCCCACCACGACTGGTCCGCCGAGCCCGGACGAAGCCCGGCAGATCGCGGCGGCAGCGTACGTCTACGGTTATCCCCTCGTCTTCATGGAGGTCCTCCGGGAGCACCAGACCGCAGTGACGGCGCCCGATATCCTGCGGGGCCTCGCACCCGCCAACCAGATGGTGAGGGTATACCAGGTACCGATCGACCAGTTCCAGAGCCGTGCCCCCTGGCCCATCACCGATGCGAGCTATGTCGGGGCGTGGCTGGACCTGACCGAAGAGCCGGTGGTGCTGAGCGTTCCCTCCTCGGAAGGGAGGTACTACGTCGTAATGCTCGAGGATCCCTGGACGTATGATCTCTCGTCCGTAGGAACCCGCACGACCGGCAACGGGCCCGGCAACTTCGCCGTCGTCGGTCCCGGATGGAACGGCACGCTCCCCCCGGACGTGACGAGGATCGAGTCCCCTTCACGTTACGTGATGCTCGCCGCCCGGGCACAGGTTGATGGTCCCGCCGATCTTCCTGCGACGGCGGCCTTCCTGGACAACGTCACCCTGACGCCGCTCTCCGCGTGGGGCACGAACTACACGCCGCCGGCCAATGTGCCGGTAACGTCTAATGTGACTCCGAATTCGTTATCTTCCGCGAGTGCCGCGTATATCGCGAACATGACCCCCGATGCGTTTTACGACCGCCTGGCAACGGCCATGGTAGCCAGTCCTCCCTACCCCGAGGATACGCCCGTCCTCGACCAGATCGCACGAATCGGCATCGTCCCGGGCGCACCGTTCGATTGGAGCGGCATGAACGCCACGATGCAGGACGCGATCGCCCGGGGTTATTCGGACGGTATCGCCCAGGTCAACGCCGCAGCCGTTGAATGGCCCGGCGATGTCGAAGTCCACGGCTGGAGAGCCGTGTTTGACATGGGGGCCTACGGGACCAACTACGCCCTCCGTGCCGGCCTGGCAGCGGGATACGGAGCCGGAAACCTCGTGGAGGACGCACTGTACTGGTGGTCAGCAGCCAATGCGACCGGCGTCCCCTATTCCGGCCAGAACAACTATGTGCTCCACTTTGCCCCCCACAGCACCCCGCCCGCGAACGCGTTCTGGTCGGTCACACTCTACAATATCAATGGCCAGTTCGTACAAAATCCTCTGGACAAGTATGCGATATCATCGCACGCAGGAAATCCGGTCTACAACCCGGACGGGTCGCTGGATATCTACATCCAGCAGACGACTCCCGGTGCCGACAAGGAGTCCAACTGGCTTCCCGCTCCACAGGACAGGTTCATGCTTATCATCCGTATGTACTGGCCGCAGGAGTCCGCCCTGAACGGATCGTGGGAGCCACCGGAAGTGCAGAGGGTGGGGTGAGCGGAAGCGGAACAAGAGGGGATGAGGACATGAATCGGACCAGGAGTGGACAAATAATAGGGCAAATACAACCGTCCCGCACCCGACATCGAGAGCTCTTTGTGGCGTTGAAGACAGCACAAGGCCCAGTTCCTACATCCATGCATCTTTTTCTTCAGTAGTTCCGAATTTGATGACCAGGGCTGGGATCGTAGTTTATTGCAGAGGTGCCCGACACCTTTCTGACATCATGTTTCAGATCAGAGTCATTCATCCGACTCATCAACTACGAGCATCCACACCCGTTTTAAAGGCAATTCTGCCTGAATCTCCGCTGGAAGAAGTTCATAATTTCTGTAAATAGCCTCGACTAAATCACGACTTTCCCAAAGTCGTACAGAGAAATACCCTTGCTTGGATTCAACTTGGACTGCTTTATTAAATCCGCCCCAACAAACCAACAATCCCTGTTCTGCCTTAAATGTCTGCATTGAACCTTGCAGGGTTCGATAAACCGTCACATCACAGGGATTTATTTGAGATTTCACTTGGACACAAAGACGTGGTTGATCAAGACCTAATGAACCACGTCCTGCGAAAATATCTACTCCCCCATCAGGTCCTGCAGGTGAAAATTTCGTAGTCCATCCCTCAGCCTTCAGGACGGCTTCTACTAATCGAGCAAGTGCATGTCCAGAAAAGCGACTTTGAATTCGAGAGACAATTTGATCGTGTGCAAGATCCGCAAGATTCGGTGAACTTGACTCTTCCTCTTCAATAGGGAACGTGGCACCTTGCAGTCGATTACTCGTTTCACCCAAAAAACCGGGATCTGGTTTGCCATTTAACACTGCTTCAATCCGTCTTTCTGCATCATTTCGAGAGATATTACAAACTGTAAGGGCCGAACCAAATGAGTAAAGCAGGTCTTGAAGGAACACAGTTCGGGCGATTTCAGGGCGGATCCACTTGACTGCTCGTGTATGGCGATATTCGTTATCAATTTTAAGGTAACGATAAGGACCTATTACTTTTCCTAATGCAACTTGTGATGTTAGTTTCCGAGGAAGAACAACGATATCCCCTTCCTTCATTGCGATAGCAAAATTTCCAAGCTGCCCGGCAAAGTTACCTATGGTTCGAGGTTTAAGATCGGGGTTCGTTTCTTGGATAAGGTTGTATACTTCGTTATATTCCTTCTTACCTTCTAATGAAGGAAATTCTCTAAAACCAATCATCGCCAGGTTGTGATTAAGGACATATTCTTCATCCTCTCCATCACGTCCGGCTCGCACCATAAAGACTTTAGTCCGATCTCTCATGTATTCCTCCAATATACAAACAAATTCATTCCCATATTTTTTGTTTAACCAATGAGGTCGGTTCAATTCTCTATAAGAGTTATCATTTCGTTGTTATGCTGAGTTTGGAGAATTATTATTGCATTATGCTGTTTCCAACTGGGACATGCATCAGGTTGTTCGATGATTACTTTATAGACTTGGTCGATGTGGTCGATGAGGGTAGACGTTTCTCTCACTACTGTGTCGTATTATATTGGGAGGTGGCCTAGGCTTCGAGGAATGCAGTCGTCCCGTTCCAGCAGAAGAAGCCGAGGAGGCCGCCGAGAGGGTAAATGTTTCTTTTTGTGAGCTTGTTCGAGATATCGAGTCGATATGTTGATGATGTGGACGAGGACGAAGGGAAACCGCCCTGAAGGATCGTGGGTGCCACCGAAAGTGTAGACGGTGGTTTGATTGACAACGAAACCATCATAGGATCTGACATGAAGTGGACAAAGATTGAAGTCAAAACCTCTTCGAGGACCCAGTTCATCGATATCACGGGCCTTGTTTCCGACGAGCTGGCAAAATCGGCGGTAAAGAACGGGGCATGTCATGTATACATGACGCATACCACGGCTGGCCTTACCATCAACGAGAACGCCGATCCGGACGTCGCCAGGGACATCCTCGCCGGTCTTGCTCACCTGGTCCCGGAGAAGGGAAATTACCGCCATGCCGAGGGGAACTCCGATGCCCACATCAAGGCCTCGCTCATGGGATCTTCCCTCATGGTGCCGGTGATCGATGGCCGCCTGGCGCTCGGGACCTGGCAGGGGATATACTTCTGCGAGTTCGATGGGCCCCGAGTACGGAATGTGCTGGTTGGGGTGTCGGGGGAGTAGGTGGTGGGGGGTGGTTTGCGGAGGTTGTTTTTGGGAATCGGTGGAGATGGAGCTGCAGTGGATGAGGTTGGAGGGGTGGGCATTATACTAGTTACGAGATTGGGGGGTTAGGGGGGAGGGAATTTACTTTCGCGGTACCTAGTGACCCCATTTTGGAGGATTTTTCATTATAGAAAAAATGCAATTTAATTTTTCTCGGCATACATCACAAACGAGAAAGAGAATTCGACAGTTTAGATGAAAATAAAGAAAAATTAGACGGAAATTCGTTGACTCAAATCGATTGACATTGTATTTATTGAGGAATTCTCAAATAGATAGGAAGAAGAATATTCCAAAAGAACATGTTAAAATTTACGGAGATATTTTGAATGTTTAACGTAAAATGGGACCCAGATATTAATGGTGTTATTCTTTCAACCGATCTAGGAGACACAAATTATCCCGTTCGTCCCGTTTTCCATGAGGAATTAGATCTACTAAAATTTTATGAATTGGGCTTTAAATATCCTAATTGTTCGGAACCCTTAATGTGGGCCGCTGGGAGAACGTATTACTATAAAGGAGAAAAAATTGCCTTGGTAAAAGGAGGAGGATTCTATAATAATCTTAAAATTGAAAAGTTCGTTGATTCACAAGAAATTGAGCCAATAAACATTTCGAAAATATTGAAAAAAAATCGGGATAAAATATATTTTTATTCTCATGATTCAATTGATTTTATTCGTGATTGCTATGTTAAATATAAAAATTCAGTTGATGCAATCGCTGTTTCATTCAGTGGGGGAAAGGATTCGGTTGTTCTCTCAGATTTGGTACGAAGGTCAATTAATCCGAAAGATTTTTTTTTAATATTTGCGGACACGACATTAGAAAGTCAATATACATATAATTTCATTCAGCAATACATGCATGAAAACTCAAATATAAAGTTTATAACTGCAAAATTTTACAAATCTCAAATAGATACGTGGCAAAAATTTGGTCCCCCCAGTCGGATCAATAGATGGTGTCATACGGTTTATAAAATAGCACCTATTCGAAAAAAAATTAAAGAGGTTATCGGTATTGAAAATCCAAAAGTATTGATTTTTGATGGTATTAGGTACGAAGAAAGTTCAAGAAGAAGCCTGTACGCAAATTTACAGGACGGAACTAAAAATATGTTACAGATGAATATAAGCCCAATAATAAATTGGTCTTGTTTAGAAGTGTTTCTCTATATATTTTCCCGGAACTTAAATTTCAATAAAATCTATCGTTGTGGTTATACTCGAGTTGGATGTATGGTATGTCCATATTCTTCTAATTGGAGTGAATATCTTTCAGGGATAACCCATAGTGAATTGATAAAACCATATTTAGATATTCTAAAAAAGAACGCTTCATTTGCGGGAATTATGGACATTAATAATTATATCAATCAGGGGGGATGGAAATCTCGAAGTGGAGGAATGGATTTAGAGTTTGGTGGAAATAGAGTGGGATTCTCTAATTTTGAAAACCAATTAGAAATTTCATTAAAAAATGACTCATCTGATTTCTGGACATGGTTACAATCATTGGGAGCAGTAACTAAAAGTGAAAAAAATGGTATTCTGAATTATGATGGTAAATATATCCAAATAGTCGAAAAAAAGACTAAAAGCGGGAGGAAAATTACCATTTCGAATACGGATAACAATATAAAACTTCTAAATTCTCTAAAAAGAATTGGATATAAATCAGAATATTGTGTTTATTGTCAATCGTGTGAGGCAGTTTGCCCAACGGGTGCATTAAAAATTAATAGTAATGTTATTATTGATAGTAAAAAATGCAATCATTGTGAAAAATGCATAAATTACGTGGAAAAGGGGTGCTGGGTTGCCAAATCTATTACATACGTAGGAATTCAGAAGGTAAAGAAAATGACAGGAAAAGGTTTTAATCGCTATCAAGGATTTGGTTTTGATAAGAACTGGCTTTTACTATTTCTGCAAAATAAAAAATGGCAGAATGAAAAAGATAGTAGTCTAGGAAATCGTCAAATTATGGCCTTGAAATTGTGGTTGAAGGATTCACGGTTATATGAAAATGAACAACCAACAGAGTTAGGAAAAAAATTAATGAAAATAGTTAATATTGATGATCTATTTCTTTGGTCTGTTATTTGGTCTAATCTCGCTGAAGAATCTCCTCTTATTCATTGGTTTATAACGAATATTAATGGTTCTTTTACTCGACAGGGTTTAATAAAATCGTTAGCTGAATTTCGGGGACAAACCGAGTTTAATAGAACAGATGAAAATGCGATTAATTCACTTCTTGCCACACTTAAAAAAACGCCTCTCGGGGAAGAATTGAATCAAGGAAGTGAATCGAAAAAAGGTTATGAAAAGTATTATTCAAAGGGGATTGCAATTAAGGTTCCAGATTTGGCGATATTGTATACTATTTATCAGTACTCCGAAAAAGTCCAGCGTAAACAGTTGGTTGTTAGTGAATTTATTAAGAATAAAGATGTAACTCCCTACTGGATTTATGGCCTTGACTATAACATGATTAAAACGGCCCTTACAAGATTATCTTCACAATATCCTAATTATATTCAAGTCGAATTTTCAGGAAATTTGGATAATGTCAATTTAAACGATAAAATCTCTCTGTTAGAAATTATAGACGAATATTTAGAAATGAAATAAAATTCAATACACTTATTTTTAAAAAAAACTATGGACTATTATGGTAGAAGAAAAATATGGAAATTACATTTCTTTAGACGAAAATTTTAAGGACGTTTTTAGTTTAGAAGATGATATATACAAGGACACAATATGGAGAAGATTCATTTTAACTAATTCTTTCAAAAAAATTCTTGAATCAATAGAGTATATCTTCTACCCCGAAAATAATGCAAATAAAAAAGCAATAATTCTAACAGGTAAATATGGTGTTGGTAAATCACACGCAACAGCATTTCTTAGTCATTTGTTATGGGATAAACATGATACAATTCAGGATTTACTTTTAAGAGCCAAAAATGAATTAGAAATTCCAGGAAATATTTTATATCAATTTCGACAAGAGAATAGATATTTTCCAGTGATATTGTCAGGAAGAGATTCAAATGATGTATCTGATACAAAATCGTTTGAATATCATCTCCAAATTGGTCTCGAAAGGGCCCTTCGAGAGAATGAATTTTTAGATCAAATTCAAGAAAAGACGGAATTTGAAAAATATTATTTATGGCTTGAAAATCTCTCAAAGGATCCTTCAAATGCCTCTTTACTTGAAGTTATATCAGTCAGTATTCAACAAAAATCAGATTTTTCTTCAATTGAAGAATTAAAAAGTGCACTTAAAGATCGAAATTTGGATTCAATCGAAATGATTAAAAAAATTTTTAGCGATTGGGATATTCCATCGCCTCGCCATTGCGATACATTGGGCTATTACGACTCGGTTTTACAGGAATTACAAAAGATTGATCGTTCTATACTAGGAATTATTATTTTTTGGGATGAATTTACAACAGTTTTCAATACGGCTGGAAAATATAATGATGCAAATCTGCTTGCACAAATACAAACATGGGCAGAAAAATCAGATTCGAATATTTTTCTTTTTTTAGTTAGCCATCAAAGTCCAGAAGCACTTAGAGGACGCTACGAACTAATTAACGATAGTTTGGCAAAAATTTCAGATAGATTTAAAATTTCTTCAATGGTTATGGAGCAGGTTACAACTTATCACCTAATTGCTAATACTCTTCAAATTGAAAAAAAACAAGAATTCTCTGAATTTTTAGAAAAACATGGCTTTTCTAATGACGTGAAAAAAGAAATAGATATTCTATATACTGAAATTTTTTCCGATACTTTTTGTGAGCTTGATATTTTAAGAAGAACCTTTCCTCTGCATCCATATTCCGTCCTTGTTGCCACAAAGATAGCAGATCTTATAGGATCGGCAGAAAGGAGTATTTTTGAATTAATCCACTCAAAATCGGAAGAAAAAATTTCTTTTGGAAAGAAATTAGGGTTTGCTCGATTTTTGGAAATGGAACCAGGGGAAAGTAAAATTTCTTGGTATACCCTCGATCAAATTTTTGATTTCTTCTACAACGATTTAGCTGATCATCAATTTGATCCCATTGCAGATGCAAATATGATTAAACCGCTTAACGCTTTTCAACATTATTATGATATAGTAAAAATCCAAGGGAAGGAAGCGGAGAAGGTATTTAAAATAGTCGTTATTCTAGAGATGCTGCACGCACAAAGCTTAACATCCTCTTTATTGACAACAAAAAATAATATTTTAAAAGCTCTTGCATTTACTGAAATCAATGAGCCTGAGGCGATATTACAACAACTTACAACCAAATCTATTCTTTTAGATTATTTCGACGATAAATCTAAAAAAACAATTTATAAAACGAGATTCGGGGGATATGATGATGAAGAAATAAGAAAATATATTGAAGACTTGAAGGAGAAAAAAGGATTCGATGATTTATTAAAAACAATTAATCAAAAAATTATCGCTAAAATAAAAATTGAAACGAATGACTCACCCAGAATTAAAAATAATCATGCTAACATTATAATTAATTCAATAAAACAAATTGAAAAGATAGAAAATCAGATTAGTAATTATGAAAATGAGAGTAAATTAAACATCTTCGTGTTTATACCCTTAAAAATTGGCGAATTCGATATTTCCAGAAATAAATTAGTCAAATTGTCTTCACATTTTAAAAATTCAATTTTTATTTCTTATGAGGGAAATTTTGATAAAATTTATGATAGATGGCTCGAGGGTCAAGCTATTTCATTAATCGGGCAACAACGTTCGAATCAGACAATGAAAAATCAAGCGGCTCAACAAATTGAATCAGCTGAACAACTATTAATAACCGAATTGAATCGTTCAATGATTTATTTTAGGGGAGCATCTGAATCGAGACCACATGGTATTGGTTCTTTAAAACAACATATCAATGATATTTACTACCGTGGGTTTGATTTTGTAGTTTATGATTATTTTTGGGGATCCCCTAAAAGTAGTAGTGGAGAATTAATTCAATATTACGGGAAAAAAAGTGGTCGAAAACTGATAGAAGAACATAAAACAAATTATGTAAGAAGATTTGTCGATTTATTTAAAGATATTGATGAAAACCCATTGATAGATACAAATCTCCTTTTAAAAATCGAACAGCCCTACGTTAAGAATTCATCACTTTATGAAATAGTTTCAAATATTAAGAAATATGTGGATGATCATAACGGAACCTGGATTTCACTTAGATCCCTTATTGATACATTGAATTTAGAAAAACCGCCATATGGTCTATGTGGATGGATAGAATCATTAATTATAACATATTCATTGGCTGAATATATCAATGAAGGAAGATTAGAAGTTCAATTAGGAAATCAAACTGCATCAAAAGATAACAACAAAATTATTGAAGCAATTAATAATGTGATTAAAACTCCAAGTAATGACCAAAAAATCCGATATGGCTCTTTTGACGAATTAAAACTATCTAGAAAATTGATAAATATTTTTGGCTTAGGGTCAGAAGTAAAAACATCGATTAACGAAGTTCTTGTGAGGATAAGAGAGCAAGTAAATTTGAATTTTAATTTGCCATTATGGACAATTCCTTACTCTCAGACCGGGAAAAAGAAAGAAACCCTCGAAAAAATTTTCAATACTCTTCAGACCTTTTTAATTGATTCAAACGCAGATAGAATTATTTCTGAACACGATATTGATTCTTTATTGGATAATATCGATACTTTAGAAAGTCACGATAAACAAATTTGGACAAAAATTGTAACTAAAGAAATGGCTTACCGTGGATTTAATCAGTTTTTACAAACGCACTATCCACAACTCTTAATTCAATACGATCCATTAGATAAATTGATTGAAGATTTAAAAAATGAATTGCATAAAGACCCGTGGTCCTGGGATGAGAAAATTATTTTCGAAAAATTATCATTTCTTGCAACCCATTCTCACCCTCCGGGAAGCCCGTCTAACGTTAACGCTTACCAAGAATCAGAAGGAATTATTGTGGTTTGGGATATTCCTCCGCCGGATGATCCGATTCCAACGAATTATATAATCGAAAGAAGTGAGGATCAAATTCAGTTTTATTTGATAGCAAAGGAAAAAGGAACGATTACACGATTTGTCGATCGAACCACAAAACCCGGAAATAAGTATTATTACAGGATTATATCTGAAAATCGAATGGGGAAGAGTGAACCAAGTGATATTATTTCATTAAAGGTTCTCCGAGCTCCCCCTGATATCCCTGTTAGTATTATTCCTAGAGAAGAATGTATCCATTTATCCTGGGAAATTCCTAAAAAGGAATATGCGATCACTTCTTATGATTTATTTCGTGGTACTTCACCAACTCATTTAACTTCGTTACGAGAGGATATTTCACAAGAAACATCAGACTATACGGATTATGAGGTTCAACCACATTTATGGTATTATTATCGATTGTCTGCAAAAAATTCAGCAGGAGAAAGAGGAAGCGGAATAATATCTCAAAAAATCCAATTAATTACTAATAAGCCGCCATCCATGCCTATTAATTCAAATTTATCTGTTGAGAAAAAATCAGTGCGTCTATCCTGGCAATATCCCGATTCTGGAAAGGAATCAGTTAAAGAATTTTATATCTATCGACAAGAACAAGAAGGGGACCTAAAATTAATTTCATCAATATCCCCAGAACATTTAAATTATATTGACAAAGGTATACAAAATGGCATAAATTATGTTTATTTTATTTCCGCTGGAAATGAGAACGGAGAAGGTCAGAAGGCAAGAATTGGTAATGTACAATTTTTACCAGAAATACCATTACCAAAATTATTGTGTAAAGAGAAGGAGGGAGGAGTTTTACTCAGCTGGCAAACATATGAAAAAGGTTATGAAATCGTTAATTTTGAATTAAAGAAAGGAAAATCTCTAAAATCGTTAAAGAAATTAGTCAGTCTTGATGGAACATCAAATGAATATTTTGACGATTCAATAAAACCAGAAAATACGTATTATTATGATTTAATCGTTCAAAACAGTAAAGGAGATACTCGGAATCTTGATGATATTGTAAAATTTAAATTAAATTTACATATAGATATTTCCACTTGGGAAGGCCAGACAACATCACTTCTGAAATCAGAGCCCCGTCTATTCTTGAAACAATTAAAAGACATTTTGAAATCCAATGAACACCTAAAATTGGAAAAAAATGACGAAAAAATCATTAATAAATTGATAAAGGTTTTAGAGGAACTGAAGAATGAATAAAAAATTATTAATCGAAATAGAATCATCGAAACAGTTAATAAAGGTATTAACTGCAAAATATTCAGAAAAAAAGCCTCAATATCTAAGTTCTGTTAGATTCCCTTCATCAATTATTTTTTTTAATTCGAAAAAGGAATATAAAGAATTTTTAGAACAGGCTCCATGGGATAGATCTTTACTTACCTCAATTATTGACGAATCTGATGACCTGTCTTGTTACAAAATTCAAACATGGTTTAACAATGCGCTAAAAGCATCAAAACGAGATCCACTTATGATTCTCCCAATTACGGAATATATCAGAATCTGTAATATTAATGAGAGAAATCGGAAAATTAGTGACTTTATTTTTCTATCATTGGTTCAATCCGAATCTTCAAAATTAATTGTGCCAATGTTAGATTTTTACAGTAATTATCAAGCATTTTTTAATCAGTTTCTTCATAAAGACAGAATGGCCGAAGTTTTTTCTGTAGTATCTTCGGATAACGAAGATTCAGCAGTAGAAATAATCTTGGATAAATCCGGAAGTATCCCAGCCAAAAATTATATCTCTATTACTTCCCAAAAATCTTGGTTAAATCTCTGGGAAACAGGGGAAATTGCAGAATTAAACAATTTATTAATCCAAAATGAGAAAATAATAAACGCTATTGAAAAAACTGGTATTTCTGTCCCTAGAATAAAGAAATATCTAATTAATGATATTAAAGATTATATAGCGTTTGAATATAAAATTCCTACAAGTGTTTTTAATATAAATCCAACGAAAGAGATATTAGAAAGAATTCTATCAATTTTGACTATTAAAGGTGAAATTAAAAGTTGGGATAGTATTGTAAATAGGATATTGGGTAATCCAATAAACTTCGAAAATTTAGTATTTCAATTATGGAATGGGGAAACAAATGCAGATGCTGTTATTAAAAGATGGTTTTGGCTTAACGAAGCAAAATCTAAACAATTCGATTCGATTTTTTTTAAAAATATAATTCGAAATACTGATGATCCTGAGTCTCTGTTAGACAATATCTATCAAAAAGGATTGAATCAGGAAATCGAATTTATCAACGAATTGAAAGAGAGAAGAGAGTTATTATTACAGTTCTCTAATCCATTATTTGAAACAGATAAAGGAACATTGAAAAAAAAGTTCCAAGAAATGGAGGAATCATTACCCCCGGATGAATTATATGATAGAATAACCTGCGTATTCGATTTCGAAAGACATGCCCTACTTAAATGCATTATTGGTTTTTTAAAAGATTCCAATGGATTAAATCAAGAGAAATTTGAAATTCTTCAACAAATTTGGCCTGCTTTATCCACTTACGTTGAATGTGGCTTAAGTAAATCTGATAATTGGCCTTTGATAATAGAAGATTTCGATTCTTTCGTAAACGTGTATATCAGCAACTACATCCTCTCAAAATTAATATTTGATTCTCCTAATGATGCGATTTTAGAAATGCAAAAAAGTCTTATTGATCATTGGAGTGATTTCATCAGTGTGTTGAAGCTGGGAAAAATTCCAAAGATCTCAAATAAGAATATTGTTGATCAGTTTCGACAAGAGGAATTTATCCTTATTGATGGTGCGGGATATGAATGGGGAATGGTTTTAAAAAAATTATTTGAAATGAAAGGATGGAAGATCAATAAAATCCAGCCAATTATTTCAGAATTGCCTAGCGACACTACGCATTTCCCGATAAAGGATTATTTGGAGAAAATTAATGAGTTTGATCAAAATCAACATAAATTCTATCAATATCCTTTCAGTATTGTAGATGAAATAGGTATTTTGGAAAATATAGTTGATTATATTCATCAATATTATCGAGGAAGAGATACACCTCTTTGGATAATATCTGATCATGGGGCCACCGTATTCGCTAGAAAAGGGAAGCCTAAAAAATACACATATATAAAGAAAAAAGAACATGGTGGCAGATATGGGGTAATAGACCCAGTAAAAAAAATTAAGAATGAATCAGTGTATATTGAAAAAGATTCAACTACTCGTAGTTACGCGATTTCTTTAAATTACGATAATTTAGGCGATACAACCCCCCAGGGAGAGGCACATGGCGGCGGTACGATCGAAGAAATGCTCTGCACAGCCCTTTTATGCATTCCTCCTGAGATAAATGATCAATACGAACAGCTCTATGTAACTATTGAGAAAAAATCATACTCTGCTCTTGATGAAGAATTGAAAGTAAAAATAAAAGGAAATATCGAAATAACAATAAAAGAAATTGAATTAAAAATCAATAATGGTTTAAAAAATTCAATACCTCCTAGGTATCTTGAATCAAAAACTATTACTTTGCCAATTAAATTTCTTCGAGAAAACGGTCTTAAAAATGGAAAAAACGAATTACTATTGATCTTTAATAAAACTATTATCACCTTTGCACGACTTGAATTCAAATCGGGATCAGAAAAAACAGGTTTTGATGATGCTTTTAATTTATAAGAGGTCTTTTAAATGAATGATGAAAATCGGGAAGAAGAAAATCAGTTAATCCCTTTTTCTCTTGATGATTCAAAGGAAGCAAATGAGTATAAACTTAATGAACTCGATTATAAAATAATAGATATCTTCCCCGGGGAGGCAGTAAATAAAAAATTAACCAAAACAGGTATTCTTACCTCGAGAGCGCTTCCCTCATTCGTTTCGGATTGGTTGATTAGCAAATTCTCTCACGATGAAAAATTAGAAACGCTCGCTCTTCAGAGATTCCTCGATAGTTATCTTCCTGATAAAAGTAAGGCAGAAGAAATAAAATTTAGAATAAAGAATAGCCGAGAACGTATAAAATTACTAACCAATTTCCGCGTGATTCCAGACATTCGTTCGAATGAAGATTATTTAGAAATTCCAATTCTGGATATTATTGGAAAAGAAGGAAGCGTTGATGCCTCTATTATTGATAAATGCCCGGAATTACTCAACGGAGGGATGTGGGGTGTTGGAGAATTAATTTACTCTCCGCCTGATAAAAAGAAAAAAGATGGTAAAATTGTGTTGAAAGAATTCACACCATTCAGACCTTATCATGCAAACATCGATTATTATAGACAAGCCAGATTAAAATTTTCATCGACGTATGAATGGATTGATTTTCTATTGAAAAATATGGAATATGATCCGGAGGGGTACTCACTTCTTGATCAAAAAATAAAGATGATTTCCAGATTATTGCCATTTGTTGAACCTCGGATAAATTTAATTGAACTTGCATCAAAGGGGACCGGAAAATCCTATGTTTTCGGACGGTTAAGCAAATATGGCTGGTTAGTTAGTGGAGGTTCGGTAAGTCGAGCACAATTATTTTATGATATTAGTAGAAAGAAAAGAGGACTTATCACCCGTTTTGATTATATTGCTCTCGATGAAATACAAACAATTACGTTTGGTAGCAATCCCGATGAGGTTATCGGTGCTTTAAAAGGATATCTTGAATCGGGTCAATTTCGAATAGCTTCTATTCCAGGTGAAGCAGATGCTGGTTTCATTATTTTAGGGAATATTCCAATAAACGATTTGGGAAAACCGATTAATAAGAACTTCTTCGAATCATTACCTCCATTCATGCGTGAAGCAGCATTTATTGATCGCTTTCACGGATTTATTGAGGGTTGGAAATTACCAAGAATTCAAGTCGGTAGTATTGGGAAGGGTTATGCCATTAATTCAGAATTCTTTTCTGAAATTTTACATTCATTAAGAACAGACACAATTTCGGCATCAGTTGTGGACTCAATTTTAGAAATTCCCAAGAAATCAGATAAAAGGGATGCTACTGCAATAGCGAGAATGGCAACAGGATTTTTAAAATTATTTTTTCCAAATGTCAGATCAATTGATGATGTTAATCGTACTGAATTTGAGGAATTTTGTTTCCGTCCAGCCTTTGAGATGAGACAAATTATTCGCGAACAATTGCATCGAATGGATGAAGAATATTCCCTTGATATGCCTGAAATTTCAATAAAAAAACGGTAAATATCACATTTCTCATTTTTAGTGAAGAATTAAAATTATTCCTTTTCGAGTTAAAGAAAGAATCTTAAAATTATTGAATTGTACGCTTCAAATGAATCAAAATATTTAATTAATAACTAAAATAAAAAAAGGATATACTGTGGATGATGAAAAATTTTCAAGCATAAAAAACAGAGAAAATGAGATAACAAGTATAAAAATGCTTGTCGAGATTCAGCAATCAGAGTCACAATTGAATTGCAATAGAACAAATTTTTTTCTTCTAGCAATAAGTATCGTCGCATTAACATTAACTCAGGTCCAAATGCCATTACTACAATTGGCAATTGTTATTTTGGGCTTATTAATTGCATTAGCATGGCTATTAACGCAAGATAGAAGTAGTGAATATATAAAATATTGGAAAAATGAAGTGAATCAATTATCAAATAAATTAGAAATTCCGTTTATCTACCCAGAAAACATTGGGGGTTTCCAAATGAGGAAGGTTTTATATATTTTGCCTATTGCTTTTACAATATTTTGGATATTCATGATTTTGTTAATTGCGATGAATGGGGGAATCATTTTTTCCAAAATTGTATGAGAATCAATCATAAATTCGTTTTTCTGGAATTACTCCCCTGACTCCACCACGCGGATCATTGATATCACCTATATATCGAGGAATAAGATGAATATGAAGATGCATAACAGTTTGACCCGCAGCACGACCGATATTTACACCTATATTATATCCATCTGGATGTTCAGTTTCATTAATAATTATTGATTTGTTTATTAGATCCCATAAATCTGTCAACTCGTCTATAGTTGCATCAAATAAAAATGGAAAATGTCTAAATGGAATAATTAGAATGTGTCCACGATTTACAGGGAATTTATCATATTTAGCATATGCTAATGCATTTCTTGCGATTATCTCATTTTCATTAGGATGACAAAAAGGGCATTTATCCGAATCCATGTACATTTATTAGATTCATTCCTTAAACAATTCTTTATCTAAAAAAAATTTAGTAAGGGTTTGGATTCCCCCACTCCCCTTTCCCACTTCCCTTCAATAATCCATATTCGATCTCGTAGTAGCAGCTCAGCGCGGAGTTGAAATAATGCATCTTCCCCAGTTCCTCCGCGTCGGCGATCTGTTTCAACAGGGAACCCTGTTCCTCCGGGGTATGCCCGCAGACAACCCACTTCTTCGTCTCCTCGGTGATCTTCCAGGACCTGGCAGGGACCGTGTCCGGGGGATGGTTACCAGTCGTCTTCCGGGTCGAAGAAGGAGATCTCGTCCCCCTTGTCGGGTCAGTCAAAGCTTAATTTATTATCAATAAAACAAATTAAGAATCGTTAATGCATAATTGTCGTAATTATATTTTCCTAACATTACGAGCCTTCCATGATTCTTTTTGTTTCTTTTTATCAAAGGAAGGATATCCATCAAATAAAACATCTTCTTCATTTTGTATTCCTTCGGTTAAATCGCCTTTTAAACAAAAATATGATTCACCATCAGGTGTGGTTATAAAACAAAATGGACGTTCTAAATATCCAAAAATAACTTTACCTTTAATATCAGGCCTTATTTTTCTTCTATGTCCTTGAGAGACTAATATTTTCCTTTCTCCACTAGACTCCCATACAATTTTACATTTTTTAAAAGCTACCGAAATTGAATTTGGTCTTTCAAAATTCTCTAATAGTTTATCTAATTCATCGATTGTGTTATTTAATTCTTCATTAATTTGCCATTCATTTTTTTCTCTGATTTTTTTAACAAGCAAAAAATGATCTCGCGAAGTTTCTAATTCGCCTTTTTGCTTTAATAAAAGTCCAATATCTCGGTATAATGAAATCCCCATATTATAATTTGGGCAACGTATTGCAGCGAGATATAACCATTCTAATGCGATATCTTTAGATGTTTCTAAATTGTATTGTGCAATCAATGAACCATATTCATGGTATATCCACCATTCAGTTTTAGTATATTGAATTAAAGATTCATAACATTCTTTTGCTTTTAGAAATTCTTCCAATTTTATATGTGCATGCGCTTTACACCGTAAGAAAAATTTTTTTTGTTTGGGAAATTTATCCAATATGGTGTCGATTTGCGAAATAACCTCAGTATATTTATTTTGATGAATGAGTGATATTGAATTGTAATAATACCAGAGCGCCTGTTCACTCCATCCTTCTTTTCCTTGAATAATTAATGGATCAGGATTTAATGCATCCAAATCAATTACTTGAATCCATTGTGTCATTACTTCCCATTTTTTTCTTTTTTTTGCAGATTTTAAGACTTTAAATGCTATTTTTTTTCTCGCAATTATATCTGGGTGCAACTCCATTATCTCTTTAGAGACTTTTAATATTTCAGAAAAAGATTCATCATTCAATGGATTTAATTTCCCAGAAATAAAAGTCCAAATAGCTTCGTTTCGAATCCAATTAAAAGAAGGAAATTTTTCAAGCAATTCTTCAGCGAGAGGGATTGCTCTATCATATTGGTCTGTTTTTCTCAAACAATGAAGTAACCCTGCACCATCAAATTCATCTTTTGAACTATCCCACAATTTTTCATATATCGGCAAAGCTGCTTCGATATCGCCAGATTTTCTTAATTGATTGGCAAGTTTTTTTTGTTCGAATAAATCATTCATTTTTATCTTGCTGCTTTCCCATGATTTCCTTAGTCGTTTTAAAATGTAATTTTGCAACTTTCCTTAGCTTTTCCTCACCATAATGTTCAATAAAAGTTTTTCCTACATCAATTACATTATGTGAGGCTCCCTTGGGCAAATTAATTTTA
Organism: Methanolinea mesophila; assembly: GCF_017873855.1. Classification (NCBI taxonomy): domain Archaea; kingdom Methanobacteriati; phylum Methanobacteriota; class Methanomicrobia; order Methanomicrobiales; family Methanoregulaceae; genus Methanolinea; species Methanolinea mesophila. Next base: position 1,567,823 of record NZ_JAGGKR010000001.1, read on the forward strand.
AATTCATTTGATAGTTTTTTTAATTTTTCAAGATATCTATCTCTGGCGAGGATTGAAGCAGCAGCGACAGCGATATTCTTCTCTGCTTTTGGCATTTGAATCAATTCAATTAATTTTCCTCTCTCTTGGAGTTTGCTGAGAATGTATTTCTCATCGGCAAATTGATCTGAAACTGCTCGACTGCATTTATTTAAAATTAAAATCTCTTCTATGGCTTTTGCATGGCCCCAAGCCAAAAGGGCATTTAAATTTTTATCCTCTCGTCGAAATTGCTCATATAAATCGTTATATTTTTCTGGTGAAATTTCAATAATCGCAAATTTTCCTTTGCATATTTCTTGAATTTTCAATGAAATTCTCATAACCGATGAATCGTTTAAAAGTTTGCTATCTTTAACTCCCACTGATATCAAATCATTGGCTGTATCCTCTTCTACTAGTACTCCTGCAGCGACCAGGGGGCCAAAATAATCTCCTTTTCCAGATTCATCGGTTCCTATAATGGGATATCCTAATTTATCATTTAATTCATCGTTAAAATGATTAAAATGGATGTTATCGTTTACGATCCCATCAATAATTCCGTAATGTTCTTTATTCTTAATTTGCGAAAGGTCGATTTTCAAATCTCCTTTTTTATTTTGGTATATTCTTACTAATTCAGACCAATTCTGAGATGAAACGAAAAATTGTAATCCATACTCAATTCTTTTAATATTAGATATTTTGAAATATTTTGTTTCAAAATTTTTCTTTATATTCTCGAAGAATTGATTTAATTCTTGTTCCAAAATAAATCACATCCTAAGGATAAAATTGGAATTCTCCATTAAAATAATTAAAAATTCTTTCAATTTCATGTAAAATTGAATTCACTGATTTATTAGCTTCCGCTAATGTGTCTACTTTTGTAATCTGCCCGCTATCGGAATGCATCATGAAATTTCTATATACATCAAGGTCTGATTTCATCCTAGTCATCATTTGATCAACATGATGTTCTTTATTGCATATTGACTTCCTCATCGAGTTGTTTTTATCGGATAATGCCGAAAAAGTTGCACCTGACTGCTGAAAAAAAGTAGGAGTTACTAATCCTATTGAAATCATTATTTTTTTAACGAAACCTTCGAATGCTTTGGCAGCAGGCATAACTATAGGAGAATATTCAGGTAGTGGAACTTCTACAATCCGCAGGCATTCTGATGCAATTAAATATTTTTGATCGTAATTATCCAAAAAATCATAAGCATCCCCAATAAATGAACGAACCCGAACCTCCGCCTCTATAATCAGTTGTGGAGTCACCTTAAGAGCGACTTCTCTTAATTTATCTTCGTCATCAGAAATAAAACGAGATATAATTTCATTAGCGCCAGGATTGGCAGTTTTTTCAATTATTGAACAAATATCATCAAACAACGAATCATTTTTCCCCTGTAATAATAATGTTCCCGAATTATATTGAGTTATTGTAATTTTTGATTTATTTTTAATAATTGATGCCCTATAGGTGATATTTGTGTTTGGATTGTCAACTAACTCTATTAGCCCCTCATATGCACTTATAATTTCTCTGATTATTCTTTTAAAATCATTACTTACTAGATTATACGATGTCGCACATGATTTTACTAGATTTTCATGTTTCATGAACTTTGCAGGATCTTCGATAATTTGTTTTTTTATTTCAATAAATTCTTTTTTTAGATTACTCTCCTTTCCTCCAATTGTAATACTACCTGTATTATATATATCAACATTAATTTTTTCTGTTAGATTTCCAACAATTATTCGTGTAAATAAGGTCCGATTTTCTTTTTGGCATTGATATTTTCTTTCTTTACAGATCAATTCAATTATTGCTACTATTTTTATTTGCGTAGAATTATCAGTAGCCATTAATTTACATTGCTTGTAAGAAATATAAATATATTTGAGTTTCATCTTTGGATTCAAATTATTTAAAAAATGAATAATAATTGATTGAGATATTTCCTAAGAAAATTCACCCCATCCCTTTCCCACCTCCCTTCAGCAGCCCGTATTCGATTTCGTAGTAACAACCCGGTACAGAGATGATGTACTGCACCTTCCCCAATGCCTCAGCCTCTGAAATCTGCGTGAGCAACGAGGCCTGGTCCTGCGGGTCGTGTCCGCAGATGACCCACTTCTTCGTCTCTTCGTTCATTTTCCAGGACCTGGCCGGAACCAGGTCCGGGGCCTCGGTCACCCGGTCGTCTGCCGGGTCGAAGAAGGAAACTACGTCCTGCTTGTCGGCGATGGACTCCCACTGCTGGGCACGGGCGAACTGCACAAGGTCGATCGCTTCTTCTCTCGCCTGGACAGCATCGTTCTTCTGTCGGTTCTGCCAGATGGCAATGATGGTCGCAATAACGGCGGCGATCATCTCGAGTAACTGGATAATATCAGGTTCCATGTGCGTCTTTTCCTGAGAGTACGCGGTCGTGCTCTTCCCGGAGTTTTCCAATCTCCTCGCACATCACGTCGTATTTCCCGATCTTCTGGTAAATGATGAAGAGGGCGGGATAGACGGGGAGCACGACAGTGAGCACCACCGCGATGAGTTCGTATTCCATAAGTAATTCCTCAGTGGCACTGGGAAAACGGGTGTAGGAGGGGAAGGAGAGGTAAGGAAGGAGACGCTCCTCGCATCCTCCCTCCTTGGGTCAGAATGACAACTCCCATTTGGTCAGGAAAATGACGAAACCTGACCCGGTTTGCCAGCCCGTGACCGATGAGGTGCGAGAGGTCAAACAACCAGAAACCCCTGCTCGCACTTCATTCCCGTCCTATAGGAGAGAGGGCAAACGTGTCGAACTTTGTTCTATTGGGCCGAAGTTCCGCCGACCCGAAAGGCCGGCATGGAGAAACTTCGTCATATTGGTATTATTGTATCAGCCGGTGAAGGCTGATTCACCCTCTCCTTCCATTATTGATCCCCGTTCTCCCGATACCGTGCCCGTTCAGGCGAGTGCCGGGATGGTATCTGCCCAGGTCTCCACAGCGGTCCGGATGGCATCATCCGAGTACGAGGAGATGGTCACGTGGTCCCGGGTGAAGGCCACGTAGTAGATCTCCCCGGAAGGGTCGTGGCATTTCAGGGTGCAGGTGAACGAGTCCCACTCGGTGTCCCGGACGGCATCTCCGCCCATCGCGGTTGCGAGGGCTTCGTTTGCGAGGAGCTCGGTGATGTTCGCGCTGAACCCGGCAATGCTCGGGGCTCGTGCGGTGATGTAGCCCACCGTTGCAGCTAGGTTGTCCTCGAAGTTGATCCGGGCGGTGTAGGCCTCGCGGCTCTTCATCACGGGGTCCTGGGTGACATCGTTCTGGATGTACGAGGTGCACCCGAAGGGGTTGTCGTCGAGGATCCCCTGGATGATCCCGTTGAAGGCGTTCACGTCCGCAATGGGAGTGGTGAGCTCCCGGACGGCGGTCTTGGTATTGATGGTCTGTATAAAGTCGGCCATGTCTATTCTATTCCTGTCCCATTTCTGGGACAATTACAATGTTGTCAAGGGGGGATCTTAGCTTTTTTCCCGGGGGGTCAAACGGGGGTTGCTGTGCTCCGGGATTGAGGAATGGAGAGCAAAGGTGGGGAGGAATGTGGGAAATAGAATAGATTTTAATATTTTCAATAGATTGGATTAAAACACACTTCCATATTATTCCAGCGACTCTGGGTTAGGTAAAATATCCGTAATTGTCAGTTTAATTTTTTTCTCAGAGTTTAATCTATCAATGTTTTCATAGACCTCACGATATACTTGAAGATTCAGTTCAGGAGGAAAATTATCATGTGAGAATATTAAGAGTGTATTATCTCTCGCTAAAAAAATAAGTGAAGTAATGTACCTTTTAAAAATATTTTTGCTTTCGTTTTGATATATTTGAAATTTTGTAATTTTGTTTGTTGTTTGATTTCCAAGATTTAAATCAAGAAAAATTTTTTCATCTGATTCATCAAGTCCTTCATTCAAAATACTATAATAATCAAAAAATAAATGATCTGTGAATAATGAAATTCTTAATGTGCCTCCATGGGCATAATATTTTTTGTCGTTTAATTTATTGTAAAGCTCAATTGAAAGCGAAAGTGATCTCCCAATATCATTGATCCATTTTGAGTATCTTTCATCTTTATTCCTAAAAATAACGTTCAATACTTCTCTATCAAGATTAAAAAATGAAATTTCAATATTAGATCCTAATTCTATTTTTCTTAATAACTCATCAACGATTTTTTTATTGAATTTGATTACAAGTTCTTCATTCATGGAATTTAAAATATCGCGACCGATGAAATTCAACGTTTGGGGATCATCTGAAAGCCAATCCGAATGAGGTTTAGAACGATCTTCGAAATCATCTCGAAGAAGTATCATACCTCCAATCATTTCATCTCTAATTAATTCGCGAATTGTTTCTTTTTGCTCATTTGTTTCAGTTTTTTTGAAGGCAATTTCATGAATTAATGAACCAATTCCAGTGATTATTATTGCTAATCCAAAACTGTTTAATATGGTCCCTATATTATACCTATCAATATATTCAGGATAAACGGGTGTTTGATTTAAAATTAAATATTCTGCAGGCCCACGAAAATATATGCTAATACCGAGTAATATTATGCCAATCAATATGATAAGATAACTTTTTAAAGAATTGCGAGATGATAAAATTGTTATCATTTTTCCCTCATTGAAATATGTTCTGGAGATTCCAAATGAGGAAGTTTTAAGTCATTTTTAAAAGAATTATAATAATTATATAATTCCCTATATAACTCGATATTAAACATTGGATTTTGATCAATTTCGGAAAATTCTAATAAATATTCAGATTTCTCATTTATTTTATTAATACAAAGAGAGAAATTTTGCTGAATATCTGGGTCTAAAATCTCATAGAAATGAATGTCTTTTTGGTGCAATTGGAAATCAAAATCACTTAGACTAATGAAAACATGTTCCTCTTTTTTAAAGAAATCAACGCAATCAATAAGAAAATAAAAAGGTATTTTTGGTGATATTTTCACTTTAAGGGAACCTGAGAATTTTTTTGTTTCATATGATGTATCCTTTAAATGTTTTAGCAATGAAATGCAAAATTTTACATTTTCATTTAGATCGATTAAATCTCTCTCTGATATTGACGTATTTGATAATATTCTCGGATCTTGGAATATTATTTCCACCATTGAGCCTTCCTTCAAAGCCGGAATCAGTAAACTAGGTAATGATGGACCTTTTAAATGATGCATTCTTTTAAAATTTTGAATGAATTTCTTCCCAACAAATTTAATATGACGGGGTTTTGAAAATGATGAATTAAAAATATCAAATAAAAAATCATCGTTGACCCTTTTAAGGGGGTACCGCGATTTAAATTCTTCATTTTGTATATCATATTGTTTCTTTTCTTTCCACGCTATTTCTTCGAAGGTATTTCGGAATTCCTCAATCAGAAAAGATTTTATATAGAAATCAAATATTAACACAAATAATGCCAGAAATATAATACCCGAACCTAACAGGAAAAGTAAACTTGATAATATATCTTCAAATCCAAAGAATGTCGGAATCAATATTAAATATAGACCAAATAAGAAAAGAAATGCCACAATAAACCGAACTTTAAAAAAAGGTTTGGAAAAATCCCGATTGGATCTCATTTAAATCATCTTAATCTAAAGAATATAAAAATTTTTTGAAATTTAATTTATTCATCACTATAAATATCTTCGAAATTACTAACTAAAAAATTCAGGATATATCTACTTTAATTATTCACCCCACCCCCTCAACTCTATTGCCCTCCCGGACCAGTCTCCCATAACATTTCTCACAGCAGTTCGTGTTCTTTGAATTACTTTTATAAACGGCCTCGTTCCCGCCGCAGATATCGCATTTTCCCTGGGAGAACTTCACCCGGATGAAATCGGTCGGGACTAGCAACCCGGGAATAGGAATCGCTCCTGATTTCGCAGTTTTTACTATTCTCTCAATATGCAACCGCTTCTCTTCCCTCTCTCTCACCTGTGCCTGTTTCAGGCAGGAATAGCATAGGTACTTATCCGGTGAATCGGGGGGTTCATCGATTCGTCGTTTCCTCACTGAAGTGGTGGGAATATCTCCGCAAACATGGCATGGCTCGGTAGAGTCGTTCGGTAGGGCGATGTAGTCCTGTTCCCGAATGTGATCCAGTGATCCAGACGTTTTCCCAATCTGGTCAAGGCCTGGGTCAATATTATTCTCTTGCTCCGGTGTCTGATTATCGTTTTTACCGCTATATGAAATATTTTCATTTTCATGATCCGAATGACCAGGATCGCAATGGCACACAGATGATGTATCAGGGGGGTCGCGAGAATTTGTTACCGCGGACGGAAGTATTGCGCTTTCACTATTTTGGGACAAGATAGTACTATTGTTATTATTATCTTGTACAATATCCCCCTGATTCTCGTTCGAACTGTTTTCCAGAGAATTCGACGTTGACCAGTTCGTTGACCCAATCTTGACCCACGCCTGGTCATCTGGATCATTACCGTCATCCCCACGGTCTGTATCTTCGGAAGAGAGCCATACCCCGTTACCCCTGCTCCAGGCCTTATAGCGTTCGTAATCGAAGAAGTAATGGTTCTCTCTTGTCCTGATAACCGCTGCAATGGTTCCTTCGCTGGTCGTCATCTCGACAACCCCGAAGGCAGGACATTTTGAGAGAAGTCCACCAGGTTCCCCGATGCGGTCGGGTCTCCCGTGAAGTATCCGTCGAATAATGACATAGGAGAGACCCATCCAGGCCTGCAGATCCTTCACCGTAAACTCCTCCGCCTTCATCGCAATGATCGAATCGATCAACAGTTTCTCGTTCTTCAGCAACTTTGAAGTCTGGCCTCCGTCGGTTGAATCCAGAGCGGAAAACAAACGGGCTGCATCGTGGAAGTCCTCCTCGGCAGCATCGATCTCCATCAGTCCGTCGGAAAGCGTACGCTGCTCCCGCTGCATGAACCGGAGGGCAGCGAAGGACCGGATGATATCCAGAAGCATGATCGGGTTCCTCCGGTTCCGGATGCTGTCCATCTGGATCCGGTGAGCAAAGGGGATGCGCACAGTATACAGATGCTCCCGGACGAGGGAGAAGAGCTCCCTGCACACGGCGATGTCCCGGTCTTCCCTCGAAGCTCCTCCGAATCGCCGGGCCAGGGCGAAGATGTGGTCCCGGACTCTCCTGTCCTGCTGCTCGGAGTCGTCGATCCAGGGATTCATCATCCGGTTCAGGACCTGGTCGTCGCCCGGGTTGTCCACCGAGAGGATCCACCACACGCACCGTTCCGGGAGAGAGAGGACCACCGGCTGGCGGTTCGCGTTCAGGGTATAGTGCTCGAGCTCGTGCTGGAAGCTGGAGGTCGCGTTCTTCAATACCTCCCGGAGGTCCTCGCTCATGGAAAAGTCGTCGAAGATGATCGCGGAGCCGGGTTTGATTCCATGGTAGAAGAGCGCCTTGGAAGTGATCGAGCCCTGCATCTTTGCGTCTTCGGGAAGGAGCCGGATGAACGCGTTCGCCGAGTCGCTCTTGCCTTTCCCTGAGTCCCCGGTGGGGCAGACATGAAGTCCCCGGGAGTTCGCCACCGTGGTGGAGAGGATGCTCACCAGGTAGCAGGCGGCCACGATCCCGTCACCCACGTGGCACTTCGCGAACGTATTCAGGATGAAGGACCGCGGGTCGCCGGACTGGAGGATCTCTCTCGCTCGAGTCCGGGCGGCGTTATCGTTTGGGTCTGCGGTCCCGGTCTTCTTGGGAGGGGAAGGTCCCTCCGTCCCTTTCCGAGGATCCTCTTTTCCCCTGGTTTCGACCTCTTCAGAGCCCGTCCGGGTTCCCCGAGCTGTCCCATATTCACCGGCCTTCGCCTGACCGGCCTGGGTTTCCCTCGTAGTCCCATTTACACCTGTCTTCGCCTGGTTAGCCTGTCCTGGCAGGGTTCTTGGTTCAGTCCCGCTAGCACCGGTCGCCAGGCCTTCCTGGTCCTGCTGCAATTCACGCTCGGCATATTCCCGGTCGTGCATCCTCCGTAATTCCTGCCACCGCTGTTTGCCCCCTCCGCAACTCGCGTGTTTGCACCCTGCATAGATCGCCCCGTTCGGGAACTGGATGACGAACGCCCCGTCCCGGTGAGCGGTGGAGAACGGGCACTCGTCGAGTACGAAGAGCCGTCCTCCCTGCCAGGGCTTTTCGTTCCTGATGGCGAGCCCATGTTCACGGAGCCAGTTCGGAAGGTTCAGGGGGGCGTTTCCGTCCTGGTAGACCTTCATCGGGTTCTGTCCTGGAACCGGGGTTCGTGAAGGGAGAACCTGTACGGAACGGGTCGATGCAGGACGTGTTGTCGCAATCCCGGAAGAGTTCCCGGGATTCGCACCCGCATTCGCAGGGATATCATCCGGAGAGAGCAAACCGGCGAGATCTTCCAGCCGTCCCTTAGAGACGATCTCAATCGGGTCCGGGACAGAGAGAATATGCGACCTCCGGTGGGGCCGGTCGACGGTATGGTCCCCTTTCCGGGAGACCGTGCCGTAGAGTTTCCAGATCCGGCCGGCATTGAAGACCGCCGTATCCACGGTGCACCGCTCGTCCGAGAAGAAGAAGGCAAGCACCGAGAGACACTGCTGTACGAGGTTCTTGCTCTCCTCGTCGTTCGGAAGATCGATCCGGTAGAGGAGGTGCGCCCCGTTCCCGGAATCGCCCCGGAGCGGTTCGGGGAACCCGTGCCCCGTGAGCCAGGCGGCGAGTTCCTCGGCTTTCCGGAATGCACATTCCCGCTCCTCGTCAGTAGAAGAGACCCCGCTCGGCCTGACCGGGTCGATATCGATGGGGAACCATCGACGCCGGAGAATATCCGAATCCGAGGTAGTGGCGTCCTTTGCGCCGAGCCGCATCTTCACCCGGTTGGCCCGGCGGGCGAGGAGGGCCGGGGCAACCTCGTTCAACGTGACGTAGACCCCGTGGACCGTTGCCAAATCCAGGAGCTCGGAAGCCGATGCAATAAGTGCGGGATCGGAAAAATATCCGCTGTGAGTACCGTTGTCCGCGATGGCCCGGAGCTCCGTGACACCGTCGGGGACAGAGAGGAGACGGACGGTCCACTCGACCTCGTCTCTCATGCGTGCCGTACCAGGGGCGGGTACGGCGTCATGCATGCGTATTCACCCGGGGGAGCGGAAGAGAGGTATTGGTCTCGGAAACGAGCGGAACATGCGATTCCTGCTGAAAAGGAAGGGTTCCCTTTGAGGTACCCACATCCATTCCGGCATTGCCCCTGACCGGCCGGATGATATCTGTCGGGTTCTCTTCATCCATCCCCGGGACCACCTTCGAGATCCCGCCGGGATAGACATGGAACCGCATCAGTCCGTATTGAGGGGAATTGATCCAGGCCTCCTTTCTGCAATTCGGGATATCCCCTCCGACGGCCCGGAAACGGGCAAGGTCCTCGTGGTAAAAGAGAGAGACCTCGTGACCGTCCCTGAGTGCTCTTTTGGGAGACCGGACCATGAGGAGAAGTATCTCGTTCTTCCGGATAGCTAGGATATCCAGAGGGGGGGAGGCTCCCGTGCACTGGACGACGTTCCAGCCCTGTTCCCGGAGGATTCGGCACACTTCGTATTCTACAGCGGAGATCTTCCGGGAGGTGCGGCTCATCGTGCCACCGCCGGAACAATAATTGTAGTATTACTCGGATCAGGGTATCGTATCCCGCTTGGGTGAACTGGAGCGAGACTATTCCGTCGTATCCTCGCCCCTTCCCGTGAGGAAGCGATGGTATCGGATTCGGCTCTTCTTAAAATACATACGGAGCCCGTGTCAATGCACGTTTCGACCAGCTCCGTCTTTGGTTCGTTCTGGGGGTTCATGGATATCACATCTTTTTAAATTCAACAACGACTCGGGGAGGGACGAAAAAATCGCCCGGGCTCACAGAGGGAAAAAATCGCGGGGACCGGGATCACGAATAAAAAACGGACACTTCTCGCAACGGGAAAAAATCGGTTGGAAAAGGTTCCTTTCCTATCCGGAACAGGAGGTCCCCGCGTTCATCGCGTGAAAAAGAGAGGTGGTGGGTGGTGCATGAAGGAGTGTTCCCGGGGACACGAATGGTGTGAGTACTTCCTTCCTGGCGTACTTCCCGGCACAAGAGTGCTCCGATCAAGAGCATGAACTGCAACCACCAGAGGATGATCATGAAGATGACGGGCCGTCGTGATCTCGGATTAGCAACGACTTCTTGCACGGCCACGGTCATTTTCACGATGAAATCCCGGATCATTGCTGTAAAAATGAGTTTACGTAAGAATAAATAAGTATTGCGGTCGGTTTTGAAATTCGGCAGGAAAATGGGTTAAATTTCCATTTTAAGGATGAATGTGGGGAGGATTGGGGGGTCGCGCAGGGGTAACTGAGAAAAAAATTCCAGGGAATTCTTGCGTGTATATTAGTAATTGTACATATCCAGGATACAGTTCATACAAAACTGTCTGGCCGGTCTGAAAATTTCCCTGATACCGGTGAATTCCTCAACGTTCCAGTCGTCTTTTTTCGAGGCCAGCAACCCTTCACATACACTCCCCATGGTCCCCATCAATCCGGCTTCCACGTATACTGCGACATAGCATGCGGATTTTATTCTGGATTCATGTAACGTATGCAGCCGTTCCATTTCCATGGAAACTGACTGGATCAGGTTGGGGGGATCCCCCTCCGTTCCCCGAACAAGAATAAAAATGTGGATATCGCTCTCGTCGATGAGTCTTTCACTGAGTATTCGGTTTCTCACCGGGTCTCTTATGGCCTCTTCATCTCCGGCTTCCTCATCCAGGTCTTCCGAAAGTTGCGGGAAGTATCCTTCTTTTAGAAGAAACTGCTGGAGAGCCCGTAAGTCGGTCTTCCTCGACTCGTAGAAGGAGCCGAAAATCCCGACAGGAGTGTTCTTTTTCAGCCGGTCGAAGTGCCGCCGCCTTTCCGAATAATAATCGTTAGTTTCTTCGGAAAGGGACATTGTTCTGAGAACGTTTTGGGAGAAATAAACCGTGATCCCCGTGGGGTGAAACTATGTCCAAAAGATTAAGAGTTACGAAATCGTAACTAGTTAAGTAATGGTAACTATGGATGAGGAGATCCTCCAGCATTACCTGCAGCAGGTCCCGGCAGAGATTCGCGAAGCCGTCATGGAACTGGATACCCCCCTGAAATGGGCGATCTACATCGCGCTTACGGTCGACGGAGACAGGTATTTCAACCAGCTGAAACACGAGTTTGGGGCAAATCCCAATACGATCAATATCGCGGTGAAATCACTCGTTGCGAGCGGCCTGGTCGCCAGGAAAGTGCCACGCATCGCGGATACCGGGGATGCCAACAAGACCTATTATACCGCGACGAAACTCGGCGAAAAACTGCTGACGAATTTACTCGAGGTCGTGCTTCCTCCATTGGCGGTCGGTGCACCGGAAGGCATCCGGATTCCGTCTCAAACAACAAAGAGAATTGAGATTGTCCGGGGTTCCGGTACAACCGTATCATATCCAATGCCAGAATCGCAGAAATCCATTCATCTGAAAACGGAAGGTGTTCGAACATGAAAAAGAAAGGTAAAGAAGCCGGAACCGGAGAAAAAGATGCATCTGTGGAAACGGGGCGGTCTGTGGATATAGATCTCGGGAAATGCTACACGTTCGCGCCTGAAGATTTCGAGATGGACGTCACCACGATCCGTTACTCAAACAGTTCCTTTATCCAGGTAATGGGCCAGGACGTATTCGTCGACTTCCTCGAACTACCCGGTGTGAAGAAAGGGGGAAAAATGGTGGCGAATGCGACCCGGATTTATATGACGCACGTCCAGGCGAAGAAACTGGCGGATACGCTCCGGAATATTCTGGAAAGTTCCTATCAGGCCGGCCGGATGGAGACGTTCCAGGGATCGGATACAAAATAACCTTTTTTTCAAATCGGGAGATCTCCTTGCGTGATGAACCAAGACCTGAGCAAAGTGAAATTGTGAGGGTCAACACGGGCATCATTCGCGAATCCGCATTTTTCTAACCCCCTCTCATCTCCCGTTAATTCACAAGAAAAAAAAGGGGACCCCTTACCGTACGTACACGGTCCTGGTCGTGTCGCTCTGTCCGTGCTCGTTCGATACCGAGAGCCTCACCGGGTAGGTGCCGGGGGAAAGGAACGTATGGACCGGGTTCTGGAGCGTCGAATTACCGCCGTCCCCGAAGTTCCACAGCCAGTCCGTCGGACCCTGGAACGACCTGTCCGTGAACTGCACGGTCATCGGGTCAAAGCCCACGCTCGTGTTCATGGCAAACATCGCGATCGGGGCACTTCCCGGCGACGGGGAGATCGTGGGCGTCGGAGTGACGGTCTTCGTGGGGAAGGTCGTGGGAGGAGCAGGCTTCGCCCGCACCCAGATATACGACTTGTACGTGCTGGTCCCGCCGGCATTCGAGACGGTCAGTCTTGGGGTAAAGGTCCCCGCCGTCATGTAGACATGGGTCGGGCTCTGTTCCGTCGAGGTGGTGCCGTCGCCAAAGTCCCACTGCCATCCGGTCGGCGATCCCAGGGAACGATCGGTGAACCTGACCGTCATCGGGGCTGGGCCGGTATTCGCCATAATACCGAAGAGTGCACGGGGAGGCCTGCCGGTGGGGCTGACCTGGATATACCCAGGTTTCGTCATGGTATCCTGCCCGTCCGCATTCCCGGCGGAAAGCGAGACCGTGAAGGTCCCGGGGAAGGAATACGTGTGGGAGACCGCCTGGGTCTCGTTGGCCCATTCCGTCGCCCCGTCGCCGAAGTCCCAGAACTTCGTGGTGACCACCCCGGTCGAGGTGTCGGTGAACGCTACGGGGAGCGGGGCGTTCCCTGCCGTTGTATTGGCAGAGAATTCCGCCACGGGAGGCTCAATGGGAACCGTTCCCAGGGCGTAGACCTTGCCGTCGTTCCCCCCGATGTACAGGATGCCGTTCACCACGGCCGGGCTCGAAACAAATCCCATCCTGGCGTTAAAGGTCCAGAGGAGGTCGCCTGTTTCCGCATCGAATGCATACAGGTTGTTGTGTTCGCCATTGCCTCCGATATACACCACGCCGCCTGCGACGGCCGGGCTCGAGGATACCCTCTCCCCGGTCGGGTAACTCCAGAGGGAATCCCCGGTGGAGGCGTTACACGCAAAGACGGTCCCGTCAACGTCCGCGAGATAGACGACCCCGTTCGAGACCGCAGGGCTCGACGACACGCCCTCGTTGGTGGTGAACTTCCAGAGGAGGTCCCCGGTGAGCGCATCGAATGCACGGAACCCGTGATCATAGCTGCTTCCGACATAGACGACCCCGTCGACGAACGCGGGGCTGGAATACGATCCGTACGCGCCCAGGTTGGAAGAATTCCATACGAAAGCCCCGGTTGCGGCATCAAGGGCGTAGAGCGCTCCTCCATAGGAATGTATGTACACCATGCCGTCGGCCACCGCCGGACTGGAAAAAATTGCATACTCGCCATACTCCGTCCTGGGCATGGCATACGTCCAGAGAAGATCCCCGTCCTCCTCGGAGAAGGCGTAGACCGTTCCGTCCATGTTCCCGATATACACCACCCCGTCCGACACCGCCGCACTCGAGCTTATGCTGCTCCGTATGGTGGTGCGGATCGGGAGTTTGTAATCCCAGAGGAGATCTCCCGAATACGCGTCGACCGCGTGGATCTTGTACTTCATGCCGCCGATATAGACTACCCCGTTCGACACCGCCGGGCTCGAACTCACGTAGTCATTCCGTTCGCCGCTGTCGTACTGCCATAGGAGATCGCCGGAGAGGGCGTCCAGTGCATAGAGGTTCCTGTTATGGCTCCCGATGTACACCACGCCGTCCGCGACGGAGGGGCTGGAACTGACCGGGGACCCGGTATCATAGGCCCAGAGAACCGTCGGGACCGGCCGCTTCCCGCCGTCGTCGTATACCCCGGAATTGGCAAGATCGGACCGGAACTTGCGGGCCGTCGCCGTCGCGGGGTTGTCTGTCACTGGGAAGGTCACGGTGTTGGACGATTCCCCGGACGCACGGTCATAGACGGTGATTTCCACCCGGCCCGAGTGGGCGACATACTCTGCAGGGACCTCCATGCTGAGAAGGTCCGGCTGCACGAACAGGGTGGACTGCGGATCGCCGTTCCAGAGGATCGTACAGTCCCCGGTGAAGCCCGTTCCGTACACATTGAGCGGGAACGAAGGGTCGTCCTCCACCACGCCCCCGGGGTCCAGGGAGGAGATCGAGAGCGTCCCCGTCGTCGCGGTATCGGTCACCACGGTCGCGTTGACCGCACCCTTCACCCCTACGGTCTGGAGCCCGATCGTGTGGACCGTCGAGGGGGCAAGACCGGTCGCGGTCCAGGTCCCGGTCCCGGCGGGAACCTCTTCCCGGAACACCCCGTCGAGATAGACCTTCACGCGGGAGAACCCGAGCGTCCCCGGATCGGTCCAGGTCCACGTGATCCGGACCCCGTTGACGATAGTGGTGTGCAGGCCGGTCACACTGTCCGGAGGACCGTCCGGGACCGTGGCGAGCGCGGTGAGCCAGCCGTCATTACTCTGGACGTAGACGACGCCGTTCGCCACGGCGGGGCTTGCGTATACAACGTCACCGGTCGTATAGCTCCAGAGGAGATTCCCTGTCGCGGCGTCGAGGGCGTACAGGGTATGGTCGCTGCTCCCGGCATAGACCACCCCCTGGGCAATCGACGGACTATGGACCCAGGATCCCGTCATATAATTCCAGAGGGGGTCGCCCGTCGCGGCATCGAGGGCGTAGAGGCGGCCATCGACGGCACCGACATACACCACGCCGTCCGCCACTCCCGGGCTGGACTGCACGTATCCTCCCAGGAGGGCGTTCCAGAGCAGTGATCCCGTATACGCATCGAGCGCGTAAAGGCTGCCGTCGTCACTTCCGATGTACACTACGCCGTCCACCACGGCCGGGCTGCAGGAGACACTGTCCCCGGTCGGATACTTCCACACCAGTGTGCCCGTGTCCGCCCCGAGCGCATAGACATTCCCGTCCCCGCTGCCGAAATAGACGATGTCGTTCGCCACCGCCGGGCTGGAATCCACGTGGTCCCCCCCGGTAGTATAGTTCCAGAGGAGTGCACCCGAACCCGCATCGAGTGCGTAGAGGTTGTTATCCCAGCTTCCGGCATACACGACGCCGTCCGCCACCGTGGGACTGGAATACACGATTCCCCCCGTGGTGTACTGCCAGAGGAGGTCCCCGGTGGCCGCGTCCAGTGCGGAGATGGTTTTGTCGGTGTTTCCCACGTACACGACATCGTCCTCCACCGCCGGACTGGACCTTCCTCCCCCGTACGGGGAGGTCCAGAGGAGCGTTCCGGTGAAGGCGTCAATGGCGTTGATATCGTAGATCCCGCAGACGTAGACGACGCCGTCCGCAACCGCAGGAGTGGAACCGTAATAATTCTCGGTCATGACCTTCCAGAGCACCTCGCTTCCCGGCCTGGTCCCGCCGTCATCGTACACCCCGGAATTCGCACGATCGGACCTGAACTTCCATCCCGTGCGGTCGGCGAGCGGGTCCTTCACGGTGAAGAACACGGTATTGGAGAGCGCTCCTGTCGCACTGTCCCGGACCGTGACATTCACGGACGCCGGGCGGACGAGGTCCTCCGCCGACACGTCGATCGAGAGGCGATCGGGCGGAAGGAACTGCGTCGTCCGCTCGTCGCCGTTCCAGACAACCCGACAGTCTTCTGAAAACGCCGTGCCGTAGACGTTGAGGGTGAAGCCCGGGCTTCCCGCGCCCGCAGAGGCCGGGTCGAGGCGCGAGACCGAGAGTGCACTGGTGGTAGCGGTCTGGTTCACCCAGGTACCGTTGATCGCTCCCTGCTCCCCGACGGTCCTCGTCCCTATGGTATAGGCGGTCGACGGGGCGAGTCTCCTGGCGGTCCAGGACTCCTCGCCTTTCGTCACGTTCTTCATAAACACCCCGTCAAGGTACACCATGACGTGGTCGAAATCGGGCTCTCCGGGGTCCGTCCACGTCCACCGGATCATATCCGGCTGGAAGGTGGCGTTGCGAAGATCGGTGACGGATGACGGCGGGGTGGTCCGTAAATCGATGACTTCACCCGAATTGATCACAAAATTGTCGAATGCGACCTTTACCAGTGAATCTGCAAACGCGTAGTCATGGCTCCACGCCCGGAGCACGAATGAGACACCCCCGCCGGTCACGTCTTTTTCCTGCAGGAGTACCCAGTCACCGCTCGTCTCATCGAACCGGTACCCGTATATCGTGGAACCGGTCCGTACCAGCCGCATCCGGCCGTCGGTGTCACCGGTGGCGGAAAGGAGTATCGAGTCCGCGAAATTCGTCGTATAATACTCTCCCGGGGAAAAAGAGTCCGAGTCGCTATAACTGGCCCGTTCGACCGTGCAGGTAACCGGTTCCCGTTCGATCCAGAGCCCCATCCGCACCCCGCTGTCCTGCGGCCAGGTGAGGAGGTGATAGTCCACCTGGACATCAAAATCTCCTCTCAACACCCCGGTACTGGCATACCCTGCGTAAAACGTCTCGCCGGATGCATCGGCGGGTATGGTGATCTCCAGCCGCTGGTTGGTCTCTTCGACATACGCGCCTCCGGATTCGAGGATCTCCCAGAGGGTGGTGTTGCACGTGTTGTCATCGAAGGTATCGTAGGCGAGAGGTTCCTCCTTCGAAGCACCGAACGCAGAGAGAGTGCCGTCATCGCACCCCACGAAGACCATCCCGTCCGCGACCGCAGGGTCGGAATAGACGAACCACTCTCCCATCGAGTGATCCCAGAGGACCGATCCTGAAGCAGCATCCAGCGCGTAAAAGTTCGTCCCGTATCCGAGGGTCCCCACGTAGACGACCCCGTTCGCGACCGCCGGGCTGGAATCCACCTCGTCTCCCATCGCATGGGACCAGATCACGGTCCCTGTCGATGCGTCGAGGGCATACATGTTCTCGTCGTAACTGCCCACGTACACGACTCCGTCCGCAACGGCAGGGCTCGACCGGACGGTATCGCCGGTCGGAGCGGTCCAGAGGAGCGAGCCTGTCGATGCGTCGAGGGCGTAGACGTTGAAGTCGTCACTTCCGAAATACACCGCACCGTTCGCGACCGAGGGGCTGGAGTGAACCTGGCCTCCGGTGGTGGTGTTCCAGAGCAGGGCCCCGTCGGACGCATTGAGTGCGTAGAGGTTCTTATCCTCGCTTCCCACGTACACCACACCCTCCACGATAGCAGGGCTCGACGTAACCCGCGGCCCCCCGGTAGTATACTCCCAGATGGGTTCGCCGGTGACCGCGTCCAGTGCATAGACTTTCCCGTCGAAGCTCCCTGCATAGACGATACCGTTCGCGACGGCGGGACTGGAGATCACCGCATCCCCCGTGGTAGTGTTCCAGAGAAGCGCCCCGGAGGACATGTCGAACGCGTAGATGTTATGGTCCCACGACCCGGCGTAGACGACCCCTCCGGTCACTGCGGGGCCTGTCTGTATCCCGAGCCCGGCGGCCGAGTTCCAGACAAGGCTTCCGGTCTTTGCGTCTATCGCGTACAGGTTCCCGTCGTTGCTCCCGAAATAGACGACCCCGTCCACGATGGCCGGGCAGGAACGCACTTCGCGGCCGGTGGTATAGTTCCAGAGGAGCGTCCCGTCCGGCCGGGTCCCTCCGTCGTCGTAGATACCGGAGTTAGAGAGATCGGACCGGGACTTCCAGGCCGGCTCAACTGCTGCTGCACTTGATGATGCAAAGAAAATAAGGATGCACATCACGGTGATGACAAAAATTGGTTTCATATGACTCTTGAATGTGTATTTCCATGTGATTTATTATATATTTCACGATATCCTTGTGAAATCCTCTCATTACACCATTGGGCTTCCTCCCGCTGGAGAGACCCTGTGGTAAGACGGAAGATTCGGCTTTTTTTATGTACCTGCAGAGCCAGTGTCAAGGCACGTTTCGACCCGCTCCGTCTGTGGTTCGTTCCGGGTGTTCATTGATTCACATCTTTTAAATTAAACAACGACTCGGGGAGGGACGAAAAAAAATCGCCCGGGCTTGATACGCGGGGACCTGATACAGGTACTTATCCTCCGGTCAGGAGGGTCCCTCGGATCGACAACACCGAACCCCACGACCCCCGCAAATCAAACCGGGGAAGAGAAAAAGACCTGAAGAAAGGTCCGGTTGAAACGCCGGACTGCGACCCGTTAATTGGGAAATCATTTACCGCTCCTGCAGGCGGGCACCGGTTTACCACGCCGGAGGAGATCCTATTTTTCTTTTTCTCCCGACAGGATCGCCTCTTTCAACCGCCGGAATTCCTCCTCTTCCAGATGCCCCTCCGTCCGGAGCGTAACCGCCCGCTCCAGGAGTGCGACCCGGTCCTCCGGGGAGGAAACGGACAGACCCTCGCCTTTCTTGATCTTCCCCTCCCGGATCTCCTCCACAAACCCCGAGGCGAGGATACCTGCCGGCAAGGCGAACAGGCCTATCCCGAAGAGGGCGGTGAGTGCGGCGAAGAATTTCCCCACCGGGGTGATGGGATACACGTCCCCGTAGCCCACCGTGGTGAGCGTGGCGATCGACCACCACATGGTCTCCGGGATGGAAGAGAAGTCCTCGGGCTGGACCTCGTGCTCCGCGTAGTACAGGAAGGACGATGAGATCACCAGGAGGAACCCCACCACCGAGAGCAGGACGAGCATGAGTGCCTTCTCCCGGCGGAGCACGCGGAAGAACAGGGCCATGGCATCCGAGTACCGGGCCAGCTTGAAGACCCGGATCAGCCGGATCAACCGCAGGATCCGGAGGAACCGGAGGTCTACGGGGATCACGAAGGGGATGTAGAAGGGGAGGATGGCCAGGAGGTCTACCAGGGCGAGCGGGGTGACGATATAGTGCGCCCTTCCCGAAAGAGGCGAAGAATACTCGGGGTTCTCGGTGCAGGTCCATACCCGGAGCAGGTATTCGACGGTGAACACGCCTACGGAGAACAGGTCGAAGATCACGAAATAGGGGGACATCAGGGCATGGATCGGCTCCATGGTCTCCATGAGGATCACCACCACGTTGGCCAGGATCAGCACGATGAGGAAGATATCCACGAGAAAGCTCAGGGTGCCCTGTTCCGCGGAGGGTTCGAGCACCTCGTAGATCTTATGTTTCAGGGTGCTCACGGGACACCCCCGCGAAGCACGGCCGGGGGAAAAACCCGGAGGGTCGCCGGGATCACGGAAGAAGTATGGCCCCCCCTGGTGTGCATTTGCTACACTATTTTCCGAGTAAGTGAAAAAAATTGTGAAAGAGAAAGAGGGATCGGGTCCTGCCGGGAGGTGCCCG
Organism: Methanolinea mesophila; assembly: GCF_017873855.1. Classification (NCBI taxonomy): domain Archaea; kingdom Methanobacteriati; phylum Methanobacteriota; class Methanomicrobia; order Methanomicrobiales; family Methanoregulaceae; genus Methanolinea; species Methanolinea mesophila. The sequence goes on from NZ_JAGGKR010000001.1 coordinate 1,587,295, forward strand.
GCAATCAAAAATGGTGTTTGCATTGCGTCACCCTTCCTGGCGATAATACCCCGGATCGACAGTGTGCAGTCCCGGATCGCGTCGAATCGCGACATATCCGCCCTGATCGGACGATGAATTTTTCTATCGCCTGCCAGGGGGTCGCAGAGAGAAAATGGATTCTCCCGATGCTGCAAAGGATACGCCCGTGCCGGGTGTTCCCCGGGGACTACCGGGGTCGATGACCCGGGCCAAAACCCCGCCGCGTGAGCGCCCAAAGGCCGGACCGGTCCGGATATCCGGATACCGCGCCGGGATTCCTGAAAAGAGCGTCAGGAATAGGATGACGAACCACTTCAGGAGGAGAAGGCGACCGGGCTTTTGGCGGCGGTGCGGGGAAAAATCCCGCGATTCATTGCACGGTATCGCAACAAAGCCCGGATTACGGGAAATGCGAACATTTCATGCAATTACCGCGGAAAGATCATCCGTTAAAAATCCTCTTGTTTTTAACAATGAAGAGCTACTTTTCCCTGTCAGGCAGGGAGCTCTTACCACATGCGATTCCTGCCGCGGGAGGAAGCGATGAGAGGAAATGTACTGGGGATATTCTTGATCGGGCTCTTTTTATGGTGCGCCATGATCGTGCTGCCCGCGGGAGCGGTATCGCAGGGGATCACCGGGATCGGGTACGGTTCCGCATCGGATTACGGGCCGTCATGGAAGATCACCACGGTCGACCCGAACGCCGGAAAATCGACGTCCATCGCCGTCGATTCGGCAGGCCACCCGCATATCGCGTACATCGACCCTGACCGGGGCACGCTCCTCTACGCGTGGAACGACGGATCGGGCTGGCAGATCGATACGGTCGACGATGATGTGCCCGGCGACCAGGCGACCGCGATTGCCGTCGAAGGCACGAACCGTCCCCATATCGCCTACACGGACATGGAACGGGGACTTCTCAAGTACGCGACATCGTGGGACAAGACCACCCTGGGCCAGGTGACCCCGGGATGCGTCGCACTGGCGCTCGATGCTTCGGGCGACCCGTATATCGTCTATGGACCGACGAAAGGCGGCAATCCCGACCACGGCCTCTTTATCGTGGCGTGTCACGACGGGGTCTGGGGTACGCCGGACGCGATCGATCCCGACGCGTACTGCACGTGGTGTTCCTTCGCGATAGATAAAGAACGAAAAGGGTTCCATATCGCCTATACCGACGGGGTGACCTGCAAGGTCAAATATGCGTGGGCCGATGAGGGTGGCTGGCACACGAACGTGATCGATTATAACAACGGCCTCTCGGGTGCGATTGCCCTCGACTCGGCAGGGAAGCCGCACATCGCCTACGTCGACATGTACGGGGCCCTGAGTTACGCGTCGCACGAGGGAACCGGCTGGTCCGAGACGACCGTCGATAAGAAGGCCATGTACGTCTCGCTCGCGATCGACGGGGAGGATACGCCGCATATCGCCTATTGCGACGGTGCGGGAACCCTGATGTACGCGTGGGCTGGCGATGACGAATGGGAGACCATGACCGTCGACAGTGCAGTCTGGCCCGGTCTCGGCTATTACTGTTCCATCGCCACGGATACCGCCGGTCACCCGTCCATCAGCTACTATGACATGAAGCACGATTCCCTCAAGTACGCATACGGGACGATCAGCGAACCGGCGCCCGCATTCGCCGCAAATTTCACTGCCCAGCCCGTTACGGGCCAGGCGCCCCTCACCGTATCGTTCACCGACGCGTCGACGGGTGATCCCACGTTCCGGACCTACGACTTCGGCGACGGGAGTTCTTCCACGGCAAAAAATCCGGTCCATACCTATCGCTCGCCCGGAACATACACCGTGACCCTCACGATACTCAAATCAGGGCGCGACGGCCTTCGGAAGGATATCGCGATACGGCAGGACCTGGTCGCGGTCGGCGGGGGGTCCGGGCCCGGGCTTGCCGCCGGGTTCACCGCCACCCCGATCAGGGGGAACGCACCGTTGAAAGTCTCCTTCACCGACACCTCGACCGGAAACCCTGACTACCGGGGCTACGACTTCGGGGACGGGACGAGTTCGTCGGCGAGGGACCCGCTCCACACCTACCTGCAGCCCGGCACCTACACGGTGAAGCTCACGGTGATGAAGGTGGAACGTGGAAACCTTGTGCGGAATACGACGGTACTGCAGGATCTGGTCATAGTAAACGGCGAGGGAGATCCTATATACTAAAAACCGGCCTGGCCTGTCGATTACGACAGCGGGGTGAGTATTATTCGATGGACTATTTGAACGATACCACGCTTCGGTTTCCCGAAAAGTTTACCCGGATAACTACGCCAGATTCGGGGAGCGTATCGTTTTTTCGGTGTAATCCGTATCCGACGACTAAAAAAATCGCCATCAATTACAAAAATATATGTGTGCAAGAATTGACCAAAAAGTATTGACTCATTCATCACCGGATGCAGGAGTGATTTACATTAAAAAAATTCTATTATTATTGGTAATTTCAGTAATGCTTTGCACCGCTGCCGCGTTTGCCGATACCGGCGTCCCCCAGGTCCCCGAGACCCAGGGATTTTCGACATCCACGGCCATGTCGGCACTGGGAACCGTGACCGAGACCGATAGTATCGTGAATGTCATCGCGAGCCAGGAACTCGAAGGGATCTCTCCCCTCATCGAGGGCGAATCCGTGTATACAAGCACGTATGCCGAGAACACCATCGCCGACCAGGGACTCGTCACGTATGCCAAGCAGATGACCACCGATACTGCCGGGGTGGCAACCACGAACCTGTTCAACGTTCACGCTGAGAAGGTCGTCGAGTTCGTGGGGACCGATACCGGCAGGATGATCTCGGATGAAAACTCCGTGCTCGACGGGGCGGGAGTGAGTGTCTGGGACCGTGTGCTCATGATTTGTCCGTTTGCAAGCCCGGACCAGTTCAGTATGAACCCGCCGTTCTGCAATATCGTGGAAGAAGGGAGCAGTGTCGACCTGACGCTCGGATCGCTCGCGACCGGCACCAGCCAGCGGTATATCATGGAGGTGTCGGACGCCGGCACCGTATATGATTACCCGGTCTCCGACCCGGGAGTCGAGTCCGGTTACCGGATAACCCTGACCGGGTTCGGGGATATCCCTGCAGCCGGCAGTGCGGAGGCCTTCCTCGATGCACACATCCAGGAAGGAAGAGTGATGACCGGGATCCCGCCCGTGGCTCCGAAAGCCGAAGATATCGTGTATTCGGAACTCACGACCGTGAGCGGGGATATCACGCTCTTCCAGAAGGTGATGGGCTACACGTCAACGATCACCTCACCCGGAGTGCTCAATTTCTAGGAATATCCTCTCATATTTCCCGGAAATTCACTTTTTTTGAAATGTCCCGACTAAATAAGTGGGAGAGCCGTGGGTGTGCGTCGGTACGTCCTTCCCCTTTCGGGAGTCACAAGGGACCTTCTTTTCGGTTCTGCGATGGCAATCATGATCGCATTTACGGCGGCGAATCGCCCTAAATTACAAAAATATATGTATTCAAGGATTGATTAAAATCGTTGAATACTTCAAAATCAAGTGGAGGAGTGAGATTATTATTAAAAAAGTTCTCTTACTGGCAATCGTCGCGATAATGTTCTGTTCATCTGCCGTATGTGCGGATACCGGGGTCCCCCAGGTCCCTGAGACCCAGGGATTTACCACCTCGACCGCAATGTCTGCACTGGGAACCGTGACCGAAACAGACAGTATCGTGAATATCATTGCGAATCGGGGAGGAGACACGCTCCCGTTCCCGTTAGAGGAGACCGATTTTGAGTATACAAGCACGTATACGGAGAACACCGTTGCAGATCAGGGCCTTGTGTCCTACACCAAGGGAATGACCACCGATACCGCCGGGATGGCGACCCAGGGCCTGTTCAACGTCCGGACCGATAAGGTCGTTGAGTTCGTGGGGACCGATACCGGCAGGATGGTCTCTGACGAATATTCAGTGCTCGACGGTGCAGGGCTGGGAATCGTGGATTTCGCAATCATGATCTGTCCGTTCGCAAGCCCGGACGAGTTCAATGTAAACCCGCCGTTCTGCAACATCATTGAAGAAGGGAGCAGTGTCGATCTTACTCTTGGGTCGCTCGCCACCACTACCGCTCAGCGATACATCATGGAGATCGGGGAGAGGGCTGGTCCCTGGGACTACCCGGTCTCGGACCCGGGAGTCGAAGCAAATTACAACGTGAAATTGACCGGGCTCGGGGATATCCCCGCGATGGGCGGTGCGGAGGCGTACATCAACGTGCACATCCAGGAAGGAAGAATTTTGACGGGGATTCCCACCGAAGACCCGAAATCCGAAGACCTGGTATATTCGGAGACTACGACCGCGAGCGGTGACATTACCCTGTTCCAGAAAGTAATGGGCTACACGTCAAAGATCACTGCTCCCGGGATGAACTTCCTCGAGGATTAATACTCTCCAACACCAGGAAACTCCCCTTTTTTGAAATATCCCGACTAAATCAGAAGGGAGCCTTTGTGTGTGTCGGTCCACACCCTGGAGCCATGCCCGCCCATGGAAACACCCGTTGTGCGATATCGGATACACCGCCTGGCCCGGCGTGGCTACCCCGGGAATCGGGCTCTCTTGAACAGATCTACGGCCGGGAATGCGATGTTCACCCACTCGATGCTCCATTGCAGGGAAAAACTCTTTCGCCGGATCGATTGCCGGACGGTAGTGGATAGCAAAGGCCTCCTCCACAAACCCTAATCTCATTTGATTCCAAATGAGTATCCATGCAGTCGATAAAGGGGTATATCGATTATTCGCGCCGGGAATATTGCAGGGACGTGCAATGCCCGATACAAATGCTGTTGAACAAGGAAGTGGAGAAATCTCCGAGGTATGAAGAGATCCGGGCGATCTGCGGGTCGGACTGCATCCACAGCACCCACGAGTTCCACCACTGGTTAATAGAGAAAGGATACCTGGTCGTCAGGCCGGAGTAAAAGTAATCCCAGCTTTTTATACAATTGTGGCGCATTAATTCACGAGATGTGTCCCATGCCAAACGCGTACCTTGATGTTGGAATACAGAGCCGGATGAACCGGATCATCAGTCCGAAAGATAACCGGGTGGTCATGCTCGCGGTCGACCATCCCTACTTCCAGGGGCCGACGACGGGCCTCAAGGACATGAGCACGACGATCAAGACCCTCCTCCCCTACTGCGACTGCCTGATGACGACCCGCGGGGCGGTCCGGGCCAATATCGCACCCGAAGACGTGGGGTCGAAACCGATCATGCTGCGGGTATCGGGCGGGAACAGCGTGTTGTTCGAGGAGTTAAGCGACGAGAAGCTCACGGTCACTATCAAGGAGGCCATCCGGATGGATGCGGCCGGGGTCGCGGTGAGCGTGTATGTCGGCGCCGCAAACCAGCAGCAGACGATCATGAACCTCACCGACATGATCAACCAGGCCGACGAGTACGGGATCCCCGTGCTCGCGGTGACCGCCGTGGGGAAGAACATGGCCCGGGACCTGCGCTACCTGGCGCTCGCGTCCCGTATCTGCCAGGATGCCGGGGCCCGGATCATCAAGACCTACTACTGCGACGAGTTCTCCAAGCTGGTCGACTCGGTCGCTCCCACCCCGGTCGTGGTCGCGGGTGGCAAGTACTCGAGCCCCCCCGACGCGATGAAGATGGCCTACGATTCGATCCAGGCGGGTGCGGTCGGGGTCGATTTCGGGCGGAATATCTTCCAGGACGAGAACCCCATCGGCATGATAAAAGCGATCAATGCGATCGTCCACGGGAATCACACGGTAAAGGAAGCCCTGGACATCTACAATGCGTGCCTGCCGGGTGCACGCAAACTCGAATAATTTTTTTATCCCGGATAATTTCACTCACCACGGGGAATAACGATGAAAGCCGCGGTCTATTATTCGAACAGCGATGTACGGGTCGAAGAGGTCGACGACCCCCAGGTGGGGCCGGGGGAGGTCAAGGTCAGGGTCATGGCGTGCGGAGTGTGCGGATCGGACGTCATGGAATGGTACCGGATCAAGCGTGCGGGAAGACCCGGGGGCATCGGGGCGTTCGGGCACGAGTGCACCGGAGTCATCGCGGAAGTCGGCGCTGGCGTGGACCCGAAGTGGAAGGTGGGAGACCGGGTCGTGGTGACCCATCACGTCCCCTGCAACACGTGCAACGCGTGTCTTCGCGGGCACACGACCGCCTGCGAGACCCTGCAGAAGACCAAGTTCAAGAATTCCTACGGTGCGTTCGCAGAATACGTGGTGCTGCCCCCGATCAACGTGGACCGGGGGATGCTCCGCCTTCCCGACCAGGTCTCGTTCGATGCGGGGACCTTCGTCGAGCCCCTCGGGTGCGTGGTCCGCGGACAGCGCCTCGCCCCGGTCTCGGACGGCCGGTCGGTCCTGATCATCGGGGCCGGGATCACCGGGCTACTCCATCTCAAGGCGGCCCGGCTGAACGGTGCGGGACTCATTGCGGTCTCCAACCCGAGCCCCGACCGGTTGAAGATCGCCAGAAAGTTCGGTGCAGATGCGACCATCTCCGCGATTACCGAAGACGTCCCGGAGAAGTTCAGGGAACTGAACGGAGGCCTGGGCGCAGACACCGTCATCATGACCGCACCGGTCCCCGTCTGCGTACAGCAGTCGCTCGACGCGGTCGGGTCCGGGGGTACCATCCTGTTCTTCGCCCCCACGAATCCCGACGTCCAGTCGGAGATCAATCTCTGGAAACTGTGGCAGAAGGAGGTCACCATCACCCATTCCTATGCTGCCGATCTCCATAACCTGACCACCGCCCTGAAATGGATCCAGTACGACAGGATCAACGTGGACGACATGATAACCCACGTGTTTCCCTTAAAAGACACGGTCGAAGGGTTTCAACTGACCGCCCGGCACCGTGAAGGGAGCCTCAAAGCCATCATTCATCCCCAGGAATAACGTCTTTTTTTGCGTGCAGGGAGCGTGCAATAGATCGGGGAGCCATGGCCCCTCCCTCTCCCAGGATTTCTGTGATTCCCAGTTTATCTCGCCCGTGCCATCTATAGTGCCTCGGGCATCCCTTTTATTCGAGCGAGGGCCCTCATTTACCGCGAAACATGACCTTAGAAGAGGAGGATGTAATCCTGCCAGGATACGCGGGGCCGGGACTCGAGTCATTCATTCCCGGAGACCCTGGTTCCTTTCTTCCGTGTGATGTCAGAAGAGGAGGATGAGTCCTGCCGGGTTACGAGGGAACCCGGGATTCCAGAAATTCCTTCCCGGAACCCTGGTTCCCGCCACCGGGGACGTGCAAAAATTGGGGGGTTACAGTCCCGCCCGTTCGACGATGACGTCGGCGACTTCCTTCGCACTCTTGAAGGGGAAATCGGACTTTTTCAGGAGCGTCCCTGCCTCTCCGGCGGTCATCGAAAGGTCCCCGACACGGCAGGTCGTGTCCGCACCGTCCGGGAACGCTGCAATGAGGGCCTCGGGGGTCTTGATCGGGAATTTCGCCCCGTTCAAGGCTCCCGTGATCTGTGCGTGGATCTGGTCTTTCACAGATGCGTCCCCGGAATCGACCATCAGGGCGACGTCTCCGGCCGCCTTTGCGATCGAACACTCGGGGTCGTGACTGTCGCACCCGAAACAGGCGCTTTTGATTGCGTTCAGGGATTTCTCCGCTTTTGAGGCGGATACGTCCTTGCCGGTGTACTTCCATGTGGGCATTTGTCTCACCGATCACTGGTGAGAGTGTTAGAAATATATACTTGAGCGTCAGTAAAATATACAACACACGAGCGGTACAGAATAATGACCCGTACGCTCATGATGATGTACCTGCCAGAAATGTGGGGAAGGAGTGCGTGGGACTCATGGAATCCAGGACTGCCCCCGGGACGGAGATAAAAGAACTGAAATCCGAGATCTCGGGGCTCCGGGCGGATCTGAAGCGGTTCATCGAGAAGGCGAACCAGCAGCACGTGGACAACGTGCTCCAGGACTTAAAGAAGAACTACGGCGACCTGATTGCGAACCACCAGGTCGAGGCCGCCGGCACCACGCTCTCCGACCGCATGGTCCGTGACTGTGCGATGAGGGACAAATGTTTTGCGGTATTCATGGACTTTCTCCAGACCACTTCGGGACATATCAGGGACGGCAGCGTCACGGACGAGGTCATCGCGGGGTACCGGGACCAGGTGAAGGCCCTCCGGGTGAAAGGGCCCTATGAGCGGTGCGACACCTGTTTTTCCGAAGTCTACCGTCTCTTTGAAAAACAGGTGGACCTGATGCGGTCGCTCGGCATTTACCTGCAGCGGGAGGACACCGGAACGTCGCCGGCGGAGGTACCGGACGAGGAGGTGGCAAAACAGCTCCTCGAACCGGTCGCAAGCCCCCAGAGATTCCAGATCCTGAAGGCGCTCGCCGTCCGGACCCGGACTTTCAGCGAACTCTCGCAGATGACCGGCCTCCGCGGTGGAAACCTTCTCTTCCACCTCAGGAAACTGGCGGACTCGGGGATGATCCTCCAGCGGCACGAGCGGGGGGACTATATCATCACCGACAAGGGGTGGAAGACGGTCACGACGATCTCAGAGCTTTACCGGACGCTGCACCCGGAAAACCTGCGGTAAACTCTTCATTCTGGAGGCAGCGGCGAATGGGACCGTACCTGGAAAAACGGTCCTGGCGGCACGCTTTTTAAAAAACAGGGGGTGTTACCCCAGAAACCCCTTAAAAATACTCCTACTCTCCTCCAGCGCCTCTTCGAGAGAAAATACGACCCCCTCACGGGAATGAACCCCGCATTCCTGCCATTGTGCGAGGTGGTCAGGTCCGCAGAAGAAGTTCAGGTCCGGGCAGCAGGCGTCTGCGTGGCACCCGCACCGGTCCCGGGCCTTCACGAACTCGATCGCACCCGCAGGGTCGCAGGATTGGATCTTCCCGCCTTCAAGGACAATGACAATCTCACGTCCACATTCCGGGCAGAGAGACCGGACGGTGATATCCTCGTCGAGCAGGAAATGGATGCCCAGGGCATCGGCCGCACAAAGAGCGTATGCGGTGTGCCCGTCCGAAAAGACGACCAAATGGCGGGTTTCAGCCGCGGAGAACGGATATGCCGCCACAATCCTTCCGCCCCGGAGCGTCAGGATATCCGCGGCGTGCAGCCTCGCGAGGGCCTGGAGTACTTCGATCTCTGAGGGCACCGGGAGCACATCGGAAACCGCCGGGATCTTGGGGAGTATATCAGGCTTCTCCGGCGGCAGAGGGAGCCCATCAGGCCTTTTCCGGGCTATGGGGGATATATCAGGATTCTCCGGAGGCAGGGAGTGCATATCGGGGTTTTCCGGGGGTCCCTGGAGTACATCGGGCATTTCCGGGGACAGGGAGACCATATCGGGAATTTCCCGGGCCATGGGGAGTTTTTCACGCATCTCCGGGGTTCCGGAGATCAGATCCGCGATCTCCTTCGGGTCCGGGGGACTGCCTCTCGCCGCGAAGACCCGGAGGACGCATTTTCGGACCTCGTTCTCCCGCGGGGTGAGCCGGGCTCGTTCGCACCGGTCCCTGACCGTGTCCCCGAGAATGTCCTTCAGGTGTGGCATTTTTTTGTTTCCCTGTTTTTCGTTTCCCTGTATCTGCCGGAGCCGGGACTCCCCTTCCCGCTCCATCCCGCGATTACCTGGGCTGCGAAAGGATCCCGTCCAGGATTTCCACGGCATCCCGGACGTATCCCTTGCACGACGTGATGAAGAGGCCGCTTGCAGCAGCCTTCCTGTAGTCCTCGGGGTTGCTGAGATCGTATCCCAGGAGCGCAGTGCAGTTGATCGCGCCGTTCCGTGCGGAGAATTTGCGGATGAACTCCCGGGTGAGCGCCCGGGTCGTATCCGTCGCTTCGTTGTCCCCGGCACGGGACTTTCCGTATTTCAGCCCGATGACCATGATCGCCCCGGAGACGGCACCGCACATGTTCCCGGTCTTCGATACCCCGGCCCCGAACCCGCAGGCGATCTTCTTCGCGGTCTCTGCATCGAGCCCCAGTTCTTCGGAGAACGTGGAAAATACCGCAGCGGAGCAGGTGAAACCGGACATGAAACTCCTTTCCGCATCGTCGGATCTGCTCATTTCGCACCTGTTCATTATTCTTTCGCGGGATGGGAGATAGGGGTATCCGTGGACCTTTCACAGGATATCCTTCAGTCCCGGGATCCGGCGGAACACGAAGTGCGTGAGAGCGAAGCACAGAGGGACGCAGATGATGCAGAGCATGAGCCAGGTCGCGATCGGGTAGAGCACGACTGACGCGAGCACCAGGGCAACCGCCACGATGATCGGGGGGGTGGACACCGCTCAAACCTCTCCGGATCCCCCCGAATGGTACCAGCGGTTCCCCTCTCCCTACCTCCTCATCCTATGCTGCTTCACCATCCCTGCAAAAGATCCGATCACCGCTCCGGCAATCATCCCGTACACGGGACACAGCACCAGGACCACGAAGAAATCGCTCGCGCCAAAACCGGGAAGTAACGCGGCGACGGCCCGGTAGGTCCCCAGGCTCGCAAAGAACGGGACCGAGAATATCGCGAACCCCGCGGGGGCGATCGCCTGGTACCAGCCTGCCGGTTCGGTCACGCCCGGGATCACGTCAGGCTGGGGCAGCACCACGAAGAGCAGGAACACGTCCGCGAGGGCCCCCCACATCAGCCCGAGGAGAATGCCGGATCGGAAATACCCCATAGAATTTTCACCGGATTTCACTGGGTGTGCGTGAGCGGAGAATACCGTCATGGTTTTGAGCCCCTCTCACCCGGAAACTGACTGCCGGTTCCGGATGTTCTATCCATGAATTCACGGTCACCGCTTCACGAAACCCCGGCCATCTCCCGGGCGAACTTCTTCGCGTTCTCCAGGTCCTCCGCGTTGGGATGACCCCGGTTCGTGAAGAGGAATTTCCCCCTGCAATGGAAACGTCCCGCGATCGCGGCACCTTTTTTGGAGAGATCCTCGGCCATGGCATCGATCATCTTTTCCGCTCCCGGGGGTCCCCCGGAGGTGCCGAAGAGTGCTACTTTGCGCCCGGTAAAGTCATTGGCTTCGATGAATTTCTTCATGGATTCTCCCGGCTTCCCGCCGTAGGTACCACTCCCGAGAAACAGGGTCTTCGCCCCGGCGGGCAGCGGAGCCGAGAGGTCCCCCACGGTGACGCCGAGTGCTCCGGCAATTGCCTCTGCCACTTTTCTGGTATTCCCACCCCGCGAATCCACAAGCACGACGATGTCGGTCATAATTCCCATGTACGCAGCGGAAGAGATAAGGTGATCCCAGAAAAGGACCCCCCTACAATCCGGAAACGCAGGAGAAAGGATATCGGTTTCGGCCCGGTATGGAAAGGGAAACTGTGGAAAGGATCCCCGGGGGAAGTTCATGTGAATCGGAGAGTCGATTCCCGGCCCGGTAATGGAAACAAAAACCCCACTATCGGAAGGAGCGGGAAGGGCCCCCCTTTCCCCACCCCCTTGCATCGTTCGATCCACATAATTACGATGCCGGAGATATCTCAGGGTAAACCCGGGAGGATCCTGGCAAGGGGAGGTCCTGATGATCGGAACCGGTTTTGAACTACGCAAATTTGTTGCTCCCGAATTCGTGATCGGGGCGGACGCACGAACGCTCGCGGGGAGATACGCGAGAAACCTCGGTGCCCGGCACGTCCTGCTGGTTACCGGCCCGGATATCACGAAGGAATGGTGGCACCGGGACGTGACCGCGAGCCTTGAGGCGGAGGGGATCGAGTACACCACGTTCTCGGAGGTCTCCGAAAACCCCCGGGACTTCCAGGTCATGAAGGGTGCGGAGTGCTACGCGGAGGCGGGCTGCGACGCCATCGTGGTGGTGGGCGGGGGGAGCCCCATCGATTGCGCCAAGGGGATCGCAATCGTCTCCTCCAACAAGAGGAACATCCTGGAGTTCGAGGGAGTGGATAACGTCCCCGTTCCCGCTCCGCCGCTCGTCTGTATCCCCACCACCGCGGGGACCAGCGCCGATGTCTCCCAGTTCGCCATCATCAACGACACGAACCGGAAGGTGAAGATCGCCATCATCAGCAAGGCGATCGTGCCCGATATCGCCCTGATCGACCCGGTCCCCCTCACCACCCTCTCCCCCGAACTGACCGCCCACACCGGCATGGACGCGATCACCCACTCGGTCGAGGCCTACGTCTCAAACGCAAGCTCCCCGGTCACCGACCTGCAGGCGCTGGAATCGGTCCGCCTTATGCACGAGGCCCTTCTCCCGGCGCAGGCCGACCCGACGAACCTCGGATGCCGCTATAAAACAATGCTCGGGAGCCTCTACGCCGGGCTGGCCTTCTCGAACGCGAGCCTCGGGGCGGTCCACGCCATGGCCCACAGCCTGGGAGGGTTCTCCGATCTCCCCCACGGGGAGTGCAATGCCCTGCTCCTGGAGCACGTCGTCGCCTACAACTTCGCGGTATGTCCCGGGAGGTACGAGACCATCGGGAAGGTCCTCGGGGTGGAGTCCGGGGATGCCGGCCCGGAGGAGAAGAAACGTATGATCGTCTCGGCCATCGCCTCGCTCCGGGAGCGGCTCGGCGTCACAGAGACCCTCCGGGACCTGGGGGTGACCAGGGACGATATCCCTGCCCTGGCGCGGAACGCGATGCACGACCCCTGCATGGCCACGAATCCGAGACCCCCGACCCAGTCCGACATCGAACGGATCTACTCTGATGCACTCTGACGACACAAGCCCGACACCGACCGACAACGCACGGATCTCCAATATGCACTCTGATGACCCCGCCACTACACCGACCAACAACGCAGGGACCTCTAGTATGCACTCTGATGACACCGCCACTGCACTGACCGACAACGCAGGGATCTCCCGCAATGACCTCTAACCACACGCCCGACTGGGACCGCCAGCGGGAGAAGATCATCGGCCTCGGCGAGACCTCGATCCACAAGAGCTACTATCCCGAGCTCCAGCAGCGGCTCTCCGAACTGCTCAGGAAGAACCAGGAACTCGCCGCCGCCTACCAGCAGCTCGCCGCCGCGGAAGAGGACCTCCGCTCGCACTACAACGAGCTCTCGGCGAGGGAGCGGGAGCTCCGGGAGAGCGAGGAGAAGTTCCGGGAGATATTCGATAAGGTCAACGACGCCATATTCATCCACGAGCGGGGGGAGGACCTGTTCTCCGGCAGGTTCCTGGAGGTCAACGAGGTCGCCTGCCGGCTGGTGGGCGCCACCCGCGAAGCGCTCCTCGATCTCCACCCCCTCGATTTTCTCACCCGGAAGAGCGACCTGCCGGCAGGGGAGATCAACGGGAGGTTGAACGCCACCGGTCACGTGCTCTTCGAGACATGGCTTTCGCGGACGGACGGGACCGTCTTCCCCGCGGAAGTCAACGCCCACCACGTGACCCTCCTCGGCCGGGAGGTGACCCTCGCGGTGGTGAGGGACATCACCGACCGGAAACTCGCAGAAGAGGCGCTGAACCGGGCAACCGAGAAATTAAATCTTCTCAACCAGATCACGTTCACCGACATCCAGAACGCGATATTCTCGCTGCATGGGTACTTCGAGCTGGAGAGGATAGACGCGTTGGACGAGGGGAAGACCGGGTACCGGGAAAAAGAGATCGCCATCGTCCGGAGTATCAGTGAGACACTGAAGTTCGCCCGGCAGTACCAGAACCTGGGCCTCCGGCCGCCCTCGTGGCAGAGCGTCACCCACTCGTTCCTCTACGCGATCTCTCACCTCGACCTCGGGGAGATCACCCGGGACCTCGGGGTGGACGGCATCAGTATCTTTGCCGACCCGCACCTGGAGAACGTCTTCTTCACCCTCGCCGAGAACGTGCTCCTGCACGGAAAAACCGCGACCGCGATCACGCTCAGTGCCCGGGAGACCCAGGACGGGCTGATGATCCTCTTCGGGGACAATGGCGTAGGCGTCCCCGCCGATATGAAGGAGAAGATCTTCGACCGGAGGTACGAGGAGAAGAAAGGAATGGGCCTCTTCTTATCCCGGGAGATCCTCTCTATCACCGGGATCACCATCAGGGAGAACGGAACTCCCGGAACGGGCGCATGCTTCGAGATCCTGGTCCCCCGCGGAGTGTACCGGATCGAGGAGAAAGACCGTACAATACCCGTGTCCTGAGAAACATCGGACTGTTGTGAGGGGACCGGCCATGAGATACCGCGTGGGAACACAGTCCCGCCGGTTGGATGAGGGCACTCCCTTTTCAGGGACATCCAGTACCTGGGTTAGTATCCGATAATTCAGGGACTAACCTCACATTGGGCGGGGCAGGCCCCTTGGGTTCGCAATCCCCAGGACCGGAAAAAAATTGAGTAGGGGAGTAGAGTAACGCCAGACACCGGTGCTGGGAGGAATTTCCCAAAATCCCGTGCGGGGGATCCTGCAGGTCTCTTTCGGTTCGCAATCCCGTGGATCAAAAAAGGATGTGGGGTTAGTACCGCCGGATTCCCGACTGGTAGGCGATCTCTTTGGCAAACACGCTGATCTCGCCCGCGGCCGTGGAAGTCTCGGAGTAGAGCACGTCTTCTGCCTTGTCCCCCTCGTACACCCTGGCCTCCTGGAGGTGGGCGTTGATGTACGCGCTCGCCGAGCCCATGGCGGGGACGTCGCCGAAGCCCGTCATTGAGATATAGTAATCGGCGGCGACCGCTGGATCGCCCGAATCCATGACGTGGCGTTCGTCCGCGGCTGTGGCGAGTGATGCGAGCGTGACGTCAACCGCGCTGCCCATTTCGATGATGTTGCAGTAGCCGGGAGTCTCGGTGGTCACCTGGGACACGAACGGGCAGACATAGAGCGACGAAGCATCGAAATACCCATAGTCTGCGGTGTCGAGCACCATGTTCTCATCGGAGGTCATCCGGCCCGTATCGAGGCCGATAAAGTCCACGGTCTTCCCGTTGTCGAAATTGTAGATGCCCGCCACTGCTACGGCGGTGTCAAGAGATTGGCCTTTGGTATACTCGATGAGACCCTGGTCCGCGATGGTGTTCTCCGTATAGGACATAACCGCGATGATCTGTCCGTCCAGGAGCGGGGGGGCGATCAGGTTATCGTCCCCGAGCTGCCATACGATGGAGTCGGTCTCGGTAACGGTGCCGAGTACCTGGGAGATCGTGGAAGTGACGAATCCCTGCGTCTCGGGGGCCTGGTAGATACCGGTATCTGCTGATGCGGCCGCAAAAAGGGCGAGCAACACGGCCATTGAAATAATAAGCATTGTAGTGGTTCTCATTTCGAATTCACTGCAGAATTGCTGGATTGTACTGCATGAAAAACTTTTCCCGTCAATACCGGGCAAACAGGTCCATTTTGGTGATCGGAATCAGATTTTCCATCCGGAGAACGTCCGGCCACGATCGGTCGAGAGCCCGGTTGAATCCGGGAAATGCCGGGCGAAGTCCGGCGAATACGAAATTTGCAGGTGGATAGCTCTTCCCGAAAGGGACCCGGCAGTCGCTACGAAAACCGGGCCCCCCCGGTTCCGGGAGGGGACGCCACGCCTCCCCTTCCGCTCAGGCCCGGTCGCGAAGTACACCTATTAATGGCGAAATTTCATCTGCCGGGGACTGTAGTCGGCATCTACGCGCCTAAACGGGACAGTCCTGGAATCCGTCCGGAAACTACGGGATACTTATATCAGGGTTGTCGTGCACCGCTGATATATCCCCGCCCGGGGTCGGCAGGGCTGACGGATCGCCTGACGGGAAGGTCCTTTAGGGTGCAAAAAAATCCTGCGGGCTTCCACGGCCGACACGTATCCGGGCGGAATGGGGGATTGAGAGTGCAGAATATCGAAGATTTTACCCTCAAGGACATGGTAGAGTTCTCAGCGGCCCTCCGGACGATGGGGACCGGTGCGGACAGCATGGAAGAGGTCGCTCATGGAATCGTCAATTACCTCCATGACAACCTTGTCGACCAGACCACCGGGGAACGAAATTGTGTACTGGTCCGTTTCTTCAAGACCGTTCCGTATGGCGAACTGGACGCCGACCTGCAGGAGTTTGCACGGGGGGTCCTCAAAGGATCTCCCGAATCGCCCGACATGAAATGCCTGGTCCTCCTGGCGAGCGCCGGCGCAAAACACGAATGGAACTCGCGGAAGAACTCCGTCGGTCACAAGGCGATTCCCCTGCCGAGCGGCCAGTTCATCGAGGCGTTTCCCATGATCGCGCAGATCATCCAGCAGATGGGGCTCGAGCTCAACACGCTTATCCGGCCGGACCCGGAGGTGCTCCTGGACATGTCCCAGACCACCTACAACGTGTTCTACGTCCCGGAGGCGGTGGGGAGCCGGTACGTCCCGGCCCAGGAAGACTTTGTCATTCCCTGCGGGGTCCGGTCGGTGATCGGGTTCGGCGGCGTCCTGCCGTCGGGAAATCTCTTCGTGACCAACCTGTTCTCTAGGGTGCCGGTCCCGAAGGAGACCGCGGACATGTTCCGGACGCTCGCCCTGAGCGTGAAAGTTGCGATATTGCCGTTCTATAACACCGTCTTCCGGGAGTCGGAATAAAGGAGGGATGAAACCATGATGAAAGATGCTCCCCCCGAGGGAAAGATATCCAATCTCGAAGCGATGGTAGTATCGCTCAACGAGCTGCTCACGGTGCAGGAAAAGGTTGTCGGCGAGCAGTCGGACCGGATACGGCAGGACGAGATCGCGTTGGAGGAGAGCAACGACCGGTTCCTCGCGTTTATCAAGGAAGCGGCGATGCGGCTCAAGAACCCGATCGAGGTGGTGGAAGAGAACATTGCGCTCGTGGTGGACGAGATCGAGAAAGAGCAGTTCGAGAGCAGGGACATCTCGCTGCAGCTGAAAGTCCAGGTGCGCAATCTGGAACAGATCCGGCAGAACATCATCGAACTCAACAAGGCGATCGTGGACCGTACCGGTGACATCCCCGAGCCCGCGAAAAAGTTTCTCACGGAATAGGTGAAAACGGAATGGCATTTCCCCTGGAAGACTTCCAGAACGAGGAGATATACCTCATCATGGCCTCGGCCGCGGAGATCCGGCAGAAGAACATCGAACTGATCCGGATGCTGCTGGATAAAGATTACGAGGTCCTGGTAATCACTACCAACCAGCCTTACGATATCCTGAAAAAGAACTACGAGAAGAACGGGATCCCGATGGACCGGATCACGGTGGTCGACACCGTGACGAAGTACGCCCTCGGCCGCGACCACGAACCGGTGCCGAACTGCCGGTTCGTGACCAACCCCGCGGACCTGACCGCCATAGGGATCGCGGTAACGGAATCCCTCGGCGGGCTCAAAGGAAAGAAAGTATCCCTCCTCTTCGACTCGGTCAACTCCATGCTGATCTACATCTCGTCCGCGAACATCACCAAGTTCGTGCACTTCGTGACCAACAAACTGCGGCTGACAGGGTTCTCAGGGATCTTCCTCGCGGTGGAAAAGGGGCTCGACCCGGACGTCCTCACCCAGCTGATCACCTTCGTGGACAAGGCCATCGACCTCGAGAAGGCGGGTGCGAATCTGAAAGAGATTCCGGCGGGATGATTTCAAGGAAAGGGGCACAATGGAGGAGGGGATCTATTATGCCGGGATCGTCGCCGGGCTGCTGGTACTCGTCGTAGGGTTCGGGTTTCACTGGATCGGCCAGCTCATCTCGGTCACGAACCGGCCGCTCGCGATACGGCTCGGGATCTGGGAGAAGGACAACCTGCCGGAGTACGAAACATACGAAAACGCGATCGCGGTCGCCGACGTGGCAATCGGCTGGACCTACGGCGTTGCGGGGGTCGGGCTCCTGCTCGGGGCTACCTGGGGGTATATGCTCGCCTGGATCCCGGGAGTCGTGCTGGTGTACCACAGCATTTCCTTCTGGTTCTGGACCGGGAACCAGAAGAAGGCGGGCCATCCCACCATGATGACCCGGAACCCGGCGAGAGCAGGGTGGTTCCTGGCAAACCTGGTCACCGGGCTGCTTGCAATTTCCGTGGCATGGACCGCGGGATAATAGAAACGAAATACTGCGAGGGGTGCGGTGAAAGGGATATCACCGGGGATCCAGAAAACGGAATCGGTAGGTGAGGTCAGAAGAGGAATATCACCGGGGATCCAGAAAAAGGGGAATTCTGGGGGAGTCCGGTCGGTTTCGCCTAGAGCCGGATATCCCCGGGGCCTTCGACGAGCCTTCCCGATGTGCCCTCGATTCTCGCGAGAGGATCGTATCTCGCGAGGTCCCCGAAATCGACCCCGGTGAGCCCTTTGATGGTGGCGACCGGGACCTGGTACGTCTTGTACTCGCCGTAGGCGAACTCGAGGTCCGAGATCAGGTTCTTCTGCGTCTGGAGGTATGCCGTGGCTGAAAGCGTGCCGTCGTCCTTCACCATCGCGACCACCTTCCAGAACTCGGCCGGAATCCGGAACTCTCCCTTGTAGACGAGGTCGTCCTCCCGGAAGACCGGTCCGGTAAACACCGAGACACGGAGGCCGTAATTCCCGGCATTCTGCAGGATGTAATCCTCGAGCCGGAGCCAGGAGATCCGGTTCAGTTTCTTGTGCTGCGGGGAGCAGTTGGTGAAGTGGAACGTGTCTTCGTTCGCCTCGTACGCGTTGTCGCCCCAGACCGGGTCGATCCTCCGCACCAGGTGCCCCTGGTCGAGGTCGTTCTTCTCGTAGAGGTCCGGCCCGCACTGGAGGCTCCGGTCGATCCTCGGGTCGAAGTACCACTTGTCCGTATCGCGGCCGATCGACTGGAGCCGGCTGCCGTCGATGTTCACCGCGGTGAAGAACGCGAGGCGGCGGGATCTGCTCATCACCACCGAGAAATGGGTGTATTTCAGGTCCCGGCTCCCGTCCGCCGGTGTCGCGACGTCCTCCTCCTGTGCGGCAGAGAGTGCCGGGAGGGGAATGACGTGTTCGCCCCCCAGGAATGCGGGGTCGTACCCGGTCGACCCTTCGTACCATTCGGCAGCGAGTGCTCCCAGCGTCATCCCGGATGGCACGGCCGGGACCGGGACTGCGGGGACCTGCCCGAAGGCAGCGAGAAGCTCGTCCAGCAGCCGCGCCTGTCCGGGCTTCATGGCCTCCTTCCGGGAGGCGAGCGCTGCCAGGATGGCACTGACCCGCACCCCCTCGTTCGCGATATAGTTCATGGGATCGTTCGGATCCTGCACGCCGGCATGGTGGAGTGCGACCACCCTCCAGTCGTCTGAGAAGACCGGGGACCCCGAGGAACCCGGCTGGGTATCGGTGAGATAGTGGAGGAAGCTCTCCTTGACCCCGATCATCTGGTTCTCGCGAACCGCCACCGCCTTCGGGGCGCCTCCGGGGTGCTGCACAATGGACACGTACTCCCCTTTCATGATCTTGCCGGTCTGCCCGACGAGCGGCAGGTACCCGAACCCGTCGAGCGTCGTTCCGTCCTGCGACCGCGGTTCTACCGCGACCAGGGCGAAGTCGAGTGTCCTGTCCGTCTCGAAGAACCGCTCGGGGGCGAGGCGGAACGATTTGACCGGGAGCGGATACTGGTTCAGGTCGTTCTCGTAGTCGAACTGCGCAAGGCTGTATTTCGCATGCTCCGTGGTCTCGAGGATGTGATTGTTGGTCAGGAGAAGCGTCGGCGACACGAGAAATCCCGTCCCGTACCAGAGCACCCTCCCGATCGCGTCGCGGACCTCGATCCGGCAGACCGACCTGCTCACCCGTTTCCCCATCTCCAGGAAGGATATGGGGAAGAGATCGCTTCTCCCCATCACCCGTTCGAGGGCGAGAGAGTCTCCGGGGTCCAGGAGCTCCTTCCGTTCGTCGATCCGTTCCGGCGTCGCGTGACTGGAAGGAGTCCCGACGGCGAGCGATTGCCTGTACTCGTCCCAGTTGTCGATCGCCCGCATGAACCGCTCCGTCGCTGCTTTCTCCTGTTCCGCGACACGGTCCTTGTTACATTCCGTGAGTATCGTTCCTTGTCCTGGTATCATGGTTCGTACTACCCAGGAGATCGATTGATGAGCCTATTATATATTTATTACTCTAATAAAAGTAATAGAATATTGCCGGGATAGGATAGTGACAGCCTCGCAAAGCCTTCGAATTTCACGTTGCAACCCGGTGCCAGGGCGATCCCTAAGAGCACGCGAAAGGTATCCCTATCGTCCGGCGGAAAAAAGAAGGTGTCCTGTTACTGCAGCGCGATTCCGCCGGTGAAATTCACGATGAAGAGCTGGATCCCGTCGGTCTGCGGCGGTGAAAGCGGGGTATGGTCGTTGTTCACCAGTTCTACGTAGAAGCGGTGAATCCCCACCGGGACGCCGGTGAAGGTATGGGAGGTGCTTGCCGAGGGTGCCCACACGGATTCCAACGGTATCCTCGGCACGATTGTCTACTGGATACACCCCTGCAAATTTTTCCTGGAACTCCCGGTCTCTAAAACTGACCCCGCGAGCCGGAATAAACGCTCCGTTACCGGTCGGAGGAAGGATCACTCCGTTCGCTCGAAGCCTGAATTCAATGAACGGGCGAACAGTTACTCTACCGCAGGGAATTTCATAACCTTTTAATCAGCTCGGGAAAAATACTCCATTATCTATGAAAACCGGCCGATATACTCTCCTTCTGGTAATCCTCCTGCTGGGTTTTGCCATTCTCGCCTGCGGGTGCCTGAACGCGGAAGATAACGTGCCGCCCTCCGGCGACCCGGACAAGACCCTCGCCCTCGCGGATACCGCGTATGAACAGGGCCGGTATCGTACGGCTTCCGCGCTTTACGACCAGGCATACGGAGAGTATACCTCCGCCGGGAACACTTCCGCTGCCCTGGAAGCACGAAACGGGAAGTTCCGGGCGAAGAGGATGATTCTCGAATTTCCTTACAACCTTTCGGGGGTTATGACGGCCATCAACGAGACTTTCCCGGACGTCGCCCCGGTCCGGAAGGCGGGATGGATCGTGCCGGGAGAGAGCCAGCAGATCGTGTCGGATAGCGAGGTGCTGTACTACGAAGGTACGGTCAAGAACATCTACTTCCACAACCCCGACCTCATCCGGGCCCGCATGGCTGCGCTCGGGCACACTGCGATCTATGACCAGGCGGCTGCCGTCGCCCTGGGACCGGTGCCTCCCGGGGACGGGCCCTACGTTAACCCCGTGACCTTCGAAGGGACGGGGACACTCACGGTGCCGGGGGATACGCTCCCCCCGAACGGTACCCTGCGGATATGGCTCCCCCTCCCCATAGAGACCGACTCCCAGCGGGAGGTTGCGGTGCTCTCGGTCGAACCGGCACGCTACATCGTATCCGGGCCGGATACCACCGGTGACATCGGCCTGGTCTACCTGGAGATCCCGCTGGAAGAAGTGTCCGCCGGGGACCTCACGGTCTCCACACGGTTCCGGTTCACCGAATACGAGCAGCGGTTCACAATCGACCGGGCGAAGGCGGGAGTATACAATACGAGCGATCCCCTCTACATCGCCTACACGAGCCCGGGGGACAATATCGTGATCACGCCGGAAATGGCCGCGAAGGCCCGGGAGATGGTAGGGTCGGAGACCAACCCCTACACGCAGGCGAGGAGGATCTACTGGTATATCATCGGGAACAATGCCTACAGCCTGGCCCCCCACCTCATGCTCGACACGGCGGGAATTCCTGAGTCCTCCTACATGCTCGAGACCGGCTTTGGGGACTGCGGGACCCAGAGCATGTATTACGCCGCACTCTGCCGGTCGCTGGGCATCCCGGCGAGGGCCATCGGAGGGTACCAGCTCCTGCCCGGGGTTGAAGGGACCCATTTCTGGGCGGAGTTCTACCTTCCGGAGTACGGCTGGGTCCCGGTCGACGTGACGATCGCGGAAGCGGCAGACTGGTCGTTCAACGCCACCCCCGGGGAGCGTGAGTCATTCCGGGACTATTATATCGGAAACCTGGACCCTTACCGGTTCGTGATCCAGAAGGATGTGGACATCCCCCTCGACCCCGACCCGGGCGATGCGGTGCTCTTCTCCACCGTGCACCAGAAACCCGCGGTGCTCTGCGACACGTGCACTGAGGACATGGAGCTCGTCGCCGTAGAACACTGGAAGATGGAGTTCCAGAGGGTGTGAAGGGACGGACCTTCCCTCATAAAGGTTAAAATCGTCGGGCATTCCACTACTACGTAGAAGACAGCGGTCGCGGATCCGGATGGGCTGATATGCGGTAAAACGGGATCCGGCGGGAGGAGGCCCGGGTTCCGGAGAGAATCCACCCCCGGGGCGGATCGTCACTGTGCACGAGAGAGGGTGGTTGGGTGAGATCAATTGCATCGGCTTATTGCCTTGTATTCTTTTTTGCCTGTGTTGTAGCCCTGGGACTTGTCGGTGTGGCATATGCCGGCAACGTGACCGGGGATGATGAAGACCAGGAGATCATCCTGGTATCCATGGCGCCGGAGATTATTCCGGGTGCGCTGCAGGAAACAGACACCTTTGCGGGACAACCTGAAAACACGCCGACCCCCGCTCCTACAGCGGGTGACGTGGAGCAGGGCACAACCTCCGCCGGTGAGGACCAGAATGTTCCACCCGGCCAGGAGGACGCTCAGGACGTACCTGGTTCTCTGTTGCAGCCCGCCGGGGAAGATCCTTCCCCGGGACCCACTCAGGAAGTGACACCGGACGATTTGGGGGAGATCCCGGCGACGGGGAATACCCTCCCTATGTCCCCGGGAAATGAGACGGAGAACCTCCCGCTGCCCCCGAATCCGCCCGATGAGCCGCTTCCCACGGCCGGGACGAGCGGTACCGGCAACGAAACCCTTCCTGCCGGTGACCCGGATTTCATAATGACACCGGCTCTGCCGGGGACGGAAAACGTGACGGCCCTCCCCGGGGACCTGAATGGGACTATTCCCGCAATCGAATCGGATATTGCATCGAACACGACATTTCCCGGCGCAGACCTGAATGAAGCCGTTCCGCCTGTCGATTCAAATATCACCGCGAATACGACATTACCAGCTTCAGACCTGAATACGACATTTCCTGCGATTGATGGAAACCAGACTCTCCGGGCCGCAGATCTCAACTCAACCTCAACCCTTCTTACAGCCGACCCGAATGCAACGCTTCCCTTAGAGTGGATGAATGGAACCCTGCCGGATGCCGGTCTGAATACGACCTTCTCCTGTGACGAATCGAATACCACCGGAAACGAGTCATATCCCTACGGCCTCCACGATCCGCCGCTGAACAGCACCAACTGGCTGGGCAGCGACGGTGCGTACTACTGGGTGATCAACGAATCGGGCTACTATCCGATAGACTGGTTCAATTATGCGGGGGACTTCGTAAACGGGGTCCTCACTACCGCGAACCCGTACGCGATCCTCATCCAGGCCTCGAACGTAGTACTGGACGGAATGGGCCTCATCATCGACGGGGCCGCGAATTACGGGATCGTGGTCAACGGCTCCAGCCAGAACGTGATGGTGACCAACTTCACTATCCTTGAAAAGACCTACGGGGTCCTGTTCGACGGTGTCACCTTCAATGCTTCCGCGACGGGCGGGGGCGATCTCGCCACCGGGGGGCAGGCGGCACCGGTGCCGAACACCATCTCAAAGGTGAACGCGAGCGACAATACCTATGGTATCTATGTCACCAATAGCGACAATGTCACCGTGACCGGTAACACGCTCACTCGCAATACCCACGGCATCAGGCTCGCTGTATCGCATAACAGCACGCTCTCCGGGAACACAGCGGAAGACAATACCAATACCGGGATATCCCTTCTTTACTCGGACAATATCACCCTCTCCGGAAATTCGGCGTTCCGCAACCTGAAATATGGCATCTCGCTGGTCGGTTCGAATAACAATACGCTCTCCGGGAATACGATAAACGACAGCGTAGATCGGGGACTTTCGCTCAGCGATTCCGATAACAATTCCCTGTCGGGCAATTTCGTGTATCGCAGCCGTGGCACCGGGATCTCCCTCAGCGGGTCGAATAACAATGCCCTTACCGGAAATATCGCACAAGACGGGCTGGACTACGGGCTGAGCCTCACCGTATCAGATGACAACACCCTGACCGGGAATGAAGCGTCTAATAACTCGTTGAGCGGTATTTTACTTGCGAGCTCGAGCCATAACGCCCTCTCCGGGAACGCGGCGAACAATAACCTGGGACACGGGATCTCCCTCTCCCTTGCGTATTACAACGACATCTCGGGAAACACGGCGGGAAACAACACAGGGAACGGGATCTCGCTCGCGACCTCGAATTACAATACACTCGATGGAAACCAGGCGGATAATAATACTGAAAGTGGGATTTCCCTCTCCGCATCGAGATTTAATGCCCTGACGGGAAATTTTGCGAACGATAACGGTGCAAACGGGATCTCTCTCTTCTTGTCAAGGAACAATACCCTGGCGGACAACGAAGCGGCAGGGAATGTCCTGAATGGCACGATCCTCTCGGGCTCTAACGGGAATAACCTGACCGGGAATCGGGCATCGTCCAACGGGATGAACGGGTTCTCCATCTTCGAATCGGATAACACTCATCTGGCGGAGAACATCGCCCGGGACAACCAGAATTCCGGGATCTACCTCGGATATTCCAATGGCACCACGGTAACGGATAATGTCGCGACCGGCAACAGTTTCGGTATCACGGCAGTCTCGACGGCATACACAGTACTCCTCAACAATACCGCGAATGAGAACAGAAATTCAGGTGTATGGATCGATAATTCGGGAGATACCAACCTGACAGGGAATACCGCGAATCACAATGGCAATAGTAACGCAGGCAACAATGGATACGGGATCTATCTGAACGGATCTTCCAATAATACGCTTTTCGACAACACCGCTCACGGGAATTATGGCGGAGTGGGAGCCCCTGCATCAGGATCCCATAGCAATGGGGGTACCGGCGGCAGCGGGTATGGTATTTACCTGACGGGATCGGGTTACAACGACCTCATCAATAATACGGTATCCGGGAATCTGGGAGGGATCGGCGGTACCGGCTATGGTGGCGGCGACGGCGGCAACGGCTATGGAATATATCTGGACGGTTCAGGCCAGGTCAATCTCACCGGGAACAACGCGAACGGGAATTACGGAGGAGCTGGCGGTACGGGCGACCGTAACGGCGGCGACGGGGGCGACGGCTACGGAATATACCTGTATGGTTCGGAGGAGGCCAGCCTGTCCGGGAACACCGCAAACGGGAATTACGGGGGTGCCGGCATTACCCGCGACAGTGGCGGCGACGGTGGCGATGGCTACGGAATATATCTAAACGGCTCGAGCCAGACCAATCTTACAGGGAACACCGCGAGCGGGAATTACGGGAATTTCGGGGGTACAAGTACTGATGGTGGCAGCAACGGAGGCAGAGGAGGCTCGGGATACGGCATTTACCTCACGGGATCTCATTACAACAACCTGACGAATACTATAGCAAATGAGAACCGGGGTGGCAGCGGAGGCACTGGAGATAGCTACACTACTGGTGGGAGAGGCGGGGCCGGCGGCAGCGGGTACGGTATCTCCCTTTCCGGTTCGAATTATAACAACCTGATCAACAGCACCGCCAGTTCCAATTATGGTGGCATTGGTGGTAACGGGGGTGGAACCAGTAGTGATTCAGGTACCGGAGGCAGCGGGGGTGCCGGCGGCAGCGGGTACGGCATCTCCCTTTCCGGTTCGAATTACAACAACCTGATCAACAGCACCGCCAGTTCCAATTATGGCGGCGCTGGTGGCGCTGGCGGCAGTGGCGGAAGCGGAGGCACCGGAGGCAGCGGGGGTGCCGGTGGCAGCGGGTATGGCATCTCCCTCTCCGGTTCGAATTACAACAACCTGATCAACAGCACCGCGAATTCCAATTACGGGGGCAGTGGCGGCTTGGGAAGGAGTGGAGGCAGCTACAGGGCCGGGAGCAATGGCGGCGCTGGCGGCAGCGGGTATGGCATCTTCCTTTCCGGTTCGAATTACAATAACCTGATCAACAGCACCGCCAGTTCCAATTACGGAGGCAGCGGCGGCAATGGCGGCAATGGCGGCAGGGGTGTTCCTGGCGGCGCGGGTGGCACCGGGGGGGCCGGCGGCAGCGGGTATGGTCTGTACCTGACCGCTTCGGGGAGTAACAACCTCACCGGGAACAATGCGACGCAGAATTATGGCGGCAACGGCGGCGCTGGTGGTCAAGGGGGCAATGGAAACGAGGGCACCAGCGGCACGGGCGCAACAGGAGGGGTCGGGGGTAGCGGTGGCGCCGGCGGCAGCGGGTATGGTCTGTACCTGACCGCTTCGGGGAGCAACAACCTCACCGGTAACCTCGTGAACATGAATTATGGCGGCACGGGCGGCGTGGCAGGCAACGGAGGTAATGGTGGCAGAGGCGGCACTGATTCCAGAGGTGGCACTGGCGGTGCCGGGGGCGTTGGCGGTGCTGGCGGCAGCGGCTACGGGATTTCCCTGACCGGGTCAGGCAACAACACCCTCACCGGGAACAATGCGACCTGGAATTATGGCGGCATCGGGGGCATTGGTGGCACTGGCGGCAGCGGGGGCACTGGTGGCGACGGAAGCTGGGGTGGCATGGGCGGCACTGGTGGTGCCGGAGGCGTTGGTGGCACCGGCGGCAGCGGGTATGGGATTTCCCTGACCGGTTCGAGCAACAACAGCCTCGCCGCGAACAATGCGACCTGGAATTATGGCGGCAACGGGGGCACCGGCGGCGTTGGGGGCACCGGGGGCACCGGCACCATCATTGGCGACGGTGGGGCCGGTGGTGCCGGGGGTGTTGGCGGTGCTGGCGGCAGCGGCTACGGGATCTCTCTCTCCAGTTCGAATTATAACACCCTCACCGGGAACAATGCGACGCGGAATTACGGCGGCATTGGCGGTACTGGTGGAACTGGTGGCACTGGCGGCACGAGTGGCAATACCCAGGATATGGGACATGAGTATCCTTATGGCGGCACCGGCGGCATTGGTGGAACCGGTGGCATTGGCGGTAGTGGGTATGGTGTCTACCTGATATTGTCGGGCAACAACAACCTCACCAGTAACCTTGCAGATTGGAATTATGGTGGCACAGCGGGCATTGGCGGCAAAGGGGGCACAGGGGGCACCATCGGCATTTCAAACGCCCACGGTGGCAGCGGGGGAGCGGGAGGCATAGGTGGCGCTGGCGGTAGCGGGTATGGGCTGTACCTGACCGGTTCGGGGAGCAACAACCTCACCGGGAACCTCGCGAACTGGAATTATGGTGGCAATGGGAGCGTTGGAGGAGCCGGGGGTAATGGCGCAAGCGGCAGCACCATCGGCAACGGTGGCAACGGCGGCAACGGGGGTGCGGGTGGCAGCGGGTATGGGCTGTACCTGACCGGTTCGGGGAGCAACAACCTCGCCGGTAACCTCGCGAATTGGAATTATGGCGGCATTGGGGGCCTTGGAGGTACCGGGGGCACAGGCACCATCCAGGGCACGAATGGGAATAAAGGGTACAACGGCGCCGGCTACGGTATTTACCTCACAGGATCGCATTACAACAACCTGATCGGCAACAACGCGAGTTACAACGACCAAAACGGATTCATCCTCCAGAACGCCAACAACAATACGCTCACTGGGAACTTCGCGGTCGGGAACCTCGAAAACGGGTTCCAGGTTACAGGTTCCCATTATAACGTCCTGACGGGAAATACCGCGATGCACAACGGGGAAGACGGGTTCTTCCTGGACGGGTCGACTTACAGCACCCTCGATTCGAACAACGCCATCGGGAACCTCGGAAACGGGTTCGAGATCACCGGAACAGGGGTGGCATTCAACAATGTGCTCACCGGGAACACGGCATCGGGGAACGCGAATGGGACGTTCCTCGACGATACGTATGTCGATACCCTGGATAACAACACGTTCTCCGGAAATCTGCAGTACGGGGTCGTGCTGAACCAGTCCGGCGGAAACAACCTCACTTCAAACTGGATTACCGGTAACACCGCCGGAGGGATGTACATCGGACTTTCCGGAAACAACTTGATCTATAACAACTACTTCAATAACACCGTCAATGTGGTCGAACCCGGACCCATAACCTCTTATTCCGGGCTTTCAGGGGCCCTCCTCGTGAATACGTGGAACACTACGAAGACTGCCGGGATGAACATCATCGGTGGGCCTTATCTTGGCGGGAACTACTGGGCGACCCCTGATGATACAGGATGGTCGCAAGTCAACTATGCCGGTCCGGACGGTATCATTCCGCTCCAGTACAATATTACCGCGACCGAGATCGACTATCTCCCCCTTGGATATCCTTCCCCCACTCCGACCCCCACACCGACTCCGCCACCTCACTATCCTCCATTCCCGGTCTTCCCGGCCCCTCCGGGCCTTGTCTGGAATGCCGCCTTCACCGGGAATACCTTCCCTGCGACGATTTGCACCTGCGGAAGCGCCCCGGTGACCGTGACGGTGAACAACACCGGCACTACCGGGTGGCTTGAGCACGACCTGCAGTTCGGGGCCTACAACGACGCGGCGAATACGTTCTCCCCGGTGAGGGTCCCGCTCGACCCCGATACCTTTGTCTCTCCCGGATACCCCTACACCTTTTCCTTCACCCTCCAGGCCCCCTGCACGCCCGGGACCTACAATCTCCAGTACAGGCTGGTCAAGAACAACGGCGAATGGCTTGGAGATACACTTACGGTCACCGTAGTGGTGCAAGCCTGCGGGCAGGTGCAGGTCAGCGGTGTACCATCTTCAGGGATCTCGGCACACGACCTGATTGTAGAAAAAGCGGGTGCAGGACCGGCGATTCACGCAGGTTCCGTTCCGGAGGACTTCGCCACGCTTCAGGCACAGGCACTGGGACGGTATTCGGCGAAGTCAACAGGGAAACTCCAGAGCCACCTGTCAGGTTCGTTCCCGGCCGGATTCCTTACCGCCTTCATTGGTGTCCCGGGACTATCCCAATAACCCTTTTTTCCCGGACTGCAGAGGAGGAAATTCTCTGTAAAGGACGTTTCGATAAAAAGTGCGGTTTTCGTAGTCTGATATTATGATGATTTGCTGGGTTGGGAGTAATTTTCCAGAAAAGCCAGGCCCTTTCCGTATGTTTGAAGGGAGTTCCTCAGTTGTCGGGAAAAAATAAAAAACGGGACCTGGAGAGGGAGAGGGTGATCTCGTGGAGGGGTGCGAGGAAGTCTTTCCGCCGTTCCTAGGCCCTGCCGAGTACTTCAGCGATTGCGGACCGGATCGCGGGGTCCTGCTCCGGGTCCGCTGAACGGGCCCTGAGTTCCTGACACGCATGCTCGCTCCGGATCGCCGCGAGTGCCGTAATGGCACTGATCCGGATCGCGAGGTCCTCTTTCCTGTCGTCGAGGTGTTCCACCAGCACATCGATCGCCCGACCGCTCCGGATCTTTCCGAGCGCCTCGATTGCATACCTCCGGATCTCCGGGTCCTTTTCTCCGCAGCAGAGGATCAGGGGGCGTACGGCCCTCGGGTCCGCGCTCTCGCCCAACCGGACGATCGCCACCATCCTCTCTTCGCGGTTCTTGTCCTCCAGCGCAGCATCGATAAGACGGTAGATCTTTCCCGTCCCCTCGCGATCGCTAAACCACTGCCCTCCGGGCATAATCACGCTCATGTCCATGAAATCACCAGAAACATCATCAAAACCCAATCCCGGTCCTTGCCAGAGAAATGGCGAAAGACCAAATCAGCGAGTGAAAATCGGCTGCCGCTTCTTGAATACGGCACGTACCCGTCCTGCTCTCGTCATCTCCAGGTAATCGGACTGGTACATTGTATTTCAATCGTAGTGCGAGAATAAAAATGTTATCCCGCTTTTGGGGTGCGGATCACCGTCACAAGAATGGCTATAGTAAATAATATATTACATTATGTTTAAAGTATCTTACAATATGTCAAACAATTGCGATAATTGCAGGATTACATCTCCGGTTCGTGCGGGAGGGGACCCGTTGCATTCCCGGTACGTGGTATGGGGCCTCACCATGGCCCTGTTCGTGGCCTGTATCCTCTTCGCCGGGTGCGTGCAGGACACCGCATCTGCCGGCGTAACACCGGGAACTGGTGCTTCCGGCCCGGCCACGCAGCAGACTACCGATATCCACGCGTCAGGGACTCCCCCTGTCGCCCGGGATCTACAGGGTCAGGCGAATGGGACGGCACCCGTCCCTGACGGGGATGGGGCCCGGGTCCAGCCCGCGGGCATCCCGCCCGATGGAGGAGCGACGGGGCCGGGAGGCCGGATGATGGAGTTCGACCTCGCTGCTGCAGCGGAAACGTTAGGGGTGACCGAGGAGGAGTTATCTGCCGCCCTCGGGGATACGAGCCAGGGTCCGGGAGATATCGCCGCGGCAGCGCAAGTGCTCGGTGTGACCGAACAGGAGCTCCAGGCTGCCCTGGGCGGACCCGCAGGAGCCCCTCCGGGAGATCAACCGACAGGAAACCCGCCGTCGGGGGCGCCGCCGCAATGAGCGAATGATGTGGGAACATGTCCGGCCTGTCCCGGGCCGGAATTCATGAAATCTTTCTTTTCGTTCTCCGGGATTACTGGAAGCGCCTCCAGGTCTTCTTTATGGTATTTCCTTCACGTTTGAGTCGCTCGCGGAAATCATGCCGCTCGATATCCCGAACTTCCATCCTGAGATCGGAGAACTCCAAATTGAGCGCCTCCCCGAGCACCAATGCCTCCGCCCCCGGGGAGATCGGGGCGAACCATCTTTTCCACCATCCGCCCGTTGACTGTTCGCGGGTTTTATTTTTATCATCGGAAACCGGCAACCAGGACGCGTGGAGTCCTCCAGACTGGAGATTATCAAGGTTCCAGGACGGAATACCAGTCCTTCCGGAGGGATTCTTCCCCGTTCTCCCCTCGCAAAAAAATTATGCTTATATATTCACAAGGTGAGCTGATCGCTATGGAAGGGAAGAAGATAGGGCGGGAGGACTTTGAAGCGCTCATAAAAGGCGAAAAGGACATCACCTCCTATATCGAACTCGACACCGCGGCCGGCGTATATTCGGTGTTCGGGGTGAGAACGGCCAGCAATCCCAATTACCTGGTCAAGGCCATTTACGAGATGTACGAGGCGAACCTCAACAGGAAACTCGCCGTCATGGCCGTGAAAAACCTGTTCCGGTCCGTCGGCCTGGGCTCGGTCGGCCTGAACAACCTGCTCAAAAAGCTCGGGCTCACCCTCAGCCCGTCGGAGTTCCTGATGCTGGTCTTTACGCTCCAGCACCAGCAGGGCTGGGGAGCCCCGTTCGAGCTCGTGGAGGCGAAAGAGACGCGGGTGGTGCTCCGCACGAAACAGACCTTCGAGGCGGCGGTAATGAAAGACTGGCAGATCCCGGTCTGCGGGATCCACCGGGGCTGGATCGAAGGGGTACTCACGGCGGTCACCGGGAAGAACTGGTTCTGCCTGGAAACGAAATGCGTCGCGAACGGCGACGAGTACTGCGAGTTCGTGGCGGACCAGCGTGAGGCGAGCTGGAAGTGGAAGGCCGAGGCGATTGCCAAGGGCGATTCGGCCATCACCGAGTACATCGAGCACAAACCGCTCGAGGGCAAAATGAAGCTGATCGACGACCCGGTGGTGATCATGCCCCGGTTCATCTTCACCTCGATGATGAACTCGCTGAAAAAGACCATGGGCGAAGCCCCTGCGAGCGGGGTCAACTACCGGGCCTACATGGAGGTCGGAAAGGAGAACGTCCAGCATTACAAAACCATGGGGATTACGAACCCGAACACGCTCTCGGACATGGCGTTTGCCTTCTACTCCCAGATGGGCTGGTTCCGCATCGTAAAGATGGAATGGAACGAAGCCAAGAAGTGCAAGACTATCACCCTGGACTACACTGCGGAGTCCGAGGCATTCGGGAAGAGCGAGAAGAACGTCTGTTTCTGCACCGCCGGGCTCCTCGCCGGGATCATCGAGGGCGCGTTCGGGATAAAGGTCCAGGGAAAAGAGATCCAGTGCCGCTCGAAGGGCGACCCGCACTGCGTCTTCACCATCACCAACCGGCAGGACAATAATAAGTAATTCCCTGCCGAATCTTTTTTCGGGAAGAGCCGGCTCCCTTCATGTTATTCAAAGGGGGAGCAGAGAAATCCGCCCGCACTCTGCAGCTCAGCGCGTACTCAATAAAAAAAGACGGTTATCAGGGATACCCTTTCGAGTCGGGAGGGATGACAAACCAGAGCCCTCCGAACTGGTTCAGACCCTGGCCGGTGGTCTGGCCGGGGCTCGAGTCGGCGACATAGTAATAGAGCGGCATTCCTTTGTAGGCAGTCTGCATCTTCCCGTCGCTCCGGGTGAACGATCCGAAGTCGGAGGCGTTCAGGCCGGAGGGGACCGTGATCGTCGGGGCATAGAAGATCGGCCACACCCCCACGCACCCGCCGGTGCAGGCGCTCTTGTCCCGTGAATCGATGGTGAAGTTATAGAGGGTTATGCCTTTCCCGTCGACCAGGAAGGTACCTAGGGCGCTCGTGGAGCCGGTCTTGACCGTGTACGCGGGATCCGTCGCAGCCGGTGTTGCGGTCGCTGCGGGGGTAGAGGGAGAGGTGGGCGTGCCGGTCCCGCCGGGGGTGGAAGTGCACCCGGCAATCAGGAGTGCTGCGATGACCGCAGCGATAAGTAAGATCCATCTTTTCTGCATGGTCGGTGCTCCATTCAGTGAGTAGGAACTATCTTACGATATTTAACGGTTTGGTTCGGGCGGCCTCCGCTGCCCGGGACTGACCTCAAGGCCGGCCCCGCCGGGTTCGCAATCACCCCACTCCTCATCCGGGATGGCACGCCACGGGAAAACCGGAGATCAGTGATATCCTCCCACCAGCCAGTATACTCCGGCGAGGGAGACGACCCAGACCAGGTACGCTCCCCCGAGGCTTTCGAAAAAGGAGAACCGGTTCAGGAAGAGGAACATCGCGGCCATGAAGAGTGCGGTGGGGATGACGAAATAGAAGGAGTTCAACGCGAGCTGTTGCGCCGTGGCCGCGTTCGTCTCCGCGTATACGAAATAGAATGCGAGCGTGGTGATGATCGGGGCGGTTGCGAGGATACCTCCCCATTTCGGGTTGATCTGCTCGGTAAGGACGGTCGTCCCGGCGACTACAGCCCCGCCGACCACGAACTTGAGGAGCAGTGCGGAATAGTCCATAGTGTCCCGGAGGGGTATGAGTGCGATGGGCAAAATATCTTGGGAGGGACGGCACGGGGTTCGAAGGAGTAGGAAGATTTCTTGGGATGATCATGCATTCCCTTCTATTTATGCACTATTGTAATAACAGGGCGAATTCCATGAAGGTTTAGGATTTATCTCGTGAAACCTGGCCCGAACGATACAAGGATTACGAAAAAGAGTATCCGGAGAGTAACATGATCAATGCCCGCGAATGACTGGCTCCGGCGTTCGGGTTTCGTTCAATAAAGGGTGTAGCCTTCGATGAAGTGATACCGGACCTTGCTCTCGAACTCGTAATATCCAAGGGACCGTGCGTGCTCATAACACGCGAGCGCCTGATCCTCATCTCCCAGGATATCGAGGGAACGGCCTTTTTCGTACCATGCCGCACCGCAGGACGGGTCCAGTGCGATGACCCGGTCGTAGGAATGTACCGCCTCCTCATTTCGCCGCCAGCCGGCAAGGCAGAGCCCCCGTTCGAACCATGCCAGGGTGTTCGAGGGTTCGAGAGAGAGGGATCGGTCGAAACAGAACAGGGCCTGCTCGAATCTTCCGGCGCGAACCAGGCACCTCCCGAGAGTGATCCACACCGGCACCGCAGCGGGGTGCAGATCGAGTGCGATGGAGTAACATTCGGCAGCCTCGTCGTACTTCCCCTCTTGGAAGAGGGCATCTCCCTTCCCCGTCCAGGCATCCACGTAGGTCCGGTTTTCGGCGAGCACGTGGTCAAAGTACGGAACTGCATCACGGGATCGCCCCAGCCGGGTGAGACACCTGCCAATCCCCACCCATGCGTCGGGAAGCGCCGGGTCGACTTTTTGGTCCCGTTCGAACCAGGTGAGGGCCTCTTCATACTTACCCAGGTGTTCCAGGCAGATCGCTTTTCCTGCCATAGCCTCGGAGTTTTTCGGGGCGAAGGCAAGTATACGGTCGTAATACCCGAGCGCCTCCTCGTAACGGCCCATGCGTTCGAGGCTTATCGCGATCCCGGACAGGGCGGACAGGCTCTTCTGATCCTTACCAAGCACCCGGGTGAAGGAGAGGATCGCCTCCTCGTGGTGCCCGCCGAACAGAAGCCCCTCTCCGCGGACCAGGTCCGGGTCCTCGGGCGCACTCCGGAATCGTGAAAACAGCGACATTCTTGTGCCCGGGTCGTTACGGAACCCTTGCGGCGGCGGATACTTTAACGTATGCAATGAGGCCGGTCCGGCCGGAAATCCGGCAGGGGCCGAATAGAGGGCGGACTCCGTGGTATCGTGACCATGACTGTACAACACTTCCCGGTCCGCTATAACCTCCAGGTTCAATAAATTCAAATAGGATGGAAATACTTCCCCTGCTATCGATGGTCCGGATCCCCACGCCGGCCCGGTACCAAGGTGGAGGGAAGACGACCCTCCGGAGGGGGCTCCTGCCAGGCTCCCGCCGGGGATCGTATTCCCTGCTGCCGGGCACGTGCCGGGGTCCACCCGACCTGAGATGCCGTCGCCGGGACGAGATGATCCCTGACCAGGAGGGCAACTGCAGCACCATCCACCCCCCGGTGATGACCACACACCACCCTCGTCACCATCAATGGCCGCCGGTACACCCGCTCGAGTCCTCTGGGTGGCGGCCATTGACCGATTCATATTCTTCCGGAGGGAATACACACCCGTCCGGGTCACCCCGCCGGTATGCCTGACGCTGCTTCCGTCTCCTGAAAAATCCGGTTCGTATAACCGCCCGGTTCAAAAAATTCAAATACCTCCGGCCGGTGTTCTTGTATAATGGCCTGAAATCCGGTTCCGCCGGGTGCCAGGCGGGAAGAGCAGGGCTCCGGGACCCCCTCCCGGCTCTGCACCACGCTCTTCTTTCCTGGCAGCCCGGTGGATCGTTCCGGCCAGACCGAGAGGGGATGCGGGGGGAACAATAACCCTCTTTATGGCACACGCACCTTTGCCCACCACCTTGTTACCTCTCCCCGGATCCCCACACCGCCAGAGACTACCTGATGTATACCTGTTCAACGCATAGTGGAACTGCTATTCATCCCGCGGGATCCGTGATGTTCCAGGACAGCACGGGAGACGTCACACCATGCAGCCCCGCGAATGCGACCCGACAGGCCGTGTGCGGAACCACGGCTTTGGGAAAAGAGCGTGATCAACATCCTTACCACGTGACATTCCTGGAAGCTTCGCCCCTGCCACTGTTCCAGCCCCCGGAGCGATATCTCCTGCAGTAATGTACCCTGGCAAATATCGCTCAATATGAAATAAATAAAAGGATCCCGGACTTCCCACGTTCAGGCGTATCCTGTCGGGGCGCAGCAGCGGCCGGGCGAAGCCCCGGAGCGTCATATGCCATGGAGTTCTTTTCTTCAACTACCCTTAGTGAAGCCCTGAATAGTGTGGCATATACGAATGAAATCGAGGATGTCAACAGAGTGTAAATGAGAAAAAGTTAGAGGGCTCCCTGCCCGGAGAGTACCGGCGTCGGCTCGGGGGTTGCTCCCGGCGGGAGGGGGACCACGTTGACCGTCACGCTCGACACCACGGGCGGTGAGAGCGGGGTGTGGTCGTTGTTCACCAGTTCGACCGAGAAGGTGTGCTTCCCGGGGGTCACGTTCGTCCAGAGATAATAGGCGTAGGGAGTGGGCACGTAGGTGCCTGCGGCCGTTATTGCCGGCTGCCCGGGTGTCGTGGGCGCGTCGACATCCATGAAGTAGTGGAGGTGCCCTTCACCGGCGACGTTCGATTTGCCCAGTTCGCTCACAAGGTCGAAGTTCTTCACCCAGGCAGTAACTATCACGTTGGTCCCTTCTACTGTTCCACCCTCTGCCGGCCTTGCGATTCCCAGCTGCGGCGCTGCGCCCGGGGTGCCCAGATCGAAGGCCACCACCGACGGTGCGGATCCCGATCCCACCGGCCAGATAAGATAGTTTCCTGCCGCTGCGGGCCAGGCATTAATGAGACCGGGTGCCTGGTGGGTCCAGAGGATCTTCCCGGTATCCTTGTTTACGGCGTAGATCATGCCATCGAAGGTCGCGGTGAAGACCAGGTCGTTCACGACCGTTACCCCCGAGAAGATCTCCGAGTCGAAGTTCCGCTCCCAGAGGATCTTCCCTGTGTCCACCTGAATCGCGGTCAGGTTGCTGGTCCCCTGGCCGTAGGGCTGGAGCCCGCCGCCCGGCGGGAAGGAGATATAGGGTGCCCAGTTCGCGTAGAGGTTGTTCGTCCCGGTATAGACCACCCCGTCGGCATACGCCATGGGAGTTTCGATCCCTCCCTGGTAACCGGGATAGACGATGACGGTCTCGTTAGGGAGGTTTACCAGGTTGTCGTTTAAGTGAATCCCCACCTGGGTGACCCAGAGGATCGCCCCGGTGTCACGGTTGAACGCGAAGACCCGTCCCCACTTGCCGCCGCCGATGGCGATCTCCTGGGTGACCCCGTTGATGTTCGCGGTGGTCAGGATGGGGGAGAGCTGGAAGTCCATGTCGGTATTGTCGTGGGCGATGGTCTGGGTGTACCACTGGAGCTTCCCGTTGTTATCGAGGGTGACGAGCGAGTCGCAGTACAAATTGTTCCCCGGCCTGGATGCCCCGTTGGGGTATTCGGGCGTACCTGCAAAGGGTGCAGGGTTCCCGGTGCCCCAGAAGGAGTTCCCGGTGTTCACGTCGATGGATGCCGGGAACCAGCAGCCTCCTCCGCTGTTCAGCTCGGGGTGGCCCCAGAAGTCGGGCGACTGGATGGTGTTGAACTGCCAGAGGACTTTGCCGGTCTGCTGGTCGAGGGCGTAGATGATCCCTGCTGCACCTGCACGGTAGCCCTGGGGGGTTGTGGAGATGAGCACCTTGCCATCGTAGACAGTGGGCTGGTCGAGGATCCCGATGGGGGCACCGAAGGAGAGGTTGGTGGTCCAGAGTTTGTCCCCTGTCTTTGCATCGACGGCCGATACGCTCGTGGGGTTGCTCGCCCCGAAGACCTTACCGTAACCGACTGCCGGGCCGTTCGGGCCCACCACGCCGGTGGAGTCAAAGGTGGTCATCCACGTGATCGCGCCGGTATCCCGGTCGATGGCAAAGAGCCGTCCAAGGAGGTCCTGGAAGTACACGGTGTTTCCCATGATCAGGGGGTTTGTCGATGCCCCGCCGAAGACTCCCGATGCGGTGATGGGCATCATCCAGGCGACCTCGAGGTTCTGGACTGTCGCCGAGCTGATGGCGGAGTCGGTGGTCCACCGGGTGCTCTCATAGTCCCTCATCGGGAGTGGCCAGTCTTTCGCGTACTGGGTTACTTCGGACGGGACGCTCCCCGCACCCGCAGAAGGTCCGGTGGTTGGCGTCGGTGTCGCAGCTCCTCCGCCTGGGTTCTGGGTGCATCCTGCACACAGGATGAAGGCACCTGCCACGAGCAGAAGAAGAAGAGAAAAAACTACGCGGGTTCTCATGACCGAGCCATATCCGGTGAAAGGAGATATAGATTTCTCCTCTTTCGATCGGAGATCGGAGAGATCTTCAGGTGGTAACCTGCAGGATGGGGATGTGTGGAATGAAAAAAAGAGTTGGTGGACCTGGTGGTAATCAGTGTAAGATCATGATAGTGAACTTGGCGATGTCTTGCTGTATCTCCTCGGTTACCCTGAGGTAGCTGTAATCCCCAATGAGATCGCTCCAATCTGACATGTCCGGGCCTAACTGCGTAGTCAGATTCAGGTAATACTCACCACCCGTCCCCGTGAGATGGTACGACTGGAGGGTTGAATTGATAACAAAGGGGGAATCGGTTCCGGGGAGATCCTGCCCGGAATCTGCATGGATGATGGAACCGTTCGTGATCCCGTTCAAGGAGGAAACATTCCCCTGGCCGTCATACGTGAGGTTGGTCCATGTCCAGTATGACCCGCCCCGGTCGGAAACACCCGTGGCAATCTTCCCGCCTGTCCCGTCAAGGGTGACATTCTGCCAGGCGGCCGCCCCGGTGTCCCCCGTATCGGAGGGAAGGAACGCGAGAAGGTTGCAGATCGTGCCCGCCGCCGCCTCCTGGTCGAAGTAGAGGCTGCCGTTGTGTACTTCGGACCATGCAGACGCGGAATCTCCTTCCGCATCGGTCCCCGTTGCGGATGCATAGCCGTTGTTGACGACGAGGCTTCCGAAATCACCGTCCTGCCGGGCATACGCCCCGCTGCCGAACACCACATCAGTTCCGGTCACGGTGATGAACCCGGTTCCCGCCCGGCCGGTCTGGTTGAAGTCGAACGGGCCGTCGGTTGCGGCTTCCACGATCGCCCGGTCTCCCCTGGCCGACATCCCCACGCTGGCCGAGGAGAGAGAGCTCCCGAACGTGCTTCCATTCGCGTGCTGTGACGCGTATACTCCATCGAAACCGGGAACCAGGCCGAGCAGCACGACTTCGGTGCCCAGGGTCCCTGCTTCCTGTTCAACGCTGGCGGAACCCCCTGATACCAGCGTCGCAGTCCAGGCCTTGTCCCCGGACGGGCCGATCACCGAGCAGCCGGCAAACGCCTCCCCCGCTTCCGCTTCCAGGGACAGGTCCTGTGATACGACGGGCTCGGTGAAGATCGGTCCCGGTTCCAGATTCAGGGTTCCCTGAGAGACGGGAGTGATCGTCCCTCCCGAGACCGCCGCAAGGGACAGTCCTTTCGTGCCGTCATCTCCCACCACGAGCGTCCCGGAATACTGGCCGCTCCCGGTGGCTCCCTCGAACGTAAAGGTCGCGGCACTCGCCGCGGCGACGATCAGGGCCAAAACGAGAAATCCCGCTATATATATCGGTTTCATGATATTCTCCGGATTCCGGACTGATAGGAGAGCACCTTCGAGAACGCAGTGATCTCCCCGGATACCGTGGTCGTCTCGCTGTACTGGACGTCCTCGCCCTTTCCGATCAGGTATGCGTCCACGTCACCGAAGGGCTCGAAGTTAAAGGTCCCAAGGGTGGTGGTCGTCCCTTCCTGCAGGTGGGCGCCGATGAATGCCGAAGCGGACCCCGAAGCCGGGATGTCGCCGAACCCGGTCACTGTTATGGAGTAATCGGCGGCAACCGGTACATCGGCCGATGCCGCAACGTTTCGCTCCGACGCGGTCGTGGCAAGAGACATGAGGGTCATGTCCACATCGCCGCCCATTTCAACAATGTTGCAGAACTCCGGGGTGATGCCGGTCGATGCGGCGGCAAAAGGACAGATGAACAAATCGTCGGTGATCCCGATCGATCCCGCTCCGTCAACCACCATGTCTTCCGAGGAGACCGCCCTTCCGGTGTCAAATCCTACGAACTCCAGGACTTTCGAGGTCTCGAGGTTTCTCGTCCCCACGACCTGGTTCGCGGTGTCGAGGGCCGAAGACTTGACATAGCCGATAAGGCCCTGGTCCGCAACGGTATTTTCAGAATATGCTATGGAATACTGTACCTCACCGGGCGTATCGGTAAGGATATCATCAAAAACGGGCAGTTCGGGGACCAGTACGGCCCCACCGTCCGTGGAGACCAGTACGCTTCCGGCAGGACTCAGGAGTGCATCGAGGACCAGGTTCGAGATCTGCCAGGTCATGGAATCGGATTCCGTCGCGGTGCCGAGCACCGTCATGGTTGTTGCCGAAGAGAACCCCTGCGTCTCGGGGACCGCAGGAGGCGGGATGTCTGCACATGCGAGCGGGAATAGGAACAGCAGTGCGATCACTATCGTTATTTGAATACGCGGTTTCACTGGTTACCACCGTTTCACTGAGCAGTGTCAGTTGATGGTGCTGGAACCGGTGCCGGCATAAAGATTCCTCTTACGGGCCTCCGGGTCGATGGCGGTTCAGCGTTATCGGTCGTGAAAAGGGATACTACTGCACGATCTTTTCGGATCCGGGTACCGGCCGGACTTAGGGGACACGTATGAAAATCGGGAGAATTAAAAAAAAACGAGGGGGATCGGGTTAATGGTTCCCGACCTTCGCGTCAAAGTCGCCGAGCCCGGTATAGGCATAGGCGTAGTGAAGATTCACTTTCCCGGTCTTCGAATCGATGTCCGATCCCAGTCCTTCGAGGTTTGCATATGCAGTCATGTTGTAGTTGTTCAGCGTGCCGTTACGGCCGAACTCGTACAACCCGGCCCCGGTGCCGGAGATGGAATCGTCCCCGATCACAGGGATGAGGTACGGCGAGTTCACGGTACCTGCACCTGCCGCAGACGCGGAGGCGATGTACCCGATCTTGTTCTTGTTCGTGTTGCTGAACGTGACGTTCACCAGGGATTCGTCACCTATTGCATTCGAACTCTTCGCGAGGACCTGCCCGTCGGAACCGGTTACGTTACTTACCTGGAGGGCAAGTGCAGCGGTCACGTTCCCGGGCTCTCCCGCATCGACCTCACCGGCCAGTGCGAGCTGGGCGAACTCCAGAGTGCCGTTCTCTGACGATGAGAGCACGAATCCGCGGTCTCGCTGGGAATCGACCCCGAATGCGAGGGCAACGGATTCCTGGGGACCTGGTGCGGTCTTCTCGAAGGTGCCGATCTGGCCGGCAAGTGCGCCGTTGACCAGGAAGTCATCCGAGTGTTCACACCCGGTATCGACATTCACACCGCCGGCGACCCCTACCTGGGCAAGCCTCCCGGTCGAGTTCCCGGAAGAGGCCGCGACCACGAGGGCGGCGTCATGTCCGGCTGAGAATGCACCCGTAACTGATTCGATCTCTCCGCCAGCGGTCTCTCCCTCTACTGCCTGGAAGCCGAACGCACCCGAACCTTCCGCATGCGGGTCATCGCCGGAGCTTCCCAGCATGTCCGCATCGAGGTCGACGTCGGCATTTCCAGCACCCACGATCTGGAGGAAGGAGAGCGAGCCGTTCTCCACGCGTGAATCGGTGAAGACCCTGTTGTCGTTCGAGTCCGATGCCCTGCCGGACACCATCCCGTTCCCGGCGACACTGTTCCAGAACTCTCCACCCTGGCCGGCGAGGGCCGCGTCAACTCCCACGCTGGAGTCACCATGGCTCGCCGATACGGTGCCCGCAAGGGCTCCCTGGCCATAATTGAAGAAGTTCCCGTTTGTCCGGAGCCTTACCTCAGCGTCGTTCCCTTCTGCCGAGGAAGCCTCCGTCACTGATGAAATCGAACCGGTAACATCTCCCTCCAGATACTGGATGCCGAAGGCACCGGAGCCTGATGCCTGGGGACTGGAACCGGCCGCTTCAAGGAGGCCGGCGTCGAAATCCACGCCGGTGTTTCCGGCTCCGACGACCTGGACGAAGAAGAGGGAGCCGCTCTCCATTCTGGTTTCGGTGAAGGCCCAGTTCCCGTCCGAGTCCGATGCCTTGCCAGATACTATCCCTCGTTCATCGGTCCCTAAATCTCCTCCCTGGCCTGCGAGGGCACAGTCGAGTCCTACATCCGCCGGTCCGAGATCTGCCGA
This sequence comes from Methanolinea mesophila, assembly GCF_017873855.1. NCBI lineage: Archaea > Methanobacteriati > Methanobacteriota > Methanomicrobia > Methanomicrobiales > Methanoregulaceae > Methanolinea > Methanolinea mesophila. Next base: position 1,629,017 of record NZ_JAGGKR010000001.1, read on the forward strand.
AGCAGAGCCCGCGAGCGCAGCCTGAATGTATTCGAAGGAACCGTCAGTGCGTACTCTTACGGCTGCACCGTTGCCCCCTGCAGATTCTGAGATCGTGCTGGACGAAACCTGCGAAGCGGCGAATCCGTCGATATCCTGCACGGCGAAGGCGCCCAAAGCGTTTCCTCCAAGCGCATCTTCCACGGGCCCGCCTGCGAGCAGGTCGACTGCCACATCAAGGGTGCCTGCACCGACGACCTGGTCAAAGAAGAGAAAACCGTCCACTACATCAGTGCGGGTCGCTGCGGTGCTGCCCTGTGCATCCACGGCGGTCCCGGATATGCGTACGTTACCTGTGCCGTCAGATCCGAGGGTCCCGGTTCCCTGGATGTCGCTTCCCGACACCCCGCTCTGGCCTGCGATTGCACCGTTCACTCCCACGGAGACGGGGTCAAATGCGACCGAAGCGCTCCCGGCCGCAGCACCCTGGATAAGGTCCAGCATGCCGGTGGTATTCACGTCCACCGAAGCACTGTCTCCCTTCAGGGAAGTCGCTGCGCTGGCCGAATGCACGAATCCTACGGGGGCCGGACTCGACAGAGCACCGAAGCCTCCCGTCGAGACCTCCTGGCCGGCGTATACGCCGGTGAGGTCGAGCATCCATATCGAACCGTCGAAGGTCCCGGCTTCCTGGCTGATCGTCGCCGCTGTTCCGGCCAGGTCGGTCGCAGTCCAGGCCTGGTCGCCCGAAGCGCCGATGACCGAACAGCCTACGAACCCTTCGCCGCCTGTGGCGTCAACGGTCCATTCCTGTGATACCATAGGGTCGTTCTCGGGCTCTACGGCGGTAGTGGAATATTCGGGTTCTTTCATCGTCCCGCCGGAAACACCTGCGAGGGACAATGCCTTCGAGCCGTCGTCCCCGACGACCAGCGTCCCCGAGTACTGCCCGTTTGAAGTCGTGCCTTCAAAATTGAAGGTCTGTGCGCCCGCCGCCCCGACCAACAGGGCGACAAGCAGGACTCCGGCAAGATACGTCAGTTTCATGCCGTTCTCCGTATTCCGGACTGGTAGGAGAGCACCTTCGAGAATGCGGTGATCTCCCCGGATACCGTGGTCATCTCGCTGTACTGGACGTCCTCACCCTTGTCGGTCAGGTATGCATCCACGGCACCGAAGGGCTCGAAGTTAAAGGTCCCCAGGTACGTGGAGGATCCTTCCTGAAGGTGGGCGTCGATGAACGCTGAAGCGGACCCCGATGCCGGTACATCCCCGAACCCGGTCACCGCGATCACATAGTCCGCGGCAACAGGAACATCGGCCGATGCCGCTACATTGCGCTCAGATGCGCCCGTAGCGAGCGACATTATGGTCATGTCCACAGTGCTGCCCATCTCCACGATATTGCAGAATTCGGGAGTGATGCCGGTCGACGCGGCGGCAAACGGACAGATGAACAGGTCGTCGGTGATCCCGATCGATCCCGCCCCGTCAACCACCATGTCTTCCGAGGAGACCGCCCTTCCGGTATCTAACCCTACGAATTCCAGGACTTTCGAGGTCTCGAGGTTTCTCGTCCCCACTACCTGGTTCGCGGTGTCAAGGTCCGACGACTTGGCATAGGACACGAGGCCCTGGTCCGCAAGGGTATTTTCCGAGTATGCAACGGTATACTGCACCTCTCCCGGCGTATCGCCGAGGATATCGTCAAAGACAGGAAGGTCCGGGACCAGCACGGCCCCGCCGTCAGTGGATATCAGTGCGCCCCCGGCGGCACTCAAAGTTCCGTCAAGGTTCAGGTTCGAGATCTGCCATGTCATGGAATCAATTTCCGTGGCCGTCCCGAGGACCTGCATGGTAGTCATTGAAGAAAATCCCTGGGTTTCCGGAACAGCCGCGGGCGGGACATCCGCACAGACCGCCGGACACAGGATGAGCAGCGCAATGGCTGCCGCTAAAAGAAAAAATGGCTTATAGGTCAATATGTATCCTCCCTACCCTGACATCTGGTCAGGAGTAATTAGCTTACTTCAGTAGTGGATAAAGGTTCTGATTTCGATTAGGGACAAGATACGCAGGGATTTCCACTGCAACGCACAAGTTCCCATCTCCAGTGGAAATCTTGGGAAAATATTTTATAGTAGAAGTCATTCTCCTCACCTGGTGGATCGAATGCTCGAGATCATGAGATGTAATCTCTGTGGGAAACTCGCCATGATCATCCGCGACGGGGGGAGACGTACCATCTGCTGCGACCAGCTCATGGAGAAGCTCGCCGAACAGGGCCCCGGGGTGCCGGGCGAAGACCATGTCCCGGTGATCGAGAAGAAGGGAACGGGCATCCGGGTCAGGGTGCCTGGTATAGAATCGCCAATGGAGGCGGACCACTTCGTCGAGTGGATCGAGGTGACCGAAGGAAAGAAACTCCAGGTGATGGGACTGTCCCCCGGCGACACCCCGGAGGCGGAATTTTTCGGGGTCGGCCCCGGGTCGAAAGTTAGGGTCTACTGCGAAGATCACGGCCTCTGGTCGAACCGGCCGTCAAAACCGAAGGGGTGAACAGGTCGCGGTCACCCGGGAAAAGTCCAAAAGATCCCGTTATTTCATGTCCTTTTTCTCTCACGGGTACATGCTGATTCCGGCGTTGATTCGTCATCGGGATGATCCCGCGGGGGATATCCCTCGCACTGCAGAGTGCCTCGTCCTGTCGATACTCCCGGGAGACTGGTCTGAACCGACCATAGTCATGGTGTTCACAGGCCGGTGGGTGGGTAGGGACCAGGTATCGGAATGATGCAGGGACCGGTCCGCCAGGACCCGGAATGATTCATCAGCATTGAGAAAGAGATCCACATGGGAAAAAATGAAGAAGATCTCGCTTGTGTGTATCGCCGCGCTCGCGTGCGTTCTTATTTCCGGCTGCCTCGACGAGGGCGGGGACCGGGTTATCGGCACCTGGGAATGGTCGGACGGGAAAAACTATACCGAACGGTACACGTTCAACGAGGACCATACCTTCTCTGCCGAGGCGCTGGGTTCGACCTTTACCGGTACCTGGGAAGAGGAGTCGCCGGGCCATTACCTGGTGACCTATTGTAACGACGTCGATCCCGGATGTGCCGAACCTCTCATCGAGACCGTGCTCTATGACGAGACAACGGACGCGATCTATTTCCCGGCGCACTACCGGACCGGCTGAAGGGTGAGGCCCGGGGGCTACGAGGGGACTCCCGGGAAGCGAGGCGGCGGTCTTCCGGGAAACACTCCCTTCAGGCGGAAGCATATACTGATGATGGATAGGATTTCCGCAATCAGAACCCGCCACCGGGTAGCGTCCAACGTGACATTTGAAATAATGAGATGACTTTTTTATTGAATTCAGGAGCGTATCATGCAGTTCCTGCTCGCCCATTCCGGTCCAGGGATCCTCTCCGGAGAACCCCGGTACTATCGGAATTATCGCGGTTACGCTGATCGTGAGAACGAATTACACGAGCTGATCAGTTGACGATTCTAAAAAATGGGGGTTATACCGTCAGGCGGGATATGCCCGACTCGTAGCCGATGTTCTTGTCGAACACCCAGATCAGACCGCTGGCGGTCGAAGACTGGGAGAACACGATATCCGTGGCTTTATCGGTGGTGTTTCCCCGGCCCTCCTCGATATGGCCGTTCGTGTACGCCCCTGCCGAACCCACCGCAGGCCCGCTCCCGAGACCGGTGAGGCTCACGTCGTAGTTAAGAGCCACCGGGACATCAGCAGTGGGGGTCACGGTCCGTGACTGCGCCCGGGTCGCGAGCGACCCCTGGGAAAGGTCGAAGGAGCTCCCTGCGTTGACCGTGTTGTGGAATGCAGGTATCACTGTATTTTCCAGGAACGGGTTCACGCTCACGGATGACGCGTTCCTCGGCATTCCCATGGTATCGATCCCGATGTTCTCGGTCGATACCGCCCGTCCGGTACCGTTCCCGTCCCCGATCCCGTCGAACGAAAAGATCCTGGTCGAGTCCACGTTATACTGGCCCCGGGGTTTGTTCGCGGTATCGAGGGTAAATACCTTGTAGTACCCCGAAGTGCCACCGGTCGCGTGGGTGGATTCCCCGTACGTGCTCGTCGACTGGGCCTCTCCAGGCACCAGCACGCCATCGATCGCGTCTGAAGAGATCGTCCAGACCAGCGAGCTCGTCTCCGAGATGTCTCCGGTGGCGACAGTCGCCGCAGCGGCAAACCCTCCCGCGGAGAGGACCATCGCGAGTGCGATGGAAATTATGAAAATGCTGCTTTTTCTCATGGTATAATGCTCTTTCCTTACTGTACCGGGACATTCCGGCACCTGTACTCCCGGTTGACTCCCTGAAAATATCAACACGATTGTAGTGGCAATAGCTTCAATTCTATTGGAAGTTATGGATCCCCCGGAAGATATGATCCGCCGGGCGCGGCATGTCCGCGTGATAGCACCCCGGACCGATCATCAGTTCCAGGGAGTGGAATAACTACGATGTCGGGAGTATCGAAGAAGTCTGATGTAACCGAAATGACGTTCCGGGTGATCTGCCTGGCAGTTGCTCACCCCGGCAGGGCCTGCCGGCTTCGACCGTCCGGGTTCTTCTTATCGGTTGATCGCGAGCGATGTCCGCCAGGGTTAAACTAATGCGGAGGCTATCGCGCCGCGGTTGGCCCGAAGTGGCGGGTACAACGCCCGGGGAACATCACGAGGCAAGGATGCCGGCAAAGCCGGAAAAAAGTTAAAATCGGATCCGGGAGGCTTCAGTTAATGTTTCGGGAGGAGATAGAGGGCGGCCGCGAGGAGTGCGATGGTGATGGGAATTATCAGGACCTCCCAGGCAAGGTTCTCGTATCCCACGATGATGATGTTCTCCAGCACGTTGACGAAGAGGATGATGATGATCACCCCGGCGAGGCTTGTCTTCAACTCCCCGATACTGTTGATCTGGAGCCAGGAGGGGATCTTCTGCTTCTCCGGCTCGTCGGGATTCAGGATGAACAGGGTATAGATCCCGATCCCGAAGATCATCAGCACCAGGGCGAAGAGGAACACATCCACCGCCTGGACGATAAGCACCGTGACGAGCCCGTCCTCGGAGAGATGGGCCGGGAGGTTCATGTCGGTGTGGATATTGATGTCGGTGAAGAGCACCACCATGCCTTCGAATATCCGGGAAAGGCCGATGTAGAGGAGGAGGAACGAGCCTATGAGCGAGCCGATAACGGCGAGAAACGTGAGGTACCTGAATTTGTAGAGAGAATGAAAGGCCCTGGCCATGATGAATTATCGATTTTTTTGCACATTAAGGAAGTGGTTTTCAATGTCTGCCGGATCCGGGAGGCACAGGATGCCGGCGCCCGGATATCGGTGTCCGGGTCACACAATCTGCCGGTCTCAGATACCGTTCTGAACATGCCGCTCTTCAGTTTTTGAATCCGCCAGGAATCAGAATATCGGAGATCGCGGTGAAAGCTATGAGATCCGTGAGGTCTGCGACAACATCCTCACAGGGCTTTTGATACCCCGGGGGAACGATAACCGCAAAAAGAACTCCCCGCGGGTGGTCGCAGGTGCGACCCGGTGGAGTTCCATTCCCTGAATAAAGAAATGGATTGTCCGCCGAGGAAGGTTCATCCGCCGAAGAACCTGGCGATCCAGCGTGTATGCTTCCCGTGAAAGATCCTCCCCTCCTCGCTCACCTTCCGGATGTCCTCCACGGTGAAGAGCAGGTCGGGATAGTCTTTCTTCAGCAGGGCCACCAGGTTCTCGAGCTCTTTTCGGGGTACGATGAGGAGGAGCACCGAGACGTTCGGGGAGAACCGCCCTGTCCCCTCGACACGGGTGATCCCGTAGCCCATCTCCCCCAGCCGCTCGACCAGCGGGGCGGGGTCCCGGGGGCTGATGATCCGGACCAGCACGTTCCCGATACTGATCCGGTCTTCGATATTCATCCCCAGGATGGTACCGATACCGAATCCCACGATATAGGCGAGGATCCCGGGAATATTCTGCAGGTTGGTGAGCACCAGCCCGGTGGAGAGGAGCCAGATGCCGACCTTGACCACGCCTATCCCGGCGGCGAGGTACTTGTGACCCCGGCTGATGTAGACGGTCCGGATGGTCTCCATGCTGGTCTCCACGATCCGGGCCACCAGGATTATAAGGGGGAGATAGATCTCCGGGTTTGACATTCGCAGAGAGAAGGTGGCGTGTTCAAAGGTAAGGAGATTATGGTCCGACGAGTTCCGGAGGACCGCCCTCGTGAAAGAGAGCCGCCGGGTCTGCATGAAGAGAATCTTGGAAACGGGGCGGATACAAGAGGGTTTGCCCCCGCCGGACACTTGACCTCGGTGTCAGACTGAAAACGCCAGGAATATCCCGGTGGCGATCCCGGCCGCCATCAGCCCGGCCGTGAGGTAGCCCATACGGATATGCAGGCTGCGGACGATCGGTTTCCTGCTCTTCAGGTAAACCTTCGCGATCCCCGCCGCGAGCACGGTTACCGCCCCCAGGACGGCGATCCCCCCGATATAGGCATGGGGGACCCGGAGGTGCGGGCCTCCGGAGACGGCAACCATGTACATCGCTACCCCGAGTCCGGCGACCACGAACCCCGCCCCGGCGTGAGAGAGCCCTTTGTGCATCCGGAACCAGGCGGGCGTTGATCTCCGGGTCCTGGCGATGAACACTGCCGACCCGATGCAGGCGAACCCGACGAGGATGAGCCCCATGTGCAACGGCCAGATCGAAGGAATCCCCGAAGCGGCGGCCGAGCTGGGTAACGCGGCGACCTGCAGCTGCTCGGTGAGCGACCCGTACTTGTTGCAGGTTGCGGTCACTTCCAGGACCTCTCCTTGTTGTCCCTTAACCGGGTACTGGTAGGTGAACCTCGCATTCGCGGGCTGGGAGGTATACTGGTCCGCGATCACGACCTGCCCCCCGGACCGGACCACGACCTCTTTTATGTAATGGTCGCTCGTGTTGGTCACAAAATGGGTGATATCCACCGTGAGCTGCCCGGCGGAAGGATCGTAGGAGAGGGCGATGGCGGAGGGGGGGTGTGCGGTTACCGGCACGGCCAGGAAGGCGACGAGGAGGATAAAAACGAAAAAGGAGATCCGCCGCCGCCTCCCGTTCCGATTGCCCCCGGGAACCCGCAACGCTCCACTGCCACCTCTTTTTCCGGGCATGATCCCGCTCCACTCCACTCCACTCCTCTCCATTCCTCACTGTTGCTACTGTACGATCACGATTGCATGCTCGGTCTCGGGATGGTCGCTGCAATGGTTCGGATACACGCCGGGTTTGTCAAGCACCAGGGTGAACGTGTCCCCGGGGGTGAGGTCGCCCGAGTCCATCTCCGGGTAATTGGAGTGGGTCATGTGGGTATCCGAGTCGGCAGTGTGGTTCACGGTATCCATGTTCGTCCAGGTAACGGTGGTACCCGGGCTGACGATCACGTATCGCGGGTCTTTCTCACCGTTCACGATGTTGATGACGACCGCCGACTGTCCCCGGAGGTCGGTATAGGAACTCGCGAGAGACCGGTTTATAGAGAACTGGTAGGTCCCCTGCTCGCATCCCCCGGTCTCCAAGCAAGTAGTATAGGTCACCGTGTAGGTTCCGTCGGGTGCATCCGGGGAGAACATTTGCCGGAGGGTAACCCCGCTCTCGTCGACGGTTGCCGGCCCGACCCCGTATTCCACGCCGTTGTTCTTCACGCTCATGGACGAACCGGAGACCATGCGGGTATCGGTATCCACAACCACGTTGACCGGCGGGCCGGGGAATACCTCGCCCGCATAAGGGAGCGCATCCATGTAATGCGAGACCTGTTTCACCGCGGGCGCTGCCGCGGGCGATTGCGGGACCGGCGTGGTACACCCTGCACACCACACCGCGAGGATCAGGACGATCCCCGCGACCAGAACTGCAGATGATACGGACTTACGTGTCATGATGTTCCTTCTTTACCGAGGAGTGGCTGTATACTGAGGAACTATTTAATGATTCTCTCCCGCAATCCGGGATTCGGGGCCGAGGTGGATAGTATGCCAAAAAAGTCCTGAAAAACATCCTTTTCTTTCTCCCTCCCGCCTCACCCGGCACATGCGGATAACAAACCGTAAAACCTATCCCGGGGCTCGTCCTATCGCTTGATTTATGAATAAATTTGAGCAGAAGTGGGGGATTGTGCTTAAGGCGGCCGGCATTGTCATCGTACTGCTGCTCGTCCGTCTCGCAATCGACACATTCGGGCTCGACCTCATCACGGTGAATACGGTTGTGGGTTCCTTCGTCGGAGGAGCAATCTTCACGCTGGCCATCATCCTTACCGGAACCCTTGTGGATTTCAAGGAAGCAGAGAAAATTCCTGCGGAACTTGCCGGGGCATTCAAGAACGTGTACCAGGATGCACGGCTGATCCAGGTGGGGGATACTCGTACGGTGCGGGCAGTTCAGGAGCATGCGCAAAGGCTCCTTGCGGTGATCAATAGCAATTTCAAGGGGAACAGGTGGGATTCCCGGGAGATTACGGGTGCGATCGACCTCCTGAACGACGACATTGCGGCGCTCGCCATGCAGAACGTCCCCCCGCAGTTCCTGGTCAAACTGCGTGCAGAGGTCTCCGCAATCGAGCGGCTCACCAACCGGGTCCAGGTCATTGCCCGGACCTCGTTCATTCCGGCGGCGTATGCGATCGCGGAACTGGCAACGGTGGGGGTGTTGATTGTGCTCCTCTTCATCAAGCTTGACCCGTATTACGAAGGGCTGGTGATCTTCTTTGTCATCGCGGTGACGATCATCGGGCTCCTGCTACTTATCAAGGACATGGACGACCCGTTCGAATATGGAGCCCATGCGTATGCAGATGTCGATTTTACCATACTGTTCGAGATGGAGAATTACTTTTTGGAAAAAGAAGGAATCCCGGGCCCTGAACATTAAATAAGGGTTGAAAGGGCGGGATTTTTCAGCAGTGCGGGAAAATCCGGCCCTGCCCGGCAATGCACCGTTCAGGTGTACCCCGGGACCTGGGGAATTAATTTCATTCTTCCGGGAACGTGCCCTGCACTTCCCGCACGAACTCCTCGATCTGCGGGCCTACCGTCCGGGCATCCACATCCTTTTCGATGGTGAACCCCGAGGCTACGAAGAGCATCCCCTTCTCCCCGAGGATCTTCCGGACGAACATGATCGCGTAATCCGCTCCTCTGCCGCCCATCTCGGCAAATACGGAGAAATTCTTCCCCTCACAGTTGCTCACCCGGGAGAGATACTCGTGGACGTAGGGGGGGACCTTCCCGGACCATACGGGGGTGGCGACGACCAGGTGATCGATCCCCGAAAGGTCGGTCTGGCAGGGCCTGATCTTCTCTCTTCTCGTGAACAGGGCCTTCATTGCCTTGCCGAACATGCCCGGTCCGGGGTCGGCGAGCGGCTCTATTTTTACCAGCGGGGCGCCGAGTTTTCCTGCAATCTCTTGTGCGAGATATTCGGTGTGCCCTTTCCAGGAATAATACACGACAAGCACGTTCATAGGGATCATGAAGCAATGACCCGCACAGGATAAAAGACCTGCCCCCGGGACCGGGGATCGAACGGTCCCGGTTATTCCTCCCCCTGTTCTTCCGTCCCGGATCAGTCCGGCCAGTCCCGACCTCCATCACGACAGGTCATGGACCCGCATCCCCCGGCACCCGGTCCGGAAACGCGGAATCTTCATCCTTTTTGTCCTAAATTCGTGGAATATCCTTTAAAACTTCGTTATCGGCCCCGCAGGAACCGGAGTGGAGTTGTGTGGGCATCGCACATGCGGGAAAAAAGTTGCGCAGGATCCGGGGTGTCCGAAGGCCTCCCTTCCCAAACGGGAAATCCGGAATGCCCGGACCTGTGGAAATTAATTTATTTAACAATAATTATAATATCACGTAATACTTATTAACCCTTACAGAAGAGTACTTAGAAGGCATCAACATGAGAATATCAACTACTGTCTTTCTGATCGTTCTGGTCATTTTCGGCATTGTCTTTATCGCGCCTGTTCTTGCCGACGAACAAGGCGGGGATGCAGGAAATGTCACGTCTTCCGGTGATGAGGCGCTGACCAGCACCGTGAACGCCCTGGTTGCCGCTACCACCGCGACTACTGCCCCGACCCCCACCCCGTATGTCCCCTCCGGGAGCATCCAGGTCTCCTCGAATCCTACGGGAGCGTCGGTATGGGTGGACGGGGTCGCGAGCGGGATGACCCCGATCGTGGTCACCGGGCTTGCCCAGGGAAATCACCTGATTGAAGTTGAAAAGACCGGGTACAAGGACTGGGAATCATCGGTCTATGTCCAGGTGGGCTCGACGACCAATGTCTTTGCCGGACTTGTCGAGGGGGTCAGCCCCACCGTATCGGCCACCGCGACCACCGTGGCACCCACCACGGCGGGTACCACCGCGGTTCCCACCCCTGCATTTGGAAATCTCCAGATAGTCTCCGATCCGGAGGCCGCGAAGATCTACATCGACAACGCCTATCGCGGAATCACCCCCGGGATCATCTCGGACCTCACCACCGGGTACCACCTGGTGAGACTTGATAAGACCGGGTATCATTCGTGGGTACAGCAGGTCTATGTCTGGGGAGGCGAAACCACCCAGGTCCTCGCCACCCTGACTCCGGGCGACAGCACAGTCACGCCTACCGGGACCACCACCACGACCGTGACTGCGACAGCTACCCCCACTGCAACAACCACTCCGGTCAACAACTATACGGTCTCCGCAACGTTCGGGATCTACTCAACCCCTGCGAACGCATCGATTTACATAGATTCCGTTTACCGGGGAATGACCCCCCTGGTGGTCACCGGGCTTACCCAGGGATCTCATACGGTGAAGCTCCAGAAGACCGGCTATAAAACCTGGGAGACGACCGCCTACGGCCAGATAGGCGCCCTCACTACGATATATACCGCGCTGGTACCGGGTGCCGATCCCACCCCCACCGGGAACACGACGGGAACTGCTACCGTCACCACGATCCCCACACCCTCAACACCGCCCCATTACGGAACGCTCTCGGTGGTGTCTTTCCCCACCGGCGCAGCGATCTGGGTCGACGGGGTCAGTAAAGGACTCACCCCGGTCAACCTTGCCGGGACCCTCATCGGGAACCACACCGTGAAACTGGAGAAGACCGGCTACAAAACATGGCAGACCGTGGCCACTGTAACTGAAGGGAACACCACCAGGGTGAACGCGGAACTGGTACCGGTATCGGTGCCGAATACTTCCCCGACTCCCACCAAGACCGTGATCCCCACGTTCCCCACGCCCACCAAGACACCGACCCCCACCAAGACCCCGGTCCCGGCCGGGAACCTGATGGTGGTATCCAATCCGACCGGGGGAACGATTTACATCGATAATGTGCTCAAGGGAGATGCACCCCAGATCATCTCGAACATCCCCGCAGGGAATCATACCGTGATGGTGAACCTGACCGGGTACGAGAGCTGGAAGAGCACGGTCAATATCCAGCAGGGAACGCTCACCAGGATAGTCGCAAACCTGGTGCCCGGGTTCCTGTAATCTTCAGAATACCCTTTTTTCTCGAGATCAGGGCGTAGTACCCCCGGACGGGTTCTCTCTCAAAAAAAACACTCTCTCTCAGACGTGCCTGAGTACTCTCGCGGCACCCGGACCAGTCTTTACCGCTTCCGCCTCGAGCCTTACCATCCGGACGTGGGTCCGGCCTTCCCGGTCAGTCGGGTGGAACGCAAGGTAGCGGTCGACAACCTCGCCGATGAACTCTTCCTGTTTGCATGCAGGGAGTCGCTCCAGGAACGGGATCCAGGTGGTGCGGACCCATCCTTCGAGCCCCTGTCTGTCAGCGTGGACCATGTCCACCGGAACGAGATCGACACGAAGAGGGATGAATCCTGCCGCTTCCAGCAGCACGGAATATTCCCTGTCGGAACAGAACCGCCAGGGGGGTGTGAATCCTTCGAAAAATGATTTCCACTGGTATTCGGTGGCAATCGTGGTGGCAATAACAAAGAAATCCTCTGCGTTGCCGTATCCCCCCATCTGGAAGAGAAGCCTTCCACCGGGTTTCAATGCCCGGGAGAGCCGTTCAAGCAGTTGTCCCTGCTCACGGATCCAATGCAGGGCGGCGTTGGAGAATGCGAGGTCGAACTCCGACTCGAAGATCATCTCCCGGGCATCGACCGCGATAAAGTGGCAGTTGGGGTACTCCGCGACAGGGTAACGGAACCGTGCGTGGGCGATCATCTCCCCGGAGCGATCAATACCGGTGACCTCGCCCCGGGGAAGCAGGGAGGCGATCATCGCGGTGAGGGCACCGTCTCCGCATCCGATGTCGAGGACCCGCTCATCCCCCCGAAGGGAAAGTTTCCCGATCAGGTCTTCGCCCCACTTTTTCTGGGCCGAAGAATGCCGTGCGTAGTCGCCGGGGTTCCAGGTGTACACGGGATCCGTTCCTCAAAGGATTACTGCGCGCTGCACCATGAAAAACAAGAGGGCGGGAGGGACAAACAATCGATCCACCCCGGTCAGGGATTGTATCCGAAACACCGCCATACCATCGCCAGGGGCGCAATGCCATACTCCCGGGGGCTGTATGCGTGAAGGACCGGGGTTCCTTGTCCGTGATTGTATCCGAAACGCCGCCATAATGCCACCCGGTGGCTCAATGCAACGCTCCCGGGGGCTGTAGATGAGCAGGACCATAAGTCCCTGTCCGGAGCCCGGGTTATTTACGGCGCTCTTCCTCGGCCCCGTAGTGTTTCCGCATGAATTCCCGGACCTTTGCGGATTCGATCCACCCCTGGTCGAGCTGGGTGATGATGGCATTGATCTCCTCGGCCTGCCGGATGATCTTTTCCCCGGTCTCGCCCCCCTCGAGGGATGCAAGCCCCACGATCACCGAGAGGGGGTTCCGGATCTCGTCGTTTAAGATCGCCATCTGCATGAAGTTCTTGTCAATCTGGCTGAATGCCTCCCGTTTCAGTTCTTCGATCCTGACCCGGTCCGTGACGTCATGCATCACATTGACATACCCGTCGATCTTGTGGTCCGGATCACGCGTCGCGATGGTGATGAGGTCCACGTAGAGGAGCGTCCCATCCTTTTTCCGCTGCCTGGTCTGCCCGTACCAGACTCCTTTCTCCCTGCTGGCCCGGTAGTTCTCCCTCTCTTCAATTCCGGGAAACTGGCTCCGGAGAAGGTCTTCAAGCTTCTTTCCGGTCGCCTCGTCGCGCTCCCAGCCAAACATCGCCACCGCTTTCGGGCTCCAGGAGGTGATCCGGAAGTTCTCGTCCACCGTCACGATCGCCTCGGCCACCTCGGAGAGCAGGCGCCCCTGGTAGGCGATACGTTCCTCCGCGTTCTTCATGTCGGAAACATCGATGAACGAGGCCATCATGCAGAGCGGCGTCCCTGTCCCGTCGTGCACCAGGTTCACCAGGAGGTCCGCGTAAAACTTCGTCCCGTCGCGCCTGACGGGCTCGACCTGGCCGATCCACCCGCCGTCTTTCATCGTAGTATCGATGATGGTCTTGATCAGCTCTTTTTCGAACTCGTTCCGTGGGTCGAAGGAGAAAATGGAATTGCCAAGCACCTCTTCCGCACGGGTATAGCCGAACATTTTCAGGAACGAGTCATTGACGTAGGTGAACCGTCCGTCGAGGTTCGCGAGAGCGATCCCGGAGACCGAGGAGTTGAGGGCGTACCCCTTTACCAGGAGCTCTTTTTCTGCCGCGTCCCTCGCAACCCTGGTTCGGATGGACCGGACCCCGAAGGAGAGATCGGCCGAGAGCTGCAGGAGGAGCGCCACCTCTTCGTTGTCAAACGCTTCACTGCTCGTGGAATAGATGACCAGCACGAGGGGCGACGGATCGCCGGAGAGCAGCGACAGGGCTATCAGGGACCTGCAGTCCGGACAGAGTGCGCATTCCGTACGGAGAGGGTCTTCCGTCCCCGGCTCCGGACACCTCATGATAACGGGAGAAGACTTCGCCACGGCCTGTTCCGCGATCGATTCCTCCCTCGAAAGGTCCCGCCCTCGAGAAAAAATGTCTTCTCCCTTCACCCCCGGGGACCTTGCACATACCAGGGGAGACAGGCGGTGCGGATGGTTCCGGGGTGAAAGCGACCCTACCCAGCTGAACGGATAGTCCCCCGAGGTGACCAGGATGTCGCAGATCTGCTGGAGGAGTTCGGGCTCGGTCTTTGCCTTGACCAGGTCGGAGTTGTATTCGCTGATCACCTCGAGCGCCCGGTTCATCTTCTTCAGGGTCGCCTTTTCCTGTTCCAGGTCCCGGGTCCTCTCCTTCACCGCCCGGGTAAGCGAGGAATGAGAGGATATTCCCAGGAATACGAGGCCGCTCACCAGGAAGAGGGTGGCGAGGCCCCCGGCCCAGAAGACTCCCATCCGCCCTGCAACCGCGGCGTCCCACCCGCCGGGAGGGGTTGCGGCGAAGTCCCAGAACCCGTCCTGGACGCTTATCCTCCGGATGACAGGAGATTCGCCAAATACGGCGGGATCACCGTAGAAGACCTCACCGGACCCGTCCCGTATCGCAAGCGCAAGCGCCGAGGTATTCCCGGGCCCGAGCGATTCCTGGAGAAGGGGGGAGAGATCGAAGGTTACGGTGAGGATGCCCCATACCTCGCTCTCGTTCCGGATTGCCTTCCTGATCACCAGGGTCTGGCTCCCGTCAGGGTGTGTCATGGGACGCCCCACCACCACGTCGTTCGACTCCAGGGCACGTGCCACTTCAGTCCTCACCTCAGGGTCAGAGGAATGGACGAGGTCGACCCGGGGGTTCCCGGTCGGGTTATTTGAGGAGTACTGGTACTCCACAACTCCCCCGGGGGCTATGGAGATGTCCTGAATGGCGGGATTGGAAGAGGCGGTAATGAAAAGAATTTCATAAAAATCAGGAGGGGCTGTTGATTCCACCTGACCCTCGACCGTCGCGCCGGTATCCCGGACCAATACGATCCGGGAATAGAGGGAATTTTCAAGGCCGTTCCTGTACACCATCAGGTGCCGGTCGGTGACAATCCTGTCCTGGCCCTCCAGGCTGTCGACGTAGACTTGGGCGCCCCAGCTGAGGAGCAGGAGAAGAACTACGAAGATGACGATCGCTCCAAGGAAGGGGTGGGCCCTGAGCCGATGCCTGAACGCCTGGATATTCTGGTCCTTGCCGGAAGGGGCTGCCATCTGAAACATCACCGGTTTCCCGGGAATGGGGTGGTGGGGAGGTTCCATCCGGGATTTGTATGCCTCAATTATGCTCGCGGGTATATAAGTTGCTCTATGAAATCCGTCGGAATAAATTGCCTGATATACTTCGGATCCTATGGAGTGCCGGGGGCCGCAGGGCGGAAAGTGCCGGACAGGATATTCCCACAAAATTCCGGTGATACGGAGTTTTCAAGGGATCTTCACCGCGTCTCCCCTCACCATGGCCCCGTGAGCGATGTGGATCCTGGCCGGATGGTATGAGAGCAGGGTCCGGATGCTCATCTTCGCGGTCTCGACGTCTTCGGCCCAGAAGGGGAGCCCGGGGCGCCCGGAAGGCGGGTGGGCGAAAAGAAGGTCCCCTGCGAGTGCATCTCCGGAGGAGAGAAGAATGGAGACCGATCCCGGGGTGTGGCCGGGGGTACATAGTACCGTGCCGGATATCCCGTAGGGTTCAAGGCTCATTCCCTCCCGAAGGACCAGGTCCGGGTCCAGTGAAGGAAACGAGGATTTCTTTTTTCCTCCGAAGAACGGCCCGAGGACTCTCCCCAAAAGACTTGTGGGACGGAGGCACCCCTGGTCGCCGCACCGGAGCATCTCCGCATCGGCGGGGTGGATGGCAACCCCGGCCCCGGTCCGGGCACGGAGCTCCGCGGCCGAGCCCGCGTGGTCGGCATGGCCGTGGGTCAGGAGAATCAGGCGGACATCCCGGGGCGCAATGGTATTTTGCTCCATTACCCGGAGGATCGTATCCGCACTCCCGGGAAACCCGGTATCAACGAGGATCACCCCCTTTTGCCTTACGATGAATGCCGTGGTGATACCGAGCCTGACCGGGATAACCTCGGGCACTGGTCTTGTCTCCTGCATCGTGCTCCCAGAAGAAGGACGGATACCAAGGGGATAAACATTTTCAGGATTAATACTCCCCGCCACCAAAGAAATCCCGCAAGGTGCTCCCTGATTACTCCCCGTTCGGATTTTTTGGGTTAACTTTTTGGGTTAACTATATGCCCGATATTCGCAGAGAGAACATTACCGCCGGGGGGCGGCCCAATGCAATCCACGCCGATATCGCTGTTCATCGAGATATACGTTGATCCCTCGATATGCACCGGGTGCGGGACCTGCGTGGACCAGTGCTCCATGGGGGTGTTCGAGATGGCGAAGAAGGTCGCTGAACCGATCCGGGGGAATTCATGCATCGGGTGCTTCCAGTGCAAGAATTTCTGCCCAACGGGGGCGATTCAGACCCGGTGGGTTATGCGGGCGTGACGAATCCGGTTCATGGCTCTTTACCGGCCGTCGCATGGATGTATTCCTGCCACCTCGCAATCGAAGCGGGAAAATGTGTTCCGGTACATGATGCCGCATAGATCCCTGAAACGCCATTATATACCTGATTTTTTGCCGAACGTGAAGAATATCAGTACCAGACCCGGGAACCTCTCCGATATCTTCCGGCACTCGAAAAAAGAAGGAATGGAGGCCGGTTATTATCCTACGAGGTACTCGCCCGGGGCAGTGATCCGGGATGTATAGCTCATGACCTTCTGGAAGAGGGTAATCTCGCCGCTTGCGGTCGATGTCTCGGAGTAGACCAGATCCTCGGCTTTCACGTCCTCCATAGCACTGTAGTACCTTGCTTCCTGGACATGCACATCGATATACGATTCCGCACTGCCCATCGCGGGGATATCCCCAAACCCGGTCAGCTTGATGTTGTAGTTCGATTCGACACCCGGATCGGAGACCGGGAGATCCCATCCCTCGATCCCTCCCCGGATACCTCCCTTCTCCATGATATAACGCTGTTCGGTGTCCGTGGCAAGCGAACCGAGAGTCAGGTCGACGACGCTCCCTTCCTGGACGATATTGCAGAAGTCAGGGTTAACGGTAAGCCCCGGGCTGGCGAAGGGACAGATCATGATATCTTCATCCATGAATGCCGATCCCGCCCCGTCAAGTACAGAGTTTTCGGATGAGGTCATCCGGCCGGTATCCGTCCCGATGAACTCGACCACTTTATCGGTCCTGATATTGAACAGGCCAGTCGTTGCGGCACCGGCAGTATCGGTGGTCATTCCCTTGGCATAGGTGACGAGCCCCTGGTCGGCGATGGTGTTCTCGGTATAGGTACTGGTATATTCGGCCCGCTCCGTAGTCCCTGCGAGTGGGTAAGGCAGCGTTGATCCCTCTTCGACGTAGTTTGCGATGATGTTCACAACGCTGTCGGTCTCGGTCACCGTACCGATTGCAGACATTGCGGTCGAGGTGACGAACCCCTGGGTCTCGGGGACCTGGGGACAACCGGTGTCGGCCATGGCGGGGAGGGTACAAAGTACCAGCGCAATAGCGGACAAAACCAAAATCTCTTTGATCATAATTCACCCTTTTCGGACAGGTGCTGAACAAATCAGCACGAAAAAATAAAATTTTCGATAATAAAAATGTTTTTATTGTTTTTGAGAAGGTCTTTCTCTTCTCTGCCAGGTGGGATGAGCGCCTGGCGAACATAGGATGCCCGATGTCGCCGGTCCATCGATGTGAAAACCACAACGCGATGAGTTCCACCTTCCGAAGAATCCCAATTTTTGCCTCTTCCCGCACTCGAATCGGTCCGGGACAATTTTGTATACGAGGGTTTCGCGAATATGAGCCGCTCCCCGGTGAGCCGAGAGGCATCGAGAGGGTGCAGCCAACGGGAAATATTTACAGGGAGGAGAGAGAATTCTGGTACACGCCCGGGAACGGAATGCCCGGAGTATCACACCATGCCCGAAGAGATGAATCACAGGTCCCGTAAAGTCCCGGGAGAGCCACGTACTATGAAGACTGCCCTGATACCCGGGGTCCCGGCAGTGCTTCTGGTCATTGCACTCGTGCTCATCATGATCGCTATTCCTGCGGCGGTATGCGCCGACAACACCACAGTGACGACCACGCAGACGACGAACGCCACCACAACAGCGCCGACGGGCACGCAGACGACCTCGGAGACCACGGTCCAGACCACCGTCACCACGACGAACACCCAGACGACAATAGCGTCATCTGCGCCGGTTGCCGCGGTCGCCTGGTTCGCTGCAGAACCCCTCTACGGGAGCGCCCCGTTGGGCGTCCAGTTCACCGATACCTCGACGGGAGGAACTCCCACGTCGTGGGAATGGTTTTTCGGCGACGGTACAACTGCGTATGTACAAAATCCGTACCATATCTATACCGAACCAGGGACCTACAGCGTGAGCATGAACACGGTCATCGGCGGGTTTAGTTACACCGCCATCAGGAACGATTTGATCGAGGTGAGAACGCCCGAGACCACTGCGACCACCACGGCAACCACGACCGCCACAACCACCACGACCTCGGTTACCACGACATCGTCGACCGGATCCGGGGTTGAGGCGGCATTCTTCGGGGCACCCCGCAGAGGAAGCGCGCCGCTCACCGTAACATTCATGGATGCATCGACGGGGTCTCCCGGGTCCTGGCAGTGGGACTTTGGAGATGGCGAGACCAGTACCCTTGCCAACCCGTCCCATACGTACACCCAGACCGGGGCTTACACGGTGACCCTGACCGTCACGGGGGGGGGTGCCAGCGATGAAATGAAACTCCCCAACTACGTCACGGTGTCAGCCCCCACCTCCCCGGTTACGACGCAGACGACGGCACCGGTATCCGTCACGGGAACAACCCGGGCACCCGGAACGGGTGCATCGTTATCCACGGAATCCACCGCGGCAGTGCCATCCGGCGGAGGGATTGACCTCGGCGGGTTATCCGGTATCATCATCGCTATCGTGGTGATCGCGATCATTGCAGCAATAGCGGTTATGATCTATCGCAGGCGCAACCGCTACGATCTCCTGAAATAAATTTTTCCGCAGGGCTTCTGCTGGATCGTGGCGATCCGGACTGGACAGCTGTCAGTACGAGGGTGGAAACAATACGACATCCCGAAGGGTTACCGGTCCGCAAAATAATAGGAAATCTTGGAATTATGCCGCCATTGCCCGGCGAATGGGAGTGAAATTCAACTACCATGGGAGCGCGGCGATGAAAGATTCGTCGTGCTATAACTCAAAAAAAAAAATTATGTCGGGGGCGTAAATACGCCCGGGGAGGTAATCTTTGAGTTATAGTTCATTACCTTCTGGAAGAGGGTAATATCTCCGCTTGCGGTTGTAGTCTCGGAGTAGACCAGATCTTCCGCTTTGGGATACAAGGGCTCAATGCCCGGCCCCGGCTCGCCATAGAGCGACCTCCCTTCCTGAACATGTACATCGATGTAGGCCTCGGCGCTGCCCATAGCAGGAACATCACCGAACCCGGTTAATTTTATGGAATAATCGGACTCGACACCGGGATCTGAGACCGGTACATCAATGGCCGTGTCACTTGCCGACTTTTTCATGATGTACCGCTGATCGCTCGTGGTGGCGAGTGAACCGAGTGTCAGGTCGACGCTGCTCCCTTCCTGAACGATATTGCAGAATCCCGCATTGAATTGCCCCTGCCCTGCTGCAAAGGGACAGATCATGATTGACTGGGTCAGGAATGAGGTTGCCGCGCCGTCAATGACGCTGTTCTCATCGGAAGTCATCCGGCCGGTATCGGTCCCGACGAACTCCACGACTTTGTCGGTGTGCACATTGAACAGGTTCTCGGTTGCCATGCCGGAGGTATCAGTGCTCATACCCTTTGTGTACGTGACAAGTCCCTGATCGGCGATGGTGTTCTCGGTATATGTGCCGACATATTCCGTTTGATCTATGTAAAGAGTGGTCAGTGGAGCGGGTATCGGCAAGTTCAATGCGAGGCTTCCCACGATATTTACCACACTATCTGTCTCGGTCACCGTGCCGAGTGCGGAAATCGCCGTGGAAGTCGAAAATCCCTGGGTCTCGGGGACCTGAGGGACTCCGGTATCGGCCATCGCACCAAAGGTACAGAGTACGAGTGCGATTGCCGTGAGTAGAATAATTTTTTTAATGGTAAACATTCCCCCTACATTTTGCTGATTTCTCAGCAGATAAAAATGAAATTCAACTTATATATAAGTGCATCTATGAAATGCGTGCCGGTTTCGCTCTTAAATGTAATTCCAGGGAGTATAGGATTCCGGTGTGGTAATCTATCATCAATAATTCATCACTTTCCGGAAGCGTATTGATACTCTCCGCTCGCAGCGGAGTGTTCTGAATATGCCTTCAATCGGGGAATAAAGTTATCCCGGGGAGGGGATGGAGACGGTGCAGTGATTTTTGAATTGGAACTCGTACCCTTCTCAAAGAGGGTAGGTTCTCACCGCGTGCGGCGGAGGGCTTGACGAGAAGGTTGGCCCGCCTTCGGGGTGCGGTCGGTTCCGACCGTGAACTCGATAATCTCTCTCCCTTCCTTAAGAGGCACATCGATGTGGTGGTATCGTTCTCTAACGTGGTGCAAGAGACAGAAGATGGTCCTCTTTCAAAAGAAAAAAAAAGTGAAATTAAGCTCCAGTCGGAATGATCGATGTTCCCGTCCCTGTAATCTTTGAGTTGTAGCTCATTACTTTCTGGAACAGGCTGATATCCCCGCTGGCGGTAGTGGTCTCGGAGTATACCAGGTCTTCGGCCTTGGGGTCATGAATTCCTGGTACCGGGAATGACAGGTGGATCCGGCCTTCCTGGGCATGGACATCGATGGAAGCCTCTGCACTTCCCATGGCAGGGATATCCCCAAATCCGGTGAGCTTGATGCTGTAATCAGACTCGACACCCGGGTCCGAGACCGGCAGATCGGGATCACCGTCTCCACTCGCCTTTTTCATGATATAGCGCTGCTGTGTCCCGGTGGTGAGCGAACCGAGGGTCAGGTCGACACTGCTCCCTTCCTGAACGATATTGCAGAATGCCGGGTTAACATTGTTAGTTCCCGATGCAAACGGGCATATCAGGATCTCCGAATCAAGGAATGATATACCGGCGCCGTCAAGGACCGTGTTCTCGTCCGAGGTCATGCGTCCGGTATCGCTGCCGATGAACTCGACTACTTTGTCAGTCTCCACATTGAACAGGTTGGGGGTTGGCACTCCGGCCGTATCAGTGGTCATTGATTTTGCATAGGTGACCAGGCCCTGGTCTGCGATCGTGCTTTCGGTATACGTGCTGGTGTATTCGGCGTGATCTCTGACCAGGAGCCCCAGCGGATAAGGCAGGGTCTCATGGCCGCAGTTCGCGATAATGTTCACGACGCTGTCGGTCTCGGTGACCGTCCCGATCGCTGACATAGTCGTTGAGGTCGAGAATCCCTGGGTTTCGGGGACCTGAGGGACTCCGGTATCGGCCATCGCGAGCCCGGTACAGAGTACGAGCGCGATAGCAGTCAGTAGAACAAATCTCTTAATGGTAAAATTCCCCCTACTTTCTGCTGATTTCTCAGCAGATACGATTAAAATTTAACGTATATATAAAACCATCTATTGAAAAATTCACGTTTTTATGTGAGAAAAAAGGTTAAATGAATATCCGGTACCCGGGACCGGTGATCTTTGAATTATAGTTCATCACTTTCTGGAAGAGGGTGATGTCGCCGCTTGCGGTCGTGGTCTCCGAGTATACCAGGTCTTCTGCTTTATCAAAACCTAACCGGGATTCCTGGGCATGCACCTCGATAGAGGCTTCCGCACTCCCCATCGCAGGGATGTCACCGAAGCCGGTAAGCTTGATCGAATAATCTGACTCGACTCCCGGATCTGAAACCGGATATTGATAATCAGGGTTCATGACCGAAGGACCGGCGTTTTCCATGATATATCGCTGAGCAGTCTCCGTGGTGAGCGAGCCGAGGGTGAGATCAACACCGGATCCTTCCTGAACAATGTTGCAGAACGGCGGATTTATATTAATACCCGGGCTGGCGAAGGGGCAAATAAGTATATTGCTATCACCGAACATCGTTCCGGCTCCGTCGAGAACAGTGTTTTCATCCGAGACCATTCTGCCGGTGTCGGTCCCGATAAACTCGACTACTTTGCTGGTCTGCACATTGAACAGATTTGTCGTCGCCATCCCGGACGTATCGGTGCTCATACCCTTTGTGTAAGTGATAAGACCCTGGTCTGCGATGGTCTCTTCAGTGTAGGTGCTGGTGTACTCTGATTGTTCCCCAACCGCACCCATAGGGAATGGAAGGGTGGGTCCTCCATGATTGGCAATGATATTTACAATATTGTCAGTTTCGGTCACCGTCCCCAGAACGGACATCGCAGTGGCCGTGGTAAACCCCTGGGTCTCAGGGACCTGGGGGCAGCCGGTATCTGCCATTGCATATCCCGTGCCAAGCACGAAGACAAGAGTCATCAAGAGAATGAGATTTTTACGGATCGTAACATTCCTCCTACGTTTTTTGCTGAATACTCAGCAGATATTCTGTGAAAGTTATAGGATATAAAATATTTTTGGTGAAAAATGTGATTTTTCAGAGAAAATCTGTTGATATCCCTAGTTATGCAGTAAAGGAATTCGGAAAATAGTTCAATGGAGCGAACCGGCGGTGAGGGGGATGTGACACCATGCCGAGGTGCACTCTTACCTGACGGATGGCAACGGTAGAGGAAAGGCCACTATCCCTCGGATCCATGAAGACCACAGGCGTGCGTACAGCCGCACCCGACCTGACGAAGAACCCTTTTGCAGGCGTTCGCGAGGAATTTTGCCGCACGTTTCACCTGAATGAACCGACAAGTTCAACAAATTGATATATGGTCTGCTCATATCTTTTGTACAATGGTCCGGGACTCCATCATGAGGCTCCGGCGGCAGGAGATCGGGTTTTTCATGAAATCCTGCTGGGAAGGCTTTTTGTCTTCCCCTTCCCGCCCCACGGATATTCAGTAAGTCCCGGAACAGGATAGAGGGGAAACGCGGATACTCACTTCAGTGCCCGGGGGAGTGCAATCCCCCCCACGAGACCTCCCGGTTATGCCCGCGTTTCTCCTCCACACACATCGCCATATTTTTCAGGTCTTTTTCCTTTCACGAGCCGTGGCGAGGTTTCCCCATCCCATCCGGGCCCGATGGTATGGATTGGGGATGCTCCGGACTGGGGCAGACAGGGAATCACCAGCACGAGCATCTGGTGCAGGGTCACACTATGCGTGCCCGTACCCTTTATACCAGGGAGTGCCACAGGAACCGCATGCACCTCTCCATGCGTCATCAGTTCAGGCTCCGGATCCCCGAGCCGTTCGATTTTCCGCTCACTGTTGCCAAGCCCGCGGGGTGGCACTGGGCCACTCCGAAAGAGACGTTCGAGGACGGAGTCCTTTGGAGCGGGATCCGTATCGGGGACGTCCCGGTCGGCCTGAAGATGCAGTCGGGGACATCGGGGGTAAATGTCCGTGTATTCTGTGAGGAATCCCTTGACTCAGGGACACTCGGGGAGTTACAAGCCCAGGTAGGGACGGGCCTCGGCGCAGGGGAGGACCTTGCCGGGTTCTACCGGTTCGCCCGGGATGATCCCGTTCTCTCTGCCACTGTCGACGACCTCTACGGGATGCGGGTAGGGATGTTCGACGACATCTTCGGGGACACCATACTCGCGATCCTTCTCCAGATGGCGCCCATGACCAGGAGCAACCAGATGATGCAGGCGGTGCTGGATCTTTACGGCACGGCCCTCGAATTTGATGATAAAGCGGTGACCCTCTGGCCTACCGCCCGGAAGATTGCCGGGGTCGATCCTGGAGAGCTCCGTGGGAAGGCAAAACTCGGGTACCGGGCGGAACGGCTGGTGCAGGCGGCGCACTACCTGGCAGAGCACCCCCTTTCCATGAGGGAGCTCTCCCGGCTCCCCCCGGACCAAGCCGAAAGGATGGTGAGGGACATTCCGGGCATCGGTCCATATTCCGCGGGGATCATTCTCGGGGGGAGCTCCCTCCCGGTGGATACCTGGTCCGTGATGTTCCTCTCGGAGCTCTTCCTCGGGGCGACACCGGAACACCCCCGTAAGGAGATCCCCCGCGTGGTAACGGAACTTACTGCGAGGTGGGGAGAGTGGAGCTGGATGGCCTTCGTGTACGTGGCAAACGATCTCCCGAACCTCGCCAAAACATACAAACTCTCCAGGATAACCTGAAAAAAACCCTAAAATTCGGGCATTTTTTTCACCGGTAGCAATTTATAACCGGAGGTCTATGGCACAGTATATGAGGTGGGGGTTTGGCTGACCCTGAAGGGCGGGAATACGCGGGAGAGCGGTTCGGCGTGCTCACCGACAGGGGCCGGCCGGTCTTCGGGATCACCGGCCGGATCTGGGAGGCGCTGATACTTCTCAGCGTCGTGATCACCCTCGCGGTCACCCTTTACTCCCTCTCTCTCGGCGTGACCACGGTGTTCGCCCAGCTCTACTATATCCCCATCGTCCTCCTCGCGTTTTATTACCGGAGAACCGGGGTGTTCCTGTCGGTGCTCCTGAGCCTCGTGTATCTCGCGCTTACGGCGCTCTTCATGCCCGGAAACATAGTGGAGATCTGGGGGGCAGGTATACGGGTATTTTTTTTCATCGTGGTCGCGGTCCTCGTCGCACTGCTCTCCGAACAACTGTCCCGGAGCAGGGACGAACTGCGGGATGTCGCCGATCTCCTGGAGAGCAGCATGATGAACGCACAGGTATGGCTCACCGTGCTCGGCGCGAACGGGACGGTCCTCCTGTGGAACAAGGCGGCGGAGCGCATCAGCGGGTACCCTGCGACAGACGTGGTCGGGAAGAACGATATCTGGAAGAAACTCTACCCGGACCCGGAGTACAGGCGGGTGATGACCTCGAATATTACCCGAATTATCGGGGAGAAGGACTTCCTTTCCAATCTGGAGGCCACCATCGTATGCAGGGACGGAGAGAAAAAGACCATCTCCTGGAATACCCGCATGCTCCCTGTTCATGGTGAAGCGAGGTTCATCGTCATCGGGGTCGATATCACCGAGCAGAAACGGGCGGAATCCATCTCTTCCGAGTATATTCTCTATCTTGAGGATCTGGAAAAAATTGAGGAGATCATCCGCAAAGAGGCAGATCCAGACCGGATGATAACGCGGGTCCTCGACCTCGCACGGGAAATCCTCGAGAGCGACCGGGCCTGGCTTCTCTACCCGGGAGACCCGGAGGCCGGCTCGTTCCGTGTCCCGATGATCCGGTCCCGGGAAGAGTGGGCATTAGACTTCTCTCCCGACGCGGAGATCGCGGTCACCCCCGATGTTGCGGACGCGTTCAGGGACGCGCTTAGGACCGAGGGCCCGGTGATATTCGA
Source organism: Methanolinea mesophila (assembly GCF_017873855.1). Taxonomy (NCBI): domain Archaea; kingdom Methanobacteriati; phylum Methanobacteriota; class Methanomicrobia; order Methanomicrobiales; family Methanoregulaceae; genus Methanolinea; species Methanolinea mesophila. The sequence goes on from NZ_JAGGKR010000001.1 coordinate 1,654,566, forward strand.
CCCCACGAGCGCCCGGGCAGTTCCTCTCGGAGACCGGTTCTCCATCAGGTCCCAGATCATCATGGCGCTCCATCCCCGGAGAGGGAAGGCATGGATCTTCGGGCTGCATCACTGTACCCACCCCCATGCCTGGACCAACAAGGAACAGCGTTTGTTCACCGAGATCGGCAGAAGGCTCGCCGACGGGCTCTCTTCCATGCTCCTTCTTTCGGAACTGCGGGAGAGCGAGAAGAAGTATCGTACCGTCTTTGAGACGACCGGTACCGCGATGGTGGTGCTTGAGGGCGACACCACTATCAGCCTGGCGAACAGCGAGTTCGTCCGATTGAGCGGGTTTCCCCGCGAGGCGCTGGAGGGAAAGAAACACTGGACCGAGTTTGTCCTGCCCGAAGATCTGGACAGGATGAAAAACCAGCATATGCTCCGCAGGGAGAACCCGGAACAGGCCCTCAGGCAGTATGAATTCCGGTTTTTAAGGGGGAACGGTGAGGTCAGGGATATTCTCCTCACTGTCGACATCATCCCGGGCACGAGGAAGAGCGTCGCGTCGCTCCTCGATATTACCGCGAGAAAAGAGGAGGAGAGGGCGCTTAAACAGGCCTACGACGACATCAGCGAACTCGACTTCATCGTCCGGAACAGCCCTGCAGTCGCCTTCCTGTGGAGGGCGGTCGAAGGATGGCCGGTGGAGTACGTATCCGCCAATATAGAATATTTCGGATACTCACCCGATGACTTTACTTCCGGCCGGATCCCCTATTCGACCATTATTCTTCCCGAAGACCTCTCCCGGGTGACCTCTGAGATCGGCCGGTACAGCGCCGAACCAGGACGAACCCATTTCACCCAGGAATACCGGATCCTTACCTCCGGAAGGGAGATCAGGTGGGTGGAGGACTGGACCTGGATACGGAGGGACGACAAGGGGACGATCACTCATTACCAGGGAATAATTTCCGATATCACCACCCGGAAAGAAGCCGAAGCGGCATTAAAAACGAGCGAAGAAAACTACCGCGACCTGGTGGAGAACATCAACGATATCATCATCTCGCTCGACACCCGGGGAGTCGTCACCTACATCAGCCCGGTGGTGAAGCAGGTGACCGGGTATACACCCGAAGAGATCGTCGGGCACCCGTATGTCGAGTTCGTGTATCCCGGAGATATTCCGGCGATAAACGAGGCGTTCCGGGAGACTCTGGCAGGCCACTCAATGCACGTCGAGTTCCGGCTTGTCAGGCCGGACGGTTCCCTGATCTGGTTTCGGACCAGGAGCCGGATCATCGCCGGTCCCGACGGAACCCCCCAGGGACTCTATGGAGTAGTCTCTGACATAAGTGAGCAGAAGGAGGCAGAAGAAGCGCGAAAGGCGACAGAAGAGCGCTACCATAACGTCCTCGACACCATGATGGAAGGGTGCCAGATCATCGACTTCGACTGGCGCTACCGGTACGTGAACGAAGCGGTCGCCCTGCAGGGCAGGCGGACTCGGGAGGAACTGCTCGGTGAGCGGATGATGGATGCGTATCCGGGGATAGAGCATACCGAACTGTTCGAGGTTCTGAACCACTGCATGAAAGACCGGGTCCAGACGCGGATCGTCAATAAGTTCGTGTATCCCGGCGGGGGGTCGGGCTGGTTCGAACTGAGTATCCAGCCCGTCCCGGAAGGAATTTTCATCCTTTCCATGGACGTCACGGACCGGAAGAACGCCGAGGATATGCTCGCCGAGAGCGAAAAACGGTTCCGCACCCTCTACGAGACGATGACGGAAGGGGTGATCTACCAGGACCGTTACGGAAAGGTCCTTTTCGCCAACCCGGCGGCCGAACGAATCCTCGGGCTTTCCATCGACCAGATGCAGGGCAGGAAACCCATGGACCCGCGGTGGCAGGCGGTACGCGAGGACGGGGCCGTCTTCCCCCTGGAGGAGCAGCCGGCGATGCGTACCCTCCGTTCCGGAGAACCCTCGAAGGAGATGCTGGGGATATTCAACCCTGAACGCGGGCAGTTCAACTGGCTGATGGTCAATTCCGTCCCGCTGATAGAACCCGGAGAGGAACGACCGTCCGGGGTTTACACCACCTTCGAGGATATCACGGCGCAGCAGAACGCCCGGGAGAGCCTTGCCCACCTGAACCGCGTGCTCATGACCATCCGCTCGGTCAACCGGCTGATCACGGAGGCATCGGACCGCGATACGCTGATGGACAGGGTAGCGGTGTCACTCGTCCAGGAACGGGGGTATTCCCAGGTATGGATCCTGATCCAGGACCCGACCGGCCGGCCCCTCCACCTGAGCAGTGCAGGTATGGAGGAATGCGAGCAGGAGTTCCGGCGTTGGATCGCCGAAGGCCGGTTCCCCGCATGTGTCGGGGAGGCACGGGACCATTCCGGGGTAGTCCACGTCCTCGAAAACACCCCGGAATGTAACGGGTGCCCGCTCCGGGGGCTGGGGAAGGACATACTGGTAAGCGGGCTCCGGGCGGAAGGAGTGATATACGGGGTGATCTCGGCGGTGCTCCCCGGTGGGCTCTCGATCGATCCCGAAGAGGAGGAGATATTCTCGGAGGTGGCCCATGATCTCGGATTCGCCCTTCACCACCTGGAGGTCTGGGAACGGGAGAGGGCGGCGGTGGCCGCACTCGCCCAGAGCGAGGAAAACTACCGGAACCTGGTGGAGAACATCGCGGAGGTGATCTATACCGTGGACACCACCGGACTCATCACCTATTTCAGCCCGGCGATACGGGAGATGCTCGGGTACCTTCCGGAAGAGGTGATCGGCCGGCCGTTCATGGACTACGTCGTGCCGGAAGACCGGGAGGCGCTCGCAAAGGTGTACCAGGAAAGCCTTAAAGGACGGAATGTCCGTGTGGAATTCCGGGGTTACGATCGGCAGGGGGGTATTCACGTCCTTTCCGCGATGAGCAACGCCGTCTATGAGGACGGGGGGACCACGGTAACCGGGCTGACCGGGATCCTCACGGACGTGACCGAGCAGAAGAGGATTGAAACCGAACGCGAGTTACAGAATGCGAGGGTCCGTGCCCTGCTGGAGATCCACGCCCTCGCGGAAGCCCCGGAGGACGATATACGGAATAGTGCCCTGGAAGGGGGAATCAGGATCACCGGGAGCAGGTTCGGATTCCTCGGTCTGGTCAGCGAGGACGAGTCCGTGCTCTCCATTCACGCCTGGTCGAAGGGGACCATGCCCAAATGTGCCGTATCACGGGTGCCGCTCCACTATCCTGTCGCAACGGCCGGGATATGGGCCGAATGCATCCGGAGCAGGAGGGCGATCGTGGTGAACGACTATCCCGCCTACGAGGGAAAAAAAGGATATCCCGAGGGCCATGTGCCCATACTCCGCTTCATGGCGGTGCCGGTATTCGAAGGGAATCGCATAAGGACGGTGGTCGCGGTCGCGAACAAGGAGGGGCCGTACACCGAAGAGGACGTGGGGGCGCTCACCACGCTCGGGAACACGTTCTGGGAACTGATCCAGCGGAGGAGTGCCGAACAGGACCTCCGCACCCGCCAGCACCAGCTCGTGGAGGCCCAGTCGCTCGCCCACGTGGGGAGCCTCGAGTATAACATCCCTGAGGGTACCCTGGTGTGGTCGGACGAGCTCTCGAAGATCGTGGGGATCACGCCCGAACAGGTGCCGGCAAGCCCCGAGGAGTTCATCAGGTTTATCGTCCCCGAGGACCGGGAGAGGGTACGGGCGGCAATGGAGGAGGTAATCCGTGACGGTGGGGAGCGGGACCTTGAACACGGGATCATCCGTCAGGATGGCTCCATAAAAATTGTGCACTTCCGTATCAGGACGATCACGGACGGGCAGGGTAACCCGGTGAGGGTGATCGGCACCAGCCAGGATATCACCGAGCAGAAGGAGGCCGAGGAGCGGATCGCGTCCGCCATCGCCCAGATCGCGAGGAACCTGGAACAGATGGCAATTCTGAACGACTCCATCAGGAACCCGCTCTCGGTGATCGTGGGACTCGCCGATATGGGCGGGGGCCGGACGAACGAAAAGATCATCCGGGCGGCGAAAGAGATCGACGATATCATCACCGAACTGGACCGGGGCTGGATAGAATCCGACAAGGTCAGACGGTTTCTCCAGCTCCACCACCACCTGTATGGTGAAGCGGAGCGGGAAGAGCAGGAGAAGCAGTAAAACAGGGACGGGACCCGGATTTCTATTCCCGCGATCTCAACAGGTATAATTCCGCCCGAAGTCTGGATCGACGGCGGGTGAGCCGGCAGTGCTGTTGAGGGATATTCCGGATATGAGAGTCGAATCCGCCCGGAAGGCACGAATCAATCACGTTTACGGATCAGACCCGAGCGGTTCTGAAAACCCAGGAATTTTGCCGGATATTTCCCCTGGCTGAAGCCTGGGAACACAGGGCCACTTTTATCTCCCTGTCACTTGTATACGCCGGGGATCCAAACCCCGAAACAAAATGCCGTTTTCCACCCCGCAATTGTCAAGCCATATTCGCTGCACTGCTGCTTCCGGAAACAGATAGTTTTATGAGGCTTCAGCATCCGGATCTTATTATACAGGTGGCAAAATGGAAAAAACCAGATGCGGATACCTCCTTCCGGCAATCGCCCTGTTGATCTGCATGGCGATCCTGACTGCCGGTGCAGGAGCGGAGATCCTGGAAGATGAGGGCAACGAATCGGCGACCTATACGATCACGGCTACTGCAGGACCGGACGGTTCGATCGACCCTGCCGGGAGTATTGCTGTCGCCGCAGGCGAAAACCAGAGTTTCATCGCCACTCCCGATCCCGGGAATGTCAACTGCTGGGGTGCAGGGACCCGGTACGTGGTATGGAACTTTACGGTAGACGGGCAGCCGTACAGTTTCGGGGAGCCCTCGCTCCAGCCGGTGACTTATACCTTCACTGATGTTTCGGAGAACCACACCATCCAGGCGAACTTCGCGAAAATGTTCATCACCGCCCGTCCTACCCTGCAGTTCGATGCCGAGCCGCAGTCGGGGTTCATCCCTCTCGAGGTGAATTTCACGCAGACGGACGTGAGCACCCATGACTCGGTCCTCTGGGATTTCGGTGACAATACGACCTCCACGGATGAGAATCCGGCGCATACCTACGAACTGGAGGGGAGTTACAATGTATCGCTCACCATATTTTGCGGTAACGACTCATATTCCTCAACAAAGGATGATTTCATCACAGCATGGGCCCCAATTGTAATCGGTGGCGACAAGGGGTATTACCTCGTCCACTGTAATGTCGACGGGGCACGAGTATATTTCGGGGATTCCTATGTGGGAAGCATCGAGAACGGGACCCTCCTGGTCCAGGTCTGCCTGACCTGCACCCCGTTCTTCGATTATACGGTTGAAAAGCCGGGGTACGAGCCGTTCACCGCTGCGATCACGGACCGGCCCGCCAAGGACGAGACCGTGGACCTCTATGCGGAGCTGGTCCCGGTCGAGACCTTCGAGGTCCCGCTCGGGAACGGATGGAACCTTCTCTCCACCCCCTTCGAGACCCAGTGGGAGGAGTCCACCCTGGAAACAATCCTGGACATCAGGGGACAGCCCCAGATCAGGTCGGTGCTCGGGTGGAACGGGTACTGGTACATCCCTTCGGGGTCTGACACCCTCTCCCCGCTCGACGCCCTCTACGTGAATGTGGACGGTTCGGCCACTGCGTATCTCTCGCCGTCCACAGGAGTGACCTCCCCGCCCTCCCGGGTGCTCAACGAAGGGCCAAACCTCATCGGGTCGTCGCCGTTCTACGAGAACGGGACGTTCCCGGCGATACCGCTAAACCAGGCCCTGATAAGCATCAACGAGACCTCCGGGGGAGGGACCGGTTACATCATCGTGATCAGCCCGGGGAACAACCAGCCGGGATGGGGGTATGCCCGGGGGATGACCATTCCCGATATCCTGCCGTTCAAGGGGTACTGGGTCGTAATGGAAAACTCCGACACCCTCTACGGGTTCTGTACAACCCCGCTCGGGGGCTGAACTAATTTCCGCCACCTCATTTTTCGACCGGCCGGTACGAAGGTCCTGTGAATCCGGGAGACATTCGGGTATTGACCGATGAACCCGACCCCAAATCCTCACCCCTTGGGACCGGCCCATAACAGCCTGTTTTTGCTCCTTCCGTCCGGTACGCACGAACCGGGTCGGTAAAAAATGCCGGTGTGGCACGCACGGGCGCATCTTCCCGGGAATTTCTTCTCGCAGAAAGGGTTCCCCTGTACAGTTCCCGATCTGCCTGTCATTGTACCGATCGGAGGCGCTTCCTGAAAATGTCAGGCTGGATCTCCATGGCCGTGCGAACCTGAATCCCGGGAGATCACGAGAAAACAGATATGATAACCGGTAAAAAAGTGGTTAGTAATGATGGATCCTGAACACTTTCGCGAAGTTCCAGTCATCATCACTTTTTGCGATTGCCAGATAGTCTTTCCGGCAACAGCCATCCCTGCTGTCCGAATCGATCCCTAAGGCATTCCCGGCTTCGGCATAGATACCGAAATCGTCCAGGGTGCTGTGACGGCACGACGGGTCGATCACGAGACCTGCCTCCGTATCGGTATCGTAATTGTCATTCTCCAGTTCTGCCCAGGATTTCGCCTCCAGCGAACCGGTGGGGATCCATCCGCCGCAGTGGGGTCCGTTGGTGAAGTTTGCCAGCACCTGTGAATAAATCACTCCGGTGGAATCGGCAGAGAACGACTCTACGGTCCCGGAGGTCCCTTTCAGGTCCACGCACTGTTCTGCTTCGAGCTCGCTGCCCGAGAAGCCGTTCACTCCCAGTGTTCCTTTTAAGGACCCTTCAATAGTCTTCGCTTTTGCATGCTGGTCGAACTTCAGGGTCCCGTTGAAGACCTCGGTAGAGACCAGGGAAATGCAGCCGTCCTCATCCATGGCGGTCGCCTCAACGGCGGCCCAGTCTGCGGAGTCGCATCTGCCACCGATCATACCTTCCTGGTTTGCATACGCGACCGAACCGGAAGACGAGGTGGAAGTCCCGAGTTGACCGGTTTCAAGGACGCCGCCCCACGACTTTGTGCCGGCATACTGGTCCAGCCATCTGATGGTGCCGCTTGCGTATGCTTCCACCTCGGCCCAGTCACCGTTCGCCGACTCAGATGCGGTCTCGGCCTGGATCAGGTCTGCCTCGGAGTGACAGATCTCCTGGGATGAGTACACCCCGGAGTCTTTCCCGTAGAACCCGACCTCCTGTTCGGTGTTCACTACGCCGTTGTACACGTTCACGTAGGTATCCGCATGGTTCCCCTGGGCATCATCGAGGGTGCATGACGCAAATCCCTGGCCGTTCTCGGCATCGATGGTATACTGCTGGGAAAGCACGGGTGAACCCGAGGACCCGAGGCTATTCTGCGGGGAGTTTACAGGACCATCGGCGGAAAATGTCCCGCCGACAACCCCGACGATGGAGAGTCCGACCTCGCCGTTCTCTCCCATGTAGAGGGTCCCGGCCCATTCACCGTTCTGGTTGCTCCCGTAACAGTCATAGGTCTGCGCAGAAACCACTCCTGCGAGAAGGAGCATCAGGGTAAGAACGAGTCCCGCGACACACTTCTTCATACTCGCCTCACTCCCGACTGGTAGGACATCGCCTTCTGGAACAGGGTGATCTCGCCGGATGCCGTGGACATTTCACTGTACACCACATCTTCCCCTTTCCCGACGCTGTAGAGGTCAACGGAGTAATCCTCGTCCAGTACGTGGATCGGGATCGTCATTACATACGCGGTCCTCCCTTCCTGGAGGTGCGTATCGATGAACGCAGAGGCTGAACCCATCGCCGGGATGTCACCGAACCCGGTTACCTTGATGTCATAGTCTGCTGCGACCGGAACATCGGAACTCGCGGCGATATGACGTTCGGAACTGTCGGTCACCAGGGACATCAGGGTCATGTCCACGTCGCTCCCCATCTCTACGATGTTGCAGTACTCCGGGGTCAGGTCGATCTGATCTGCGGCGAAGGGACAGATGAACTGCGATTCCGCCAGGCCGAACTCACCTGCTCCGTCTACAACAAGGCTCTCCGAGGAGACGGCCCGCCCTGTGTCAAACCCAACGAACTCAACGATCTTTGAGGTCTGAAGGTTCCTGTTGTCTACAACCTGGTTTGAGGTATCCAGTCCGGTGTTCTTTGTATATGAAACCAGTCCCTGGTCCGCGACCGTGCTCTCGGAATATGCGACGGCATACTGTACTTCACCCAGCACGTTCCCGTCACCGAACAGGGGATCGAGGATGGGTATGTGCACAACTCCGACGTACGGGCCGAAATTCAGGGCATCGACCTGAAGCGGCGCACCGTCCAGGGCGATGTTCGAAATCTGCAAGGTATATATGTCGTTTTCGGTCGCTGTTCCCGCGACCGCGATTGCAGTACCGGTTACAAACCCCTGAGTTTCGGGTGTTGCCGGCACGGGAGTGTCAGCGCATACCGCTGCAATCCCGAAGATTAGAACGATAGTTATCACTACTAAGTTAAGGGATCTTCTCAAAGGATTTCTCCCCCTCCTGCCGAGTCTTCGGCCATCAGATTCCGCCTTTTTTGTATATAACTTTTCCGAAAAAAAACGATTTTATCATCTTTATATACTAATTGAGAGCGGAAAACATTGTATTTCCAGTGGAAAAATTTGCACTGGAAATACCCTGAAAATAGGGAAGGTTATTGCACTCGAATTTCTGCAAAGAGCTCCGCCGGGTGAAGTTGAGTTAACTACTTTTGAACAAGGTATCTGGGGCAGGGGTTAAGTGTGGCATGCAAAGGCGGATAAAACTTGAAATGAGGGCGAATAAAAGAATTAACAGGCTTCCGGGGTGAAATATGGCGTGGAAAAGTAGATTATTCATCACCGTAGGAGCGTTATCGCCCTTGGGAGCGGGATCCCCGGAACCCAGGTGCATAGGTCATGATCGGGCCGGGGGCGGTTTCCCCATTTCGACCCCGGGGCATTCAGGAGCGAGCCGCCTCCGGAAGAGGTACCTTCCGGATAACCTTCACCGCATGGTGCAATGGGGAATATCCTGATGATAAGGGTCATCGTTTTGCGGGTAGGGATGTGTGGACCGCCCTACCGGATATTCAGTACTGAACCCGGAAAAAAACCCAATCTTTATCCACGCATTCATTGGATGTAATCATCAATGAATTTCTCCTGTAGCGGGATGATATTTGGTGGAAGGAGGGATTGAAAAGATGCAGGAAACAGAAGTATGTTCGGGCCCGGCCATAAAAGAAGGGGATGAAGACAAGCACCCGGAGGGAACCGGATCAAAATTATGGCACATTATTCTCATCGCTCTCATCGCCATCGCCTTTACCGCTGCGTTCCTGACCCTCTACGGCGCATTGAACAACCTCATCTGGTTTGATAACGATTTTGTCGCCGCGAACCGGTGGACCATTCCTGTGGGAGTTATGATATTCTCGCTCGCAGTCGGGCTCTGCCAGAAATATCTCCATGCCCCCAACGAAATCAACGGCAGTTTCGTGGAATCTCTCAAGGGGGAGGGTGCGGAGATCAACTACCGGACCTTTCCCGGGGCGTTCCTTTCCTCGATCTTCTCGCTCCTTTCAGGGGCCAGCATCGGCCCGGAGGGGACTATCGCGGTCCTCGTCGGTGATATTGCGAGCTTCACCAGGCAGAAGCTGAAATTCGCGGTTCATTCGGCAGGGGATGCACTCGGTTTCGACGTCGCGGCCATGGCGTCCGCATTCAACGGCATTATAGGAAGCGTCCTGTTCACCGGTATCTTCGCGACCGAGTTCCAGGTGGGTGGGAAAAAGAACGCGCTGCGTTTTCTCACCTGGAACCTGCTCGCGGGCGCCATCGGGTACATGTTTTACGCCGCCATCGGGCTTCCCGCATTCGCCCAGGCGATCCCGTTTTCACCCATTGGAGATCTTCACCTGGTCTATATCCTCGATGCGTTCCTTCTCGGAGTGCTCGGGGCCCTGATTGCCATCTTTATGGGGATTTCCATGAAGGGTGCCGGCAAGTTATTCGACCGGGTTTTCGGGGAAAAAATTATGCTCAGGATCCTGGGAGCGGGAGCGATCATCGCCGTGGTATGCTACATCTTCCCGGAGGTAATGTTCTCCGGGGAGATCCAGGTCCGTACCCTGATCGATAACCCGGCGCTGTTCGGGGTTGCGATGCTGCTTCTCTTTGCGCTGCTGAAGATCCTGCTCCTCGCGGTCTCGTTCAAGGGCGGGTATCTTGGCGGACCAATCTTCCCGATCCTTTTCTCCTCCACGATGATCGGGCTTGCCCTATCCCTCGTGTTCCCCGGAGTCCCGGTCTCTATCCTGGTCCTGTGCATCGAAGTGGCCGCCATTACCCTTGCCCTGGGGGCGCCGCTCACGGCGATCCTCCTGGTCGCGGTCGTAGGGGCCGCCGATCCTCATACGGTTGCCTTGCTTGCCCTTTCTGCGGTAACTGCGATGATCCTCATGCAGGCACTCACGCGGTTCCGGGAGAAACGGGGTGCCGGAGGCGAGGAGGCACCGGGGGAATGAGCGGGCAGGGCGCAATATTTTTCCCGATCCCAAGGTTCTCGCGATGACGTTTATGTATTTTTGAAGTGGTTTTTCAGGCGGATCCGAGCCCGTCGGGTCGACAGGGCACATATGGTGGGGTCGGGCCGGGTCCTGCCGGGAAGCGGCATGAGGCGATTCCTGTGCAGGATCGGCAGAACCCGGCTGCCGGGCGCAGAAACGTGAATAAAGACTATTTCATGACTTTTTTGAAAATCCTGCATGTTATGACATACCGGAGGCTGACGCTTTCGCCATCTGCGGCAGTCCCGGCGCGATATCGTCGAACCGCTTTCGCACCCGGATTGTAATAGCAGTAGTTGAGCTTCCGGATTTTTACGGAAACGTCAAAAAAAGGATTATTTTCTCATCATGAACGAGCCTATGATGGCCACGATTCCGCCGAGGATGGCGAATCCACCCATAATGTAGGGGAGGAGAATCGCGGTGACCAGCGTGTTTCCGAGGATGATGATACCCAGGATGATCCCGATGATACCGAGGATCACCGCTCCCCAGTCCTTGGTCGCAAAGCCCCGGAAGAGGTAGACGAATCCCATAAACAGGCCCCAGACCCCAATCACGATGGCAAGCAGCGGGAGGATGAGAATCGTGCTGTAGTACGGATAGGTCAGTATGATCAGCCCGGCGATGATACCGAGAATTCCGAGCACCACTTTCCACGCGACATCCTGTTTCGTCATCGCCGCGCTGATAATTCCGAAAATACCGCTCACGAACCAGTACGCGCCGAGGAATATCAACAGCACGAACAACGTCTGGAGCGGATACGCGATGAGATATCCTCCGATAATCAGGAGGATGATTCCCTGGATAAGGACGAGCCACCAGGGAATGAACTGCATCATACGGGCGCCTTCGGCACCCACGGTTTCTTCCATTAACACAACCTCGTTACCTTTTGCGGTATAGTCAATAATCAGGCTTCAACATATTAACCTTTCGCAAAAATCAGGGGATACTCTCCCGCTAATAAGAATCGGAGTTCTATCATCACTTTTTTTAACGTGGGGCCGGCATGAAGGACTCATCAAGGCCGCCGCCCGGATTCCCGGTCAAAAAAGACTGTTCGCTCCCATAGTTCCCTTCAGGGGGCGTTTTTCATTTTCAACCGCGTGATTCGCGGTGTGCCACACGAAGAGATTCTCGCAGTCATTCCCTGCCCGGGAATGAGACCCAGGCCCTGTGAGCAGGATCCATCCGATGCCCGGCGAATGTCCCGGGATGTCCGGGGTCGTTTCAATCCGGATCGCGGTGTATATAGGGGTACAAGCCCCTATTCCTTGACCGGTGATTATTTTGGGAGAACCGACCGCTGCAGCAAGGGGAGAGGTGGTGGAAAAGGTCCTCGGCCCTGTCCACACCGCAGTCCAGTACGCCCTCGTGGCATTCCTGTCATACGTTGCCGCTTCTAACGTGACCATAGCCATGGAGGGTACGGCCGATCTTGCCCTTATCGGGTCGCTCTGGGCAATGATATCCGGGATCGTGGTCATGCAGGAGACCCGGAAGACCACGCTCGACAGTGCCTGGCTCCGTATCCTCGGGTCACTGGCAGGAGCGATAATCAGCGCGATATATCTTGTATTTCTCCCTTTCAGCCCGTTGGGGATGGCGATCCTGATCGGAGTGACCGTACTCATCTGCCAGGGCATCGGAATTCCCGGTCACGCCCGCCTCGCCGCACTGACCGTGGGGGTAGTGATGGTGGTATCGGGCATGAACCCTGAGATCAGCCCTCTTGTGAACGCCGCCACGCGGTTCATCGAGGTGATCATCGGGAGTGTCGTTGCGGTGGCAGTGGTCTGGATATGGCCGTACGTGACCCGGCCGACCGGCTCTTCGGGGGCAGGACGGCAGTCGTAACAGAGTGTATGCGATGGCATAGGACCGCATTCCGGTCATTCGCGAATATCTGGTGAGAATGTTTTGTTGAATTCCCGAGCGTTCGCAGTCAAGGCAGACTCACGGTGAATTTTTTTGAAATACCCTGCCAGTTTTTTTTAAAAAAAGTCAAATTATTTTACACGGGATGACACTCCCCAAGAACGTCAATAAGCAGGAATGTCAAACAAAAACGGGAAAAATTAAAAAAACGGCCCGCATCTGCATTTTTTATTTGACAGCCCGGGACCGCTCCCGGATGAAAAGAAAAGCTTGATACCGTCATATTCAAGAGTACGACCGAGCTTAAGAGCATCACATCCAGGGGGTACCACCATACGATTCTGCAATATTCTCCGTATTTTCTTCCCCTGTGTATCGCCACCGCAGTCCTTGCGGTCCTTACAGTAATTGCCTGGCAGTACCGCCACCTGAAGGAAGGCCGGGCGGTCATCCTCTACCTTGGCGCTGCGACCCTCTGGGCCGGAGCATATGCCGGGGAGGTAGCGAGCCCGGAGTTCGCCCTGAATTATCTCTTTGTGGTGCTCGCCTACATCGGAGTGGTGACGGTCCCGGTGGCGTGGTTCATGTTTGTGCTGGTGTATACCGGGAAAGGAAAGCGGGTAAACACCTCCACGGTGATCGCCCTGTTCGTAGTCCCCCTCCTCACTCTGACCCTCGTGGTCACCAACCAGTACCACCACCTCTTTTACTCGTCGGCAACCGCGGTGGTCACCACTTCGGGAATAACGTGGGTCTATTCGTACGGGCCGCTTTTTCTCATCCATGCCCTGTATTCGTACGGCCTGATCGTAGCGGGGATCGCCCTCCTTGCGAGCCGTTACCCCGGATCGCCCGCCCTCTTCCGCCTCCAGATTGTCCTGCTGATCATCGCGGTAGGCGTTCCCTTCCTGGCGAACCTGTTGAGGGTCTTCAAGGCGGGACCTGTTACCGGGTTCGACACAACACCGGTGATATTCATTCTTACCGGGGTGATTCTCATCACCGCCATCACCCGGTTACGACTCTTTTCCCTCTCGCCCGTCGCCTACTCCTATCTGTTCAACCACATGACCGACGGGGTGTTCGTCACCAACGAGCAGGACCTGGTGGTGAATATCAATCCCGCCGCGGCGGGGATGCTCGGGATCCAGACTAAAGATGCTATCGGTCGCTCCGTCCAGGACCTGATCCCCGGGCTGTCACACGAGTTTCTCGGGTGCAAGGCGGAGATCCGGACGGAATGTGAGATTGCGCTTCCCAGGAAGGAGTCGGGGGAGCTCTACGAGGTGAGCTGCATGCCGCTCAGCCCCGGCCGCGAGATCACGAGCGGTCGCCTTGTGATCCTCCATAACATCAATGCAAGGCACCGGGCGCAGACCGCGTTGCTGATGGCGAACCAGAAACTGAACCTGCTCAACGATGTTACGCGACACGATATGCTCAATACGCTCACCGCCCTGCTCATGAACCTCGAATATGCGAGGACCCTTGAGGGGGACAAGAAAATATCGGGAATCCTCACCGATGCAGAGAAGTCGGCCAGGATCCTGCAGGAGCAGGTGGAGTTCACCAGGGATTACCAGGACATGGGGGTCCGTGAGCCGGCGTGGCAGGACCTCGGAGAAGCCCTCAGGAGGGCATTGGCCGGGATTTCTCCCGGCAGCGTGAGAATAGAGTCCGGGGTGAACGGGGTGTTCATCTATGCCGACCCGCTGCTCGAGAAGGTGCTCCACAACCTCGTCGAGAACGCCCTCAAATACGGTGAGCGCCTCACCTTCGTCAGGGTGCGGTACTCGACGGGCCCCGAAGGGCTGACCTGGTATGTAGAAGACGACGGGGTGGGGATCTCCCCGGACCTGAAAGAGACCATCTTCCGCAGAGGATTCGGAAGAGGATCCGGTCTCGGTCTCTTCCTCGCACGCGAGATCCTCTCCATCACCGGGATGCAAATCAGGGAGACCGGGACCTTCGGGAAGGGAGCACGGTTCGAGATCGCGGTGCCAGAAGGATCGTTTCGGATCGCCGGTATTTCTGAATAAGACCGGAATGCCGGCCTTGCAGAGATGGGGCACCCTATGACCTGGCGATTCGAAATCCTGTGTATCGGTCGTGGAAAATTACAGGTTCTTCTGGAAGACCAGAGTCTCCCGGCCGCAGGTGGAGTTGGCGATCACCGCGAGCGTGCCGGACCTCTCCGCCCCGGATACTGTCATCATCGCGCCTACCCGGGGTTCCAGGACTCCCACCGGTTCACCGTCCACCAGGACTTCCAGGGTTCCGGTGATCGCGAGGTCCCCTCCCTGCACAATGAGGTCGATATTCCCTCCGGGTCGTGGCACCGCAAGTACTTGAATGTTCCGCACCTCACACGGCGGCGGGGCCACGGTCACCACGATTCCCGGGCTGGCCGGGAGGTACCCTCCCCCGCCGGTCCCGGGGAAGGATCCGGTGAAGATCCCGAATCCCGCGACGATGATCACCAGGACCCCCACACCGGCGAGGAAACGGGTAAGCGGCCGATGCCGCTTCAGGAGCGGTGCACCGCACTGGGGGCACTGCCCCTGCCACTCCCCGTATTCCCATCCGCATTCCCGGCACCGTACCATATAATGTACTCCGGAGTATTCTTTTGGATATATTCTTTTTGGCCCATTATTAGGCGTATTCTCCCCGGGAAGTCCTGATTATTCTTCAAAATAAAAAAAGGAAAGTATAAATGGGGAATTTCAGGATAGGTCCTGCTAAAAAATCGATATCTATTTCATGTTTCCCTCCCCCCTTCCGGGAACGGGTGAGGAGCCCATGAGGGTAAGGAAGAGGAGGATAATTCCGGTATTTGTAACGGTCATTCTGATAGTGGTGTGCATCGCTCCCACGCTCTGCAGCGCGGGACCTGCCGGGGCAGCAGTCCAGGTACCCGACCCGGGAGCCGGTCAGGCGCTCGTGGGGTGGGAGTCCCGGGATATCGACGGGACCGGGGAATACGGATATTCATTCTCGCTTGCGGTCGATACACACGGTACGCCTCATATTGCTTCAACAGAGTCAAGGAGCGAATTCAGCAGCAGCCTGGTCTATTTCACCCGGGATCTCGGAGGATGGAAGAAAGAGGTGGTGGATGACCAGTCGGCTGTGTTGAGCACACCACAAATCACCACGGATCCGTTCGGCCAGCCGCACATCATTTATGGGTACCTGATAAACGGTGTCACGGCAGATTATGCGTTGAAATACGCCCATAAAGACCGGTTCGGCTGGCATATCGAGAACCTTACCGATACAATCGGGCAGACCTACGGGGACGCGTCCATCGCGGTAAACATCCAGGGGGCTCCCCGGATAGTGTATTCGTCGTTCCCTGAAGGAAGTTTGATGTATGCCTCAAAAGACGGTAATACCTGGCATACGGAGCAGATCGACCCTGACGACTCTTCATGGCCGATATTGCAGCTCGATCGGAACGGGGAGCCAAGAGTGCTCTACACCTATCTTCCCACGTACTACAGCCGGGAGAAACGGTACGCCTCGCGAAACCAGGGAGAATGGGGGATTGAGGTGATCGACCAGAACTATTCGGGACGGTTCTCAGGGTTCGTCCTCGATCTCCTGGGTACCCCGCATATCGCGTTTTATAGAGTCATCCCCGGTAATTACTACGAAGAAGTGGTGTATTTCACCCGGGGTCGGGCCGGATGGCAGCAAGATACGGTTGCGAGTGGAAACCTTCGCGATTATGCGACCGTGGTGGCGAGCGGGAACGGGATCGTGGGGGTAAGTTACGCAGTCCAGGACGCCGAAGACCAGGTCACGTCGATCCTCTATGCCATCAGGACCCGCTCGGGATGGAACCGCGAGACGGTTTCGGTTAAAGGGGACTCTTTCCTGCTCCAGCCCGGTTTCTCGATGGCCGGCGGACCGGGAGGAGCGGTCTCTCTCACTGCGACCCGGACGAACACCGTCGGAAATCCGCAACAGGTAACGCCGTTTCTCGCGACACGGGGGACCCGCACCCCGGTCGCGGGATAGTGAATTCTCTCTTTATTTTTCCGCGTGGGGTCGGATGAGGAGAATATCTGATGGACGGGATGAATCAGGAAAACTGATCCCGCCGCCGGTACGCTCAGGAAGCGTTGAAGAATTTTTATCGGGTTCGGCCCTGTATATCCTATTGAACGAACCATGAGCCAGTATTTTCGGGGCGATGTCGTCCTTATATCGCTGCAGCTGCAGGGGAAGGGGGAGCGGAAGGTGAGGCCGGCGGTGGTGGTCAGGACCGGAGACCGCGGCGAACTGGTGGTGAGCCCGGTCTCATCCAGGCCCTCGTTTGACGCCCCTTCAGAGCCCCTGGTACTGGATGATTTCAGCGAGGGGGGCCTGGACATCTTCGGGGAGAGTTATGTCATCACCGCCGGACTCTGCAGGGTCCACACCTGGGATGTCATCGGGAAAAAGGGAAAATTACGGAAAGAAGCGATGGAAAAGCTGTTTCCTGAAAAGCAATGAAATGAACCCGAAATAAAGGTCGAGCCTCAGGGACAGGGGGGCGGCCCGGACGTTCGGAGTGCATCTCCCGGGTGACAGGAGGCTTCTTCCCGACTCCGGCACGGAACAGTCTCTTTTTGTTCCATGACCGAGGGGGCACGCACTGATCCCTGCCTGCCACGGTAGTTCGTAATTTCAAAAATAACCGGTAATTAATGGTCAGATTACCGTTTCGGGTAATAATTAATACTCTTTTACCGTGACGAAATGTTTATCAGATTGGAGGACGGTGGAGGTGGCATAAGGAATGTGATATAGATGAAAACCTATTCAATTGCCCTGATACTGACAATCCTCTGTATCGGGATTCTGGCCGTCCAGCCGGCCGCATCGGCACCTCCGTTCATCCTGGAAGGATCACTCCAGATAAGTTCGACACCTGCGGGGGCCACGATCTTTATTGATGGTGAACAGGCGGGACTCACTCCCGCGACAGTCACGAACCTGACGCTCGGGTATCACGACGTGGTCCTCAGGAAGACGGGATACCAGGACTGGGGGACCCAGGCATATGTGCATTTCAGGCAGACGACCTCCGTTTCGGC
Organism: Methanolinea mesophila; assembly: GCF_017873855.1. Taxonomy (NCBI): domain Archaea; kingdom Methanobacteriati; phylum Methanobacteriota; class Methanomicrobia; order Methanomicrobiales; family Methanoregulaceae; genus Methanolinea; species Methanolinea mesophila. The sequence goes on from NZ_JAGGKR010000001.1 coordinate 1,672,163, forward strand.
GATACTTGTTCCCCTCGGCCCCACCGTGACACCTACCGTCACCCCGACCACCACCATAACTCCCACTCCCACCACGATCACGCCTACTCCCACCATCACGCCTGTCCTTACCGGCTCCCTGTCGGTATTCTCCACCCCGACCAATGCCGCGGTCATGGTTGACAACGTGTTCGTGGGGAGGACTCCTCTCATCCGTTCCGGTATAACAGCTGGTACGCATAAGGTGGAAGTGGATAAGGACGGGTACCATAGCTACGAGGTCCAGGTCACCGTCCAGTCGGGATCGACCACCACCGTGATCGCCAACCTCGTCCCTGAGACCCCCGCCACCACACCGATCACGACCGTACCGACTACCAGCCCCACGACTACGATCCCCACGACGTCCCCGACCACGGAGCCCACCACGACGGCGACTACAACAGTTCCAACAACGACTCCGACGACGGTAACCCCCACCACGACGACGACGGTGACCCCGACGGGGACGCTGCAGGTGTTCTCCACTCCGACAAATGCATCGGTGAGGGTGGATAATGTGTTCGTAGGGAAGACGCCGCTGTTCCTGAACGGAGTCGCGGCCGGGACCCACAAGGTAGAGGTGGATAAGGAAGGGTACCATAGCTACGAGACGCAGGTCACTGTCCAGGCGGGGTCGACGACCACGCTCATCGCGACCCTGATCCCCGAGACCCCCACCCCGACTCCCACAATAACGCTCACGCCTCCGCCCACCTTCACGCCGACTACCAGCCCCACGACCACGATCCCCACGACGTCCCCGACCACGGAGCCCACCACGACGGCGACTACGACCGTTCCGACAACGACTCCGACGACCGTAACCCCTACCACGACGACCACGGTGACCCCGACGGGGACGCTGCAGGTGTTCTCCACTCCGACAAACGCGTCGGTGAGGGTGGATAATGTGTTCGTAGGGAAGACGCCGCTGTTCCTGAACGGAGTCGCGGCCGGGACCCATAAGGTAGAGGTGGATAAAGAAGGGTTCCACAGTTATGAGGCGCAGGTCCAGGTCCAGGCGGGATCGACCACGACGGTGATCGCGACCCTGATCCCCGAGACCCAGACCGCGACCCCGACGACCACCACCACCGTTCCTACCACAAGTCCGACGACGGGGCCGACGACGACCACCCCGACGACGTCCCCGACCACGGAGCCCACCACGACGGCGACTACGACTGTTCCGACAACTGCCCCGACGACCGTAACCCCCACCACGACAACGACGGTGACCCCGACGGGGATGCTGCAGGTGTTCTCCACTCCGACAAACGCGTCGGTGATGGTGGATAATGTGTTCGTAGGGAAGACACCGCTGTTCCTGAACGGAGTTGCTGCCGGGACCCACAAGGTAGAGGTGGATAAAGAAGGGTACCACAGCTATGAGACCCTGGTCCAGGTCCAGGCGGGATCGACCACGACGGTGATCGCGACCCTGATCCCCGAGACCCAGACCGCGACCCCTACAACCACTACCACCGTTCCTACCACAAGTCCGACGACGGGGCCGACGACAGTAACCCCTACCACGACGACGACGGTGACCCCGACGGGGATGCTGCAGGTGTTCTCCACCCCGACAAACGCGTCAGTGAGGATGGATGATGCGTTCGCGGGGAGGACGCCGCTGTTCCTGAACGGAGTCGCGGCCGGGACCCACAAGGTAGAGGTGGATAAGGAAGGGTACCACAGCTACGAGGCGCAGGTCCAGGTCCAGGGGGGATCGACCACGACGGTGATCGCGACCCTGATCCCCGAGATCTAGACCGCGACCCCGACACCCACGGTGACCGGTATGGCGACCGGGACACTCCAGGTGTCGGGTAATCCCACGGCGGCGGGGGTATACATCGACGATGTCCTCCGGGGGATTCCCCCGCTGACGATCACCGGGATCCCGCAGGCGGTCCACACGGTGGAAGGTGACAAGGAAGGATACCAGCGTTACCTGGCCCAGATCTCCATCCTGGGGGGGAATCATAACTCCATTGAATATCACCCTCTCACCCTCCCAATCGCAATAAAGGCCCCATTCCTCCATTTTTCCGGACATTGACCGGGTGACCCCTTCAATAACGGTGTTTCCGGGGTTCAATCCAGGAAGTGGCCCGGTCTCCCGGGGCCTGGGGAGGAACCGCTCTTCAGAATGCTATACCACGGGATCCGCCGGAAAAAAGACGTTGAAAAAAGAAAAACCGGTATACGCCTATGGCGGCAGAGGCGGTAAGTCGATGATATAACGTCCCGTACCGGTCAGTTTTCCCAGGTAATTCATGTTCTTTTCGAAGAGGGTGATGTCACCGGAGACCGTGGTGGACTCTGAATATGCAAGATCTTCGGATTTGGGGTAACGCTCGTCGTAGGGTCCCGTTCCATCCATGATGACGTCTCTCCCCTCCTGTACACGGGCAGAGATGTATGCGGTCGCAGAACCGGATGCAGGAATATCGCCGAACCCGGTAAGTGCAATGGAATAGTCAGATTCCGTCCCGGGGTCCGCGAGGGGGTAAGGCCATGCAATACCGTAACTGCTTGGTGTCGTATCGGGGACTGCAATCATGATGAACCGCTCCCTTGTAGCCGTCGAGAGCGAACCCGTCGTGATGTCCACAACACTTCCTTCCTGCACGATGTTGCAGAACGGAGGGTTGTAACCGCCCTCATCCCCGGCCGCGAAGGGGCAGGTAAGGGTGAGGTCCGGTGCGTCCTGGCCCGTCGACGCCCCGTCCATAGTTACCTGCTCCTCCGAGGTCATCCGCCCTGTCCCGGTTCCCACGAATTCGACCAGCTTTTCCGTCACCAGGTTGTACTGGTTCGGTACCGCCATTCCGGCGGTATCGAAATCCGCGCTCTTCATGTACGTCACCAATCCCTGGTCCGCGAGGGTATTCTCAGAATACGCGCTCGAGTAGATCACGGAGGTCGGTGGCAGGGGAGGTGCCGGGGGGAACGCAATCGTGTACCCGTCGTTCATATCGACCGCGATGCTGTCGATCTCCGCGGCGGTCCCGAAGACCTGCATCGCGGTGCTGGTGACAAACCCCTGGGTTTCCTGGACCGCAGGTTCGCCGCTGTCGGCGAGGACCACGCCGGCCATCAGCGATCCCATAAGAAGGGCCGCCATAAATAAAGTAAATTTCATGGTAACTCCAAAATTCGTTGATTCAGAATCATTGGTTTTTAAGGTGACCTTAAAAAAAGTTGTTATTTATCCGGGACTGGTGGGACGGGGTCGCTGGTGATCGCCTATTTTCCTTTCTCTCCGGTCCGGGTGATCTTCTTCTCCGGCTTTATGGGCCCTGGCTGGTTGGTATGAGGGCCGAGGTCTTCCCCGTGGGAGTGGGAATGGGGATGGTGCCGGGGAGGGAGTTCCGGCTTGTGCTGGGGGTGGTGCGGGAGGTGGAGGTCCTCGTGATCGGTTGCATGATGCTGAAGATCTTCCTCCTTTCTGTCCTTATCCTGGCTCTTTTTCCCCCCGGTATGGGAGCGGTGGTCGTGCGGCGTCGGCTCGGGGTCGTGTCTCGGTGCCATGGAAACCCATGTAGGTGGATACAGAATAAAGGTTTTCTCGCGGTTACCGCAATGAAGCCCCGGTGGGTCAGCCTCGATTCCCGCCGGGAAAAAAATGACCGCTCCCCCGACCCGGTGGGGGCCCTGACCCTCTCCGACTCTATTTCTCCTTCTTTTCTGCCATCTTCCGGATCTTTTCGTTGATGTGCGGGCTGTTCTCCATGTGGTGCCATTCGTCATGGCTCATCCCCATGAAGAACCCGCAGGATGAACATTTCACCCATACCTCGTACTGGTCGGGGAATTCGGCAGCCAGGGTGGATTTCCCGCACCGGGGGCACACGAGTGTTGCAACCATTATTTCGCTCCGGAATCAGGATTAGTCATCCCCGGTAAAAACCATGCCGATACTATCTTCGGAGACCAGGATCCGTTCCGGGTCCGGGTCGCAGTAAGGGCAGGGTTCAGGCATCGGCCCCCGTTCCCTGTTGGGTGGACGGGTCATCACCACCGATGGGGCCTGCTTCCCGGAAAAGGTTCACGGATGAATCCTGTATCCGGCGGGAACGTTTCATCAGGCTGTGTTCGCAGTGCGTTTTCGCCAGAATCCCCAGTGCCGTGCGAGCGAGATGAGGATCGGGATGAGGAGGTAGGACCACATGCTGTCCTGCGGGCTGATGAACGACACCCCGATGGCAAACAGGCACACCGCGGGGATGATTACTCCCCGGGACAGCCCTAAACTGAAGGGTTCCAGTGTTTCGAGGGAGAGTTTCGAGAAATTACGGCGGATATACACCCAGAGCAGGGTGAGCATCAGGCTCCCGAGCAGGAGGTTGACATGGAACAGGAGGACCGCCTCGAGAACTGAGGTGTAATCGCCCGAGACGGAGGTGGTGAAGGGGATGAGCACCACGAAGAAAAGGACGAGGAAATTGATCCGGATTACCCACTCGTCCACAAAGTTTACCGGGCTCAGGATACGGTGATGCGAAAGCCAGAATCCGGAAAGGATGAAGAACGCAATCACGAAGAGGATGAACTCGGGCCATATCTCGGCCAGTTTCCCCGGAAGTACGATTATGGCATCGGCGTCCGAGATCATGGGAACGGTCAGGGAGAGGACCAGAAGGGTCATGGCAAAGGCAAATATCCCGTCGCTCAGCGACTCCAGCCTTGATTTGTTCAGGGTCTCCCGGGGAGGGCTCGTTTCCGGTGGCATTGTCGTCATCGAGATGTGGGTGAAGAGAGTATTTTAAACCGGATGGTACGGGGTGACACAGGACCGCCTTATGGTGTGCCGGAACTTCTCACGGGGCCAGGGATTGTCGGGATCGCGTAACGATCCTTGATTTATCCGGGCAGGTGTTCGTGTAACCCGGAGGATCAAAATTTATTTATCACCCCGGGTTGGTGTTCACCATAACAGAGGGAATTTTTGTGAAACTATCCGTCCTGATATTATGTGCCGTGTTGCTGGTCTGTTTCTTCCCGGCATCGGGGCTCGACCTTTCGCGGTATCCGGAACTGCAGGCGAAATATTCCGGCTACGGGAGCGCGATCCAGGAGAAGTCTTTCGATCGACTGAACACCGACTTTGCCGACAGGGCGACGTCCAGGGACGCGGTGCTCCAGAAGATCGCATCCGGGCAGGACCCGGTAGCAATCCCCGTGGTGAAGGGTGCGGACTTCCCCGGAAACAGGCTTATGCTCTATTCTTCCTCGTCCGGTTACGGGGACATGATATCGAGCCGGTTACACAACATGACCTCTCTGAACGCGGGTTCGGCGAGGGCACTTCTCGACAATCACACCTTCAAAAACCCGGCCCTCGTGAAGCCCGTACCCGTGAAGGTCCCTGCAACCAGCGATGCCGGGATGAGCGTGGTGGAGGCAAACAACCGGTTCGCCCTGGACCTTTACTCTGCGCTGGCCGGTGAAAACCCGGAGGGGAACCTGTTTTTCTCCCCCTGGAGCCTCTCCTCCGCGCTCGCCATCACCTATGAAGGAGCACGAGGTACCACGGCGGATGAGATCCGGTCGGTATTTCATTTCCCCGGGGACGACTCCACAAGGTGGAACGGGTACAAAGAGATTACCGACGGGCTGAACAATGGCAATTCAGGGTTTACCCTGGAATCCGCCAATGCACTCTGGGCAGAGGAGACCTATCCCCTCCTTCCCTCGTATCTCTCCACCGCGGACCGGTACTATTCCGCCCACGTGACCAATCTCGACTTCATAAAAAACCCCGAAGGGTCGCGGAAGACCATCAATACCTGGGTGGAAGGGAAAACAAGGAACAGGATACAGGACCTTTTACCTCCCGGTTCGATCGATTCCTCGACAACCCTGGTCATCACCAATGCCATCTACTTCAAGGGAACCTGGGCCGCCCAGTTCAGGAAAGAGAACACCGCAGAATCAGATTTTATGATTACCCCGACGGAGTCCGTGCGTGTCCAGATGATGAAACGAACGGATGCTGAGGCGAAGTACTGGTATGCGGAGACCGACGCCCTTCAGGTGCTCGGGATGCCGTACGCCCACCAGAACGGAAGGGAACTCTCCATGCTGGTCATTCTTCCAAAAGACCAGGACCTTGCCGCAGCGGAGCAGTCCCTCGATACTGCGAAACTCTCCGATTTACGACAGTCCCTGGAATATCAGCAGGTTATGGTCTATTTCCCCAAGTTTAAACTGGAGACGGGCTACCAGATGCGGGACACCCTCTCCGGAATGGGGATGCCGTCGGTATTCAACCCCGGGCAGGCCGATCTTTCCGGGATGGACGGTACCAGGTCCCTGTTCGTCACGGACGTATTCCACAAGGCATTCGTGGAGGTGAACGAGGAAGGTACCGAGGCAGCGGCGGCGACCGCCGTGCCCGTATCGAGGGCGCTGGCAGAGCCTGTCCCCGTGTTCCGTGCCGATCATCCCTTTATCTTCATCATCCAGGACAGTGAGAACGGGAACATCCTGTTCATGGGAAGAGTAGCTAATCCGGCAGGGGAATGAAGCTCGAAGGCTGCATTCTCCCCGTCACTGACTTTTTTTTTGGGTCCCGGTCTCCCGGCTAAAGATACTGCAGTATCACCCGCCACTCCGCAATCTTTTCTGCAAGTGAATGCCTCGCATTTGCCGGGCTGGTAGAGGGGAGACGGTAGAGCGGGATCCTGCCAGGTATGGTCCCGCGGGGAAAAAGTGTCCATGCTTTCCCCCCGTTCAGGGCGATGCAGGCTATTGTAGGGTGATCCCTGAGGACGCCGGCGATGTCGTTGACCCGGATCTCCCGAAGGTCCCGGTCCATGCTTCCCGGCTGAAACCGGCGGGACGCAGCCACATCCCAGAGTGAAATGTGGTTCCGGACAAGGAATGCGGGGTAGTCCCGGGCCGGAACGCCCTCCTGGTCCAGGACAGGGAGATCGAGCAGGTTCCTCATCACCTCCCAGAACTGGTTCCGGGGATTTGCATAATACCACCCTTTCTCAAGGGAGGTCCTGCTCGGGAAACTGCCAAGTACAAGGACCCTCGGGGCGTTCCCCACAAGCGGCATAAGTCCCGTTTCGCGTGGTTGTTCCATGATATGCATGACCAGGCAGCGTTATCCGGTCGACAGCAATCCCTATCAAGCTCCCGGTCGGGGTCCTTTCATAGAAGGACGGGATCGAGGGCAGTCTGTATCGAATACCACAGATATTGCCGGAAAATCTGTCCTTGTTGATATTCTCGCTTTGTGATATTCCAGGGGCTGCCTCTGGAGTGTCTTACAAAACACACCTGACTTCCTCGAGTATCCTGTCAGGTATTCGTCAAAAATGTATATCGTCAGTCCTTCTTGAATGATAGCGCAGGAAAAATTCAACAAGCCGGATAGTCCGAAAATACCTCCGTATCTATCCCTGGAATTCTCACGGTGGAAAAGCCAGGGATGAGGGGATAAAAGCCTTAATTCGTATAATCATATACGGAAATTGGTGATGTATAACTTTTAAATATAATAATTGGAGATACCATAGGAAGAGCGCGAAAAAAAACCGGCCCCCCCCGGGTAAAAGCTCTTTTTTTTTGTATAATTACGGGTAGGTATCCTACGTAGTTAAATAAAAATCATTATTTCACTACATACATTAATAATATTTAATTTATATTTTTCAAAAAATCAAATAAATACAATTAATTAAGCTTTCATAAAATGGCTCACTGACGAATGATTCGTCGAGGTATCGAGTTATGCAAATGAAATACGTTACTACTACATGCCCATATTGCGGAACGGGCTGTAGTTTCAATCTTGTGGTGTCCGACAACAAGGTGGCGGGGGTCGCACCTTACCAGCGGTCGCCCGTCAATGAAGGCAAAGTCTGCCCCAAGGGGACCTACGCTCACGAGTTCGTCAATCACCCCGACCGTCTTACCACTCCGCTGATCAAGAAGGACGGCAAGTTTGTCGAGGCGAGCTGGGACGAGGCCTACGACCTGATCGCCAAGAAGTTCAAGCAGTACAAGCCCGACGAGTGTGCCTGCCTCTCCTCCGCCCGCGTCTCTAACGAGGAGAACTACGCGATGATGAAGTTCGCCCGTGGCGTGATGAAGACCCGGCACATCGACCACTGCGCCAGGCTCTGCCATGCATCGACCGTGGCCGGGCTCGCGGCGACCTTCGGCTCCGGCGCGATGACCAACTCCATCCTGGACATCGCCGATTCGAAGTGCATGTTCATCATCGGCAGCAACACCTTCGAGCAGCACCCGCTGATCGGGCGGAAGGTCATGCAGGCCAAGATGAAGGGTGCGAAACTGATCTACGCGGACCCAAGGTTCACGCCCACCGGCAAGCAGGCCGACCTTTACATGCAGTTCCGCTCCGGTTCCGACGTGGCCATCTTCAACGGCCTGATGCAGGAGATCTTAAAGAACGGCTGGGAGGACAAGGAATTTGTCAAGAACCGGACCAAGGACTTCGACAAACTGAAGGAAGAGGTCATGAAGCCGATGTACTCCCTGGAGAACGTCTCCAAGATCTCCGGGATCCCGGTCGAACAGCTCAAGACCTGTGCGGAATGGTTTGCAAAGGCAGAGTCTGCATGCATCCTCTACTCCATGGGTATCACCCAGCACACGGTCGGCGTGGACAACGTCAAGTCCGTGGCCAACATCCAGATGCTGACCGGCAATCTGGGCAGGCCCGGCACCGGCGTGAACGCACTCCGTGGCCAGAACAACGTGCAGGGCGCCTGCGACATGGGAGCGCTCCCCGTAGTGTTCACCGGGTACCAGAAGGTCATCGACGAGGCCGCCCACAAGAAGTTCGCCGACGCGTGGGGATTCCCCGACGGCATCTGCGAGCCCAAGAACGGGTACGAAGTCACCACCATGATGGATGTCCTCGCCGACAAGCCCGGCGAGCTGAAGTGCATGTACATCATGGGCGAGAACCCCATGATCTCCGACCCCGACCTCCACCACGTGGAGAAGGCGATCAAGAACCTCGAGTTCCTGGTGGTACAGGACATCTTCATGACCGAGACCGCCGAGCTTGCCGACGTGGTCCTCCCCGCCTCCTGTTACGCGGAGAAGGACGGGACACAGACTTCCACCGAGCGCCGCGTGCAGATGTGGAGAACCGCACAGGCTCCCCCCGGCAAGGCGAAGCTCGACTGGCAGATCATCGCCGAGATCGCCGCAAAGATGGGATACGGGAAGCAGTTCGCATGGAAGAGCGCCGAAGACATCTTTACCGAGATCTCCAAGGTCACTCCCTCCTACGGTGGAATGAACTATAAGCGGCTCAGCAGACCCGAAGCGCTCCACTGGCCGTGCCCCGCTGCGGACCACCCGGGGACCCCTATCCTGCACAAGGAGAAGTTCGCCCACCCCGATGGCCTGGGCCAGTTCTTCGCCTGCGCCTACAAGCCCCCGGCAGAAGTCCCGGATGCGTCATACCCGTACATCCTCACCACCGGCCGGTGCCTGTGGCACTGGCACACCGGCACCATGACCCGGCGTTCCAAGGACCTGGAGGCGGAAGAGCCCACCGGATGGATCGAGATCAACCCCGAGGACGCCAAGGCGCTCGGCATCCAGAACAAGGAGATGGTGAAGGCCATCACCCGGCGCGGCGAGGTCAAGGTCCCTGCCCGGGTCACGAAGGACATCATGAAAGGCGTGATGTTCATGCCGTTCCACTTCAAGGAATGCGCCGCGAACGTGCTGACCAACAACGCACTCGACCCCATCGCCAAGATCCCGGAGTTCAAGGCGTGTGCGGTCCGGGTTGAGAAGATCAAGGAGGCCTGAAAATGGTAGCGAAAGGCGACATGGTCTATGCATGGACCAGCGACGCGGAGATCGCAAAGAAGGCGGAGTGCGGCGGAGCGGTGACCGGCCTGCTCAAGTACGCTCTCGAGAACAAGATGGTTGACGCGGTCCTTGCCGTGAAAAAGGGTGCGGACGTGTACGATGCGCTCCCGGTGCTGGTTACCGATCCGAAAGACCTCGCAGCCACTGCGGGATCGCTCCACTGCGGGACTCTCCTGCTCTCAAAAACGGTGAAGAAGTACCTTGCCGGTGCGAAGGACCGGAAGATCGGGATGACCGTGAAGGGCTGCGACCTGATGGGACTCTACGAGCTTTCCCGGAGAAACGAGATCAATATGAACAATCTCCTCCTGATCGGGGTCAACTGTGGAGGCACCGTGAGCCCGGTCAGTGCAAGGAAGATGATCAAGGAAAAGTTCGGAGTGGACCCGGACAGCGTTCACAAGGAGGAGATCGACAAGGGCCAGTTCATCATCGAGTACGAGGGAGGCCACAAGGGCATCTCCATCGACGAGCTTGAAGATGAGGGATACGGCCGCCGGTCCAACTGCCGCCGGTGCAAGCTGAAAGTTCCCCGCCAGGCGGACCTCGCCTGCGGGAACTGGGGAGTCATCGGCGACAAGGCCGGCAAGGCCACCTTCGTCGAGGTCTGCAGTCAGAAAGGCGCTGAACTGCTTGACAAGGCGATAAAGAGCGGTGCAATTGCCTCTGAAGCCGCGAACCCCAAGGGGATCGAGATCCGGGGTAAGGTCGAGAACGCCATGTACAAGCTGGGGGAGAAGTGGCGGAACAAGGACTTCTCGGCACTCAAGGCGGACCCGTGGGGTACCATCAACAAGGAGACCTCCCGGTGCATCAAGTGTTATTCATGTATCGAGAATTGTCCCGTGTGTTTCACGTCGGCCGATGCGCTGAAGAAGAGCTCCTACATGATCACCTCGGGAGAAGTCCCGCCGAACCCGATGTTCCATCTCAGGAGATTCGCCCACATCTCTGATACGTGTGTCAACTGCGGGCAGTGCGAAGAGCTCTGTCCCATGGAGATCAGGCTCGCCCTCTTCTCTCACGCGATCAGGGTCGAAGGAGATGCAGCATTCGAGCCAAAGCTCGGGGCCCCTGCCTATAAGAACTGATATCCACCGGTTGACCGTTGGGTGGGAGTAATCCCCCCTGTTTTTTTCGAGTGATTCGTGCGGCGGGAAAAATAGAGAAATTATTACCTTATTTCGCCCCGGAGTCATCCTGCCAGAGGCCGAACGTATTGTTCTCCGTATCCGAGCAGACCGCGACGTACCCAAACCCGGGTACCGGCATCCGGGGAAGGACCACGGTGCCCCCGGCATTCTTGATCTTCACCAGCATCGAATCGATGTCTTTTACCCCGAAATAGAGGGTAATCCGCTGTTCCGGATTCATCCGGGTGCCGAGCCCGCCTCCTATCCCCGGGTTCCCCTCGAGATCGGTGGTCTGGATGAGGGAGTAGTCCATCTCTCCCGGGTACTTCTCGTACTTCCAGTCGGGAAAAAGCGAGGAATAAAATTTCCGGGCCCGGGCGGTATCGTCGGCGGGCAGGTCAAAATGTACTATTGTGGGCATGATTTCACCAAGACCCAGATTGCCCCGCCGGACTATTTGTAGCTATCGCGGAAGGGGTAAAAGTGGCCCTTGTGACCCCGTGGCCACGTAACCTGCCGAAGACGTGCGGTCGATATCCGGAACCTCCGGTCTTTGTGAAAAGAAGATGGGTTGAACTCATCGATCTCCTTCGGCGATGAATCGCGAAAAAACTCCGTCAGCGGTCTCTAAGGACATTTGTATCTGCAGGATTTGATAATACGTCATGGAAACAGGATTTTCAGAAGAGAAAAAAAAAAGAAAAGATTGGGTTCCCGCTTTACTCGGGTATTTCCAGGTCGACCTCGATCCCCCCGACGCTTCCTGCCGAGATGTTGTAGATGAAAGCATAGATCGCTGCGACGATGAACCCCAGGATACCGCCGAGAATCAGCATAATGACGATTATCGCTGCACCGAGTCCCGCGAGCCCCAGGGCCCCGAGGCCGAGTGCGGAGAGAACGGTACCGCCTGCGATGGCGATGATGATCCCATAAATCAATCCCCAGATCAGGCCGAAGATCGCCCCGATCTTTGCGACGGAGAGAACTCCGAGATGTTTTACTACCGTTGCCTTGACAACCATGGTACACACCGTTTTTTTACAGGTGAACGATATGACCGGTCTTTTCATAAATCTTCTGTGTCCGTAAGGAATTTCGGCATAGATTACGGTGGGATTTTATCCATGCGGGAAGTTCAGGACGGAAATTGGGAGGACGGTAGATCTGGTGGAAGACCCGGAAGTCGGGCCATCCGGCGGCCGGACCAGGTGAGGGGGATCCCCCCGGTTCAGGGCTGTACTCCCGGTCCGGGAACTCGAGGCCTATGAAACCGAACGGGTGCCTGCGGCCGGCCCGGGACATACTTTAAAATATTACGAACGACAGTTGACCATGGCACTTTTTCTCTTGAAGCAGAAGGTGAAGGAGGGGCACCGCCCTGGAGTGAACGAGATTGTGAGCCTGGTGGTCCGGGCGCAGAACGAAGAGAAAGCCAGGGATTTTGCTGCCCAGCACTCGAAGGGGGCTGAGTCTCCCCAGATATGGCGTGATTCCCAGTTTTCATCCTGCGAGGAGATAGTCTCGAACGGGGCGGAGATGATCGTCCTCCAGGGGACGTGGCCGCTTCCCTCGACACAATCGCGGTATAACCAGTAGCCGATCCAAACGGAAACAAGCCGGTGCGGGAGCTTCCGGGGAAATGAACATTCTTCCGGAAGAAATCGGGTTAGGGATCACCGGTATCCAAAATGCAGGAAAAAAAATGGGTAACCGGGGGGGAGGGGCCCTGCCCCGGGAAGTCTCCCCGGTAAATGGGTGTACCTCCATTTTCCATGTGCACGGCGGGATCAGGTTAACGGAACAGCCAGCCGAACCAGCCCCTGTTGTTGAGTTCTTGCTGGGCGTATTGCTGGAGCTGTGTCTGGTTCTGGGAGAGCACCTGGAGCTGGTCCTCCAATTGCTGGCGCACCTGGGAATCGCAGGTCGTACAGTTCAGGAGGAGCTGGTCCATCTCCCGGATCCGGTCCTGATTCTGGGTTGTGGTCTGCAGCAGGGTCTGGGCCGCCTGGGCGTCACCGCCGAGGAGGGTCCTCGTAAGCGGGTCCCGGTCCCGGATCTGCTGTTGTGTCTGATCGATTGTCGTCATCGACTGCTGGATCTCCTGGTACAACCTGGTGAGGTCAGGAGAGTCGTTTCTGGCAACACTCCCCGCGATGGAGAGGGAATAGGTTGCGAGCTCGTAATTTCTTTGGTCGTTGCTGAGACCCGGTTCACTCTGTAATTCCTGCTGGCGCTGCTGGACCTCCGAGAAGTAGCGGGTCACATCCTCCTGGTAGATCCGGTCCTGTTGCTGGACCTGATCGGAAGATTGTAACTGGTCCTGAGACTGCAGCTGATCAGGATAATGGATCTGGTCCTGGGACCGGGTCTGGTCGGAAGACTGGGACTGGTCCTGAGACTGCGACTGATCGGGAGAATGGATCTGGTCCTGTGATTGTGTCCCGGAGGTCTCTACCTGGGAACCGGAGCTCTGGTCCGGGCCGGAAGAGGAAGAACCTCCCGAATCGGAAGAGGATGAACCTGAATTGCCCGAATCGGATGAAGAGGAACCTCCCGAATCAGATGAGGATGAACCTGAATTTCCTGAATCTGAAGACGACCCCGATGAAGAACCGCCTCCGTTGTCACTGCCACCGTCGGCCAGTACAATTCCGGTACAACCTGAAATGCACAGGAGGACCACCAATACGACAAGAATTTTCGATTGCATGATATCACCGCGGATAGTGGGTACCCGTAGTTTCCCGCGTAGGCGAGGATGGGTGCGATGTATGATAAAAGTATCCCCTGCCCCCCCGGGGAGGACCTCGATACGGACGCGGTAAAAAAAATTTTTCTGGATTTAAGGGCTTTATTGAATTCCGCGTCCTCCACGATTCATGGTGGATTAACCGATGAATATTTTTTTAAAATACTGCCGGGATATCAAAGAAGAGCGTGTATGACGTTCCAGGGAACGTCACGAAGTGTAGATCTAAAAAAAAAGGTGATTTGGAAATTTTTTCAAGTGACGACTTTAATGAGGGCATCTCTTTCCAGGTCCTTGAAATGGAACAGAGATTGAACGATCTCTTTTTCACCAGCCTTATGCCCCGGGACTTCCCGGGGAGGTCGTCTCATCGAGGAGACAGAACTTGCATTCGTTCTCCGCACAGGTGAGCAGGGAAGGATAGTAGTTGTTCACGTACTCCTTGACCATCCTCCTCGCCGAGAACCGGGCGCTGTTCGAGCGGATCGATTCTTTCATCTTCTTCACCCACCCGTGGGGGATGCCGTTGATCGAGGTGGAATAGTAGAGGGGAACGACCTCCTTTTCGAGGATATCGTACAACGCCGCGGCATCGGAGGCATCCCTCGACGCCGAGGGAGTCTCCGCCCCGAACGCCCACCCGTTCTTCCCGTTGTATCCTTCGAGCCACCACCCGTCCAGGATGGAAAGGTTGATCACCCCGTTTAACGATGCCTTCATCCCGGAGGTCCCGCATGCTTCCATGGGCGGGACCGGGTTGTTCAGCCAGACGTCGACCCCGTGCACCAGGTACTGCGCCATCTGCTCGCCGTAGTCCTCGACAAACCCTATCCTCCCCCCGAACTCCGGTTGCTGGGCGAAGTTGTAGATCCGCTGCAGGATCCGTTTTCCCTCGTCGTCCGCCGGGTGGGCCTTCCCGGCAAAGATGATCTGCACCGGCCTCCACCGGTTGTTGATGATCCGCTTCAACCGGTCGAGGTCGTTGAAAATCAGGTCCGCCCGCTTGTAGGTGGAGAAGCGCCTGGCGAACCCAATAGTGAGGACCGAGGGATTGAGCATGAGCCCGTCTGCGGCGAGGTTGACCGGCTCCTTAAGGTGAGTCTCCCAGTTAATCCTCTTTCGTTCCCTGATACGGTTGAAGAGTTTGGTCTTCAGCCAGACGTGCGTCGCCCAGAGATCCGAATCCGGGATCTCATCGATCAGCTCCCACAGATCGGGCATATCGTGGTCCTGCCTCCAGTGGGGGTTGACAGAATAGAAATACTCCGAGTACAGTTCTCCCATCTTGGGATTCAGCCATGTGGGGAGGTGGACCCCGTTGGTGATGGAGTCGATCGGGATCGCTTCCTCCGGAATGTCAGGCCAGAGACAGTGCCACATCTGCCGGGTGACGACCCCGTGTTTCCTTGACACCGCATTATGGAACTCCGAGGTCCGCAGGGCGAACGCGGTCATATTGAACCCCGAAGCGATATCGCACGGGTGGTATCCCAGTTTCATGAAGGTATCCCTGTCGATTCCTAATGCGGGGTAATAACTGGAGAAATATTTCTCCATCATGTGGAACGGGAAGATGTCGTTGCCCGAGGGGACCGGGGTATGGGTGGTGAAGACCGAGGTGCCTTTCACCTGGGAGAGGGCCCGATCGAAGGCCACTCCTTTCTGGACCAGTTCGCGGATCCGCTCCAGCTGGGCGAAGGCGGGGTGGCCTTCGTTGAGGTGAAGGGCCGAAAACTCGATCCCGAGCTCGGTGAGGACTCTCCTCCCTCCGATCCCGAGGACGATCTCCTGCAGGAGCCTCTGCTCGAGGTTTTCGGTATAGAGGCGGTGCGATATGGAGCGGTGGGCCGGATCGTTGGTCGAAAGGTCGGTATCCAGGAGGTACAACGTAACTTTACCCACCTCCACTTTCCAGACCGCGACATAGATCGCCGGCTCGATGAACGGGAGCCGGATGATCATCTGGTTGCCCAGGCCGTCGAGCACCCGGGTGATCGGAGCTGCATCCCGGTCAAGCACCTCGGTGATGTTGTCCTGCCACCCGTCGGGGAGGACGTGCTGGTGGAGGTATCCTTCCGAGTACATGAACCCCACCGCCACCAGGGGGACTCCCAGGTCGCTGCACTCTTTCAGGTGGTCCCCGGCCAGGAACCCGAGCCCCCCCGCGTAAAAGGGAAGTGAGTGGTGAAGCCCGTATTCGGCCGAGAAATATGCAATGGTGAGGGACCGCCCCTTCGGGAACCGCTCGGTGAACCAGCCGTTCCTGTTCCCCATGTACTGCCTGAAGCGGTGCATGATGATATCGTACCGGCGCATGTACTCCGGGTTTGCCATCACCGCGTCGAGGAATTCGGGGGGGATGTCCTGGAGCATCTTCACAGGGTTGTGCACGCTCTCTTTCCAGGCCTGCTGGTCTATCTGCTTGAAGAGGATGCGGGCCTCGGGGTGCCAGCTCCACCACAGGTTGTAGGCCAGCTCCACGAGTCCCGACAACCGTCCCGGGATATGTGAAAATTTATACTGGCGGGGATCTTCCATGCGACCGCTACCCGGGATACTCTCTGTCTTCCAAGTTTAAATCGGTTGACACCCGGTACGGGGTCGACAGCGTGCCGGTCAGGCACCGAGCCTGATGCATGGCGATCTGGAGAATAAACCTGTCGGAAAGCCCGTCCCCGGGGACTCCCGAGATCACAAGGTTACAAAAAAGGTCAGGACCGGCCGTGGTCTGCGATGATCCGGCGAAGGCGCTCCGCGAGTCCACGGTCGAGATCCGATCCCTTCGCTCGCCATCTCCAGTTCCCGCGGGTGGTTCCGGGGACGTTCATCCTGGCCCCGCTCCGGAGTCCAAGCAGGTCCTGGAGGGGGATCATCGCCAGGGACGCCCTGCTTGCGAGGGCCATCACGACAAACTCTTCCGCGACCCCTTCGGGCCCGACCTCGCGGCCGAGATACCCGGAGAGCCGTTGTCGTTCCTCCCGGGTCGCATCGCACTCGAACCATCCCCGCACCGTGTTGTTGTCGTGAGTCCCCGTATAGACGACGCAGTGTGCCGGGACATTCGCCGGGTGATTCGGGTTCTCTTCCGGATCGGTATCGAACCCGAAGAGGAGCACCCGCATACCCGGGATCCCGAACCGTGCCATCAGGTCCCGCACATCCGGGGTGATGACGCCGAGGTCTTCCGCCACGAGGGGAAGGCCGGGGTGCGAACGGCAGAGGGCCGTGAACAAGTCCGCGCCCGGCCCGGGCACCCAGCGTCCTCCCGCTGCGGTCTCCTCTCCGGCGTCGACCTCCCAGTAGGCGGAAAATCCCCTGAAGTGGTCGATCCGGAGAAGGTCGTACTGACCTGCGGCACGGGCCATCCTCTCCCCCCACCAGCGATATCCCTGTGTTTTGTGGACATCCCAGCGGTAGAGCGGGTTTCCCCACAACTGCCCGTCCCGGGAGAAATAGTCCGGGGGGACTCCCGCGACGACCCTCGCGTTCCCCTGCAGGTCGAGATCAAAGAGGCCGGGGTGCGCCCATACGTCCGCGCTGTCGTGGGTCACGTACAGGGGCAGGTCTCCCATGACCAGGATGCCGTTCCGGTTGCAGTACGTCTTTAACGATGACCATTGCCGGGAGAACAGGTACTGGAGGATCTTCTCTTTCTCCACCCGGTCGGCGAGGTGCTCCCGGCACCGGCTGATTGTGTTCTCATCCCGGTACCGGATTCTTTCCGGCCACCCGTTCCAGGCAACGCCGGGAAAAAGACCTTTAAGCGCTACGAACAGCGAATGGTCATCCAGCCAGGAACGATTGGCGGCACAGAATTCACGGTAGCCTCCCTGGTCTTCCAGGTCGGGGAAACGGCCTGCGGCGATGTCCAGCAGGCGCTCCCTGGCCGGGACCACCAGGGAGAACTCGACCTCGTCCTCGGGAAACCGGGGAAGCTGGTCCAGCTCGCGTCGCGTGAGAAATCCCTCCGTGCAGAGCAGCTCCGGACTTATCAGCAGGGTATTCGACCCGAATGCGGAATTGCTGTAATACGGGGAGTTCCCGCAGGCGAGGGACGTCGGGTTCAGGGGGAGGATCTGCCATACCTTCACCCCGGTGCGGTAGAGGAGATCGACGAACCTGAAGGCCCCGGGCCCGAGGTCTCCTGTCCCGAAGGGAGCAGGGAGCGAGGTGATGTGGAGAAGCACCCCGCAGCCGTGCGGGAGCGTTGTGTCATCATCCCCGTTCCGTTCACGGGCCCCTGTCAGGTGATCAGCCTCCGGGCGTTACGCCTATGAGGTCCCCGATCCGATCGAATGCATCTCTCCTGGCAGCGATCGCCTCTTCAAGAGATATCCGCTGGCCGAACGCGGAAAATTCCGTGGAAAAGATCCGGAGATAGAGGTTCTGGGCCTCCCAGAGGTCGGGAGAAATTCCTGCACGACGCATCAGTTCCAGTACTTCTCCTGTCTCGCGGATCAATGCGACATCGTCCGGCACCTCCCCGATTCGGCGTAAAAGCCGGACCACCACATCACCGGCCATAACCCGGAAAGAGGGATCTGCGGGGTTCCCCCCTGAGATCAGATTCGAGAGTGCCTCCCGCAGCATTGCGGTGTCCGCCGGCACGGCCTGCAATGCGTCCCTGAGCGCGGTATTCCCCGTATAAGCCTCGAGCGCGGCCAGTTCAGGGGGTACGGGGATGCGGGTCTCCTTCAGGAGGGGGATGACCGGGCAGAACTCCCTGCAGGTGCAGAGGAGGGACGACTCAAGCGAGTGCATCCTGCCGGCGACGACGAGACCAGTCGCCCGGTGACGTTCATCGAGTGAAAAATCATCGAATGAATACACGTGCGGTGCACACACGGCCCTGACCTCGGATTCCACCCGCGGCATGTCGCCGCTCCGGAACGTTTTCATCACCCGGGACTGGATCCGGGAAAATTCTTTCTCTCCCGGGAACGGGACGACCCCGAGCAGAACCTCCCCGACACCGGCCTGGAGTGCTGCAAACCCGAAGGTCTGCTCATCGTGGGTGATATCGGAGAGCAGGCGCATCCTGCCCACGGTGATCTTCTCCGTCCCGGTAACGGAGCGCTCGCAGACCGCCTGCCCCCCGGACACGTCCTTTGCCGCCTCTTCCCGGTACAGGGAGAGGAGGATGTAATGCGCTCCGACCCGGGCAGGATCGAATATCGCCGGCCTGACCATTCCGTTATAGACCGCGGCTCCGTCAGGGAACTCCGCGGTATTTCCCTGACCCTCCCGGAGATGGGACAGGAATTCCTCTTCGAGACCGCTCATGCCGAAGTCCGCCGCGAGCTGCATCGCCCTTCCGGCATACCGCATAACCTGGACCGCCTCGATCCCGGCAATATCGTCGAAGAACCAGCCGCAACTGGTGTACATCAGCATGGCGTTCCGCTGGATCTCGAGGAGCTTCAGGACCCTCACCTTCTCGTCCGGTGCGAGGAGCCGGGTCATCTGGGTCCCGAGGAACGCCTCCACCCGTTCGTCCGAACGGTCGAGGACGAGGGAAATGGCCTCGTCCCGGACGTGCCAGGGATCGGAGGCATACTTCGCCATCTCCTCCCGGTAGAGCGGGACGAGGCGGTCGCGAAGCGTATCCATGGCCGTCCTGAGTGCGGTGCGCCACTCAAAAGACCAGGCGGGATGTTTACCGGTCCCGCACCCGCACTCCCCCTTCCACCGATCGAGCCCGTGGTCGCAGCTCCAGGACGAGTTCTCCCGGACCTCCACCTCCCACCGGGGAGGGTGATGCTCAAGGTATTCCCCGTAGACCGTGAGGATCCCGGGATGATCTTCCTCAAGCCGCCGGAGGCAGTACGCGAGCGCCATGTCCCCGAATTTCTTATGGTGGCCGAAAGTCTCCCCGTCGGTGGCGACCGAGACCAGCTGATCGTCGGGGGAGCCAGGGATGAACCGCGAGAGGAGCCTGTCGGAAAACTCCTTCCCGTCCCGGAGGAGCTCCCCGAACCCCACTTCCCTGCTCACCTGGTCGTCCCGGAAAAAGATGGCGATGGACCGTCCGGAAGGCAGCCTGCACCGGTAAGCCCGGGTGCAGTCGAGGGTATCCGGGGAGGCCTCCACCCAGGGCGATCCTTCACCTGCCCTGACCCGTGCCGCCTGGTCCTGCCCGAGGATGGTGAATGCGATACCCTGCCCTGCGAGGACCTCAAGGGTCGGGGTATCGACTGCCATCTCCGGGAGCCACATCCCTTCGGGAACCCTCCCGAACCTCTTCTCGAAGTCCCTGATCCCCCACAGGACCTGTGTCCGCTTGTCTTCCGGGGTTGCGAGGGGGAGGATCATGTGGTTGTAGGGCTGGGCGATAGCTCCCCCGTGGCCGGAGAACCGGCTCCGGCTCTCCCGGTCCGCGCAGAGGATGGCCCGGTAGGTGGAGGGGCGGTACTTCTCGAGCCAGGAGAGGAGGGTCGGGCCGAAGTTGCAGCTGATCCACGCGTAATTGTTCACGATCTCCCGGATCTTCCCTTCAGGGCCGAGGATCCGGGCAGCGGTGTTCGGGGTATAGCATTCCGCGCTGATTCGCTCGTTCCAGTTGTGGCAGGGATAGGCGGAATCTTCGATCTCGATCTCCTCCAGCCACGGGTTTTCCCGGGAGGGCTGGTAAAAATGGGCATGAATGCAGATCCTGTCCGTCATGGGTGCATACTCCTGTGGCGACAGATAAGGATGGAAAGAGGCGGAAGGTCCAGGTCGAGGCAATACGGCCTCCCGTGAGATGCCGAATCCCCTGTTTCCTGCAGGTCGCGGGTCGTCCACCCGCTCCCCCCGTAAACCGTCGCATCGCTGTTCAGGACCACTTCCCACCTCCCCGCACGCGGTACGCCGATCCGGTATCCCGCACGGGGGACCGGGGTCATGTTCGCCACCGCGAGAACCGGGGGCGATGCGTCCCCCTTGCGGAGATAGCTGATCACCCCGTTCTCATGGTCCGAACAGTCTATCCAGTCGAAGCCCCGGTCGGTGAAATCGTTCTCGTGCAACGAGGGATCCTGCCGGTAGAGCCGGTTGAGATCCTTAACCCACTGCAACAGCCCCCGGTGCCCCGGGTGATCGAGGAGGTGCCAGTCGATGCCGGCGTCCTGGTTCCATTCCCTGAACTGCCCGAACTCCTGCCCCATGAAGAGGAGTTTCTTCCCCGGATGTGTATACATGTATCCCACGAGAAGTCGAAGGTTCGCCCGCTTCTGCCACTCGTCACCCGGCATCCTCGAGAGGAGGGACCCTTTCCCGTGGACCACCTCGTCGTGGGAGAAGGGGAGGATGAAGTTCTCCGAGAACGCGTAACAGACGGAGAAGGAGAGATCGTCCTGGTGAAACCTGCGGTGGACGGGGTCGAGCCTGAAGAACTCCAGGGTATCGTGCATCCAGCCCATGTTCCATTTCATCCCGAACCCGAGCCCACCGCTATAAGGGGGCCTGGTGACCATCGGCCATGCCGTGGACTCCTCTGCGATCATCATGATGTCGGGGTGTCTCTCGTAGCAGGCCCTGTTCAGGTTCCGGACGAAGTCGATGGCTTCGTAATTTTCCCTGCCCCCGTCGCGGTTGGGGGCCCATTCCCCCTCCTTTCTCCCGTAGTCCAGATAGAGCATCGATGCCACCCCGTCGACCCGCAGCCCGTCCGCATGGTAATGATCGAGCCAGAAAAGCGCGCTCGAGATGAGGAACGCCTGCACCTCGAACCTCCCGTAATTGAAAATCTTGCTCCTCCACTCGGGATGAAACCCCCTCGCCGGGTCCGCATGCTCGTAGAGATGGGTTCCGTCGAAGAATCCGAGTCCGTACTCGTCGTCGGGGAAGTGCGACGGTACCCAGTCGAGGATGACCCCGATCCCGTTCCGGTGCAGGGTGTCGATCAGGAACATGAGGTCCTCCGGGGTTCCGTACCGGCTGGTAGGAGCGAAATATCCCTCGGTCTGGTACCCCCATGATCCGTAGAACGGGTGCTCCATCACCGGGAGGAACTCGACGTGAGTGAACCCGGTGTCGAGGAGGTACTCGGTGAGCGGCCTCGCGAGTCCCCGGTACCCCGGGGAGCGCCAGTCTTCCTCCCCCATGCGGCGCCACGAGCCAAGGTGCATCTCGTAAATTGCGACGGGAGCCGAGAGCGCATTCCGGGAGAGCCGGTCCTGCATCCAGTCCCCGTCGCCCCACCGGTAGCGGAGCTCCCTGACCACCGAGGCGGTCCTGGGGGGGATTTCCCAGTAACGGGCGAACGGGTCTCCCTTATCAACCGTATAGCCGCGTAGGCGGGAGACGATATGGTACTTGTACCGGGACCCCTCCGTGACTCCGGTGATAAACCCTTCCCAGATGCCGGAACCGTCCCACCTCGACGCGAGCGCGTGGATCCCGGGCTGCCACCTGTTGAAGTCACCGATGACGGAGACAGACTCCGCATTCGGGGCCCAGACCGAGAAGAATGCCCCCGGGTGGCCATCCACCGTCCCGGGAAAGGAACCCAGCCGGTCTCCCAGCTGGTAGTGGGTACCCTGTCGGAAGAGATAGATATCGAGGTCGGAGAGACGTGGCTGTGAGGTGATCACCCGGTGCCGCGAGGACATCCCGGCGCACCCATCATGCCCCGGCATCGGCCCCCTCTCCCAGGGTTTTCCGGTACACGTCCTCCATGCCGGCGGTGACGGTGTCCCAGTTGAATTTCGCGAGCACTTTTCTCCTCCCGGCCACACCGAGAGCCCGCATACGCACCGGGTCGTCGATGACATGGTTGATCCCCCACGCGATGGACTCCGGCCTGACGGGGACCTTGATCCCGTCCACGAAGTTGTCGATGTTCTCGGAGAGCCCGCCTACTTCGGTGGCAATCACCCCCCGCCCGGCACTCCAGGCTTCGGTGAGCACCAGGCCGAAGGGCTCGTTCCTGCTGGGGATGACCACGAGGTCGCACGCATTCAGCACCCGGAGATGCTCTTCCTCGGGCAGAAAACCGAGGAACTGGACCGGGAGCGACCTGCTCTGCTCCTCGAGTACGGCCCGCATCGGGCCTTCCCCGGCGACGAGGAACTGCACATCCCAGCGCTTACGGAGGACCAGGGGAATGGCGGCCACGAGCAGGTCCGGTCCTTTCTGATACACGAGTCTTCCCACAAAAAGAACGACCGGGGCCAGGGGGTGGATCCCGTAGGTCATCTTGACCTCCCCGGGGTCGACCGTCAGCCTGTACCGATCGGGGGAGATCCCGTTCGGGACCACGGTAATCTTGTCTTCCGGGACGCCGTACAGCCACATCACCTCGGTCTTTGTATGCTTCGAGACGGTGGTCACCTGCCGGGCGATGTAGCCCTGATACCATTCCTTGGCGGATATCTCCCCGAATTCCCACCAATCTCCGAAATTACCGCCATTTCTCCCGTACTCGGTGGAATGGAAGGTGAGAACGGTGTTCCGCGACCGGAGGGCGTCCATCGCCTCGACGAAATGCCAGTCATGGAAATGGATGATATCGAACGGCGGGTCGTCATACTCCTCGAATCTCCGGAGCAGCCGGGTGCACATGTCCCTTGAGAACGCGATGATGTTCTCCCCGTGAGGTTGGCAGTAATGATACCGGACCCCGTTGATCGCCCGCCCCTCTCCCTCTCCGCGGGTAAAAAAATGCACCTCGTGGTGCCGTGCGAGCATCTCCGCAAGGTAGGTCGCGGCCGGTGACAACCCCCCGACCTTCACTGAATAGAGCGATTCCCAGCAGAAAAAGGCTATTTTATGCGGCTCCACAGGACCTCCAGCCTCCGCCCGACACATGTCCGCATCTCGTCCGTGCTCCCGCACCGGTCCACCTTTCCGGCGAGAACGGGATCCTCGAGCACATCCCGTATCCATCTTGCGAAATCGTGCCTCCCCTGGTGGAACGTAAACACCTGGTCGGGCGTATAAGAGAGAATCCGGGCGAACTCCTCCAGGCTGTAGGCCGAAGATCCCGTGAAACGATCGCTCGTAGAGAAATGAAACGCCTTTTCCGGGGGAAGGCAGCGGAGCGATCGGGCGGCTTTCCGGTGCCGTTGCCGGTTTGCCGCTGCCTCTTCGCAGTGGGAGAGGATCCGCATATAGGCGGTGAAATATTCGAATACTTGCTGGTTGCTCATGGAATGCGGGCTCCTCCCGCACGTACCCGACTTCATCTCCATGTTCCTGAAGTGGTCGTCCGCCTGGAGATTGCGCCAGGTCGTCGGATCCGGTTTCAATACCCCCGCGTTCATCACCGAGAAAAATGCCGAGTGCTGTACGATGGAGGTCATCCCGCCCAGGGTGCAGGAATCGCTCACCGTCCGCAGCCCGGGGTCCCGGGAAGGAAGTTCTTCCCCCGGCAGGCATGCCGCTTCCGAGGGAAGACAGGTCCTCACCCCTTCGTCCTGCAGGGCACCCGGGAGACGGGAGAGAAAATCGGCGAGTTCTTTACGCTCCGGGACGGGCCGTGACAGGATCTCCCCGTCAAGGAAGATATGCACGCACCTTCCCTTCGAAGCGGCGATCCATGCGGCGTATTTTTCGGGAGTGAGAGGGTACTGGTCCCATTCCTTTGAGAAGAACCGGAAGGCGATATCGTCGGAGAGGCCGCAGTTGGTGGTGAATACGGGCAGGCCGGAGCAGGAATACGCAAGGTCGGTGTTTTTCTCGGAGAAGAAGTTGTCGAATCCTTCGGTATACACGGCCGAAAACCCGAGCGATCTCAACACCGGGACAATGGCCGGGTTGAAGGAGATCCCGGTAGTATCGAAGACCCGGCCCCTGGTCCCGAACAGGTCCTCCATCGTACGGGAGTGCTGCCGGACCTGCTCCTCGAACTCGGCGAGGTCCGGGAAAAGCCCGGCCACGCTCCGGTAATACGTCATACCAAGGAGCTCGGTGTTCCGGTCAGAAACCAGCCGGCGGAGGAGGTCCAGCCCTTCCGGTTCGAACCGTGAGAGGAGTTCGGAGATGGTCCCCGATATGGAAAAGGTGCATCGGACCCCGTGTTGTAGCCACCCGGAGAGCACCTCCGTCAGGGGGATGAGGCATTCCCTCGCGTAACGCCGGGTCTCATCGGAGTTGCGGGGAGAAAAGTAGGCCTCAGGTACTTCTGTCGCCCTTCCTGACGGGCCTGGTGAAAAACGGGAGTTGAGCCGGAGGAACCGGTGGATACCGAACCCGAAGCAGACCTCCGGAGGCCCGGCCTCCCGAGAGGTGGTCATTGACATCCTCTATACCGGCAAAATATATAATCTCAACTGCGTTACTCACTCCATAAAATCAATGGACTACGTATTTTTTTTGTTTTTCCGGCCACGAAACGGAGTTCTGCCGTAACTCGGGCTGCCTGGACGCCGGAAGAACCGACAACCGCATCTATCGTGCTTTTGGTGAAATCTGTGGCCGGAAAAAAAGAAAAGAATCCTGATGTTCCGGGTGGCCGATGGTCCGGGTGTGGGGAGTTGCCACCACGGGTGGATTTTTATAAAACCGTTACGCTTCGTGAATTGCGTATTCCCTACTTACTTTCCCTCCACCGGTACCGTCCCGGGGGGACCCTGATCTCGAAACAGGCACCTTTTCCCGGCTCCCCGGATTCGGAGATCGATATCCCGGTGATGGAGAGGATCTCCCGGGACAGGAAGAGCCCAAGCCCGGTATGTGTGCCAAAGCCCCGCCGGAAGATCGCCTCCTTGGCGTCTTCCGGCACGCCTACGCCGTCGTCATGATATTCGATCACCAGGTCGTCTGCGTCCTTCCGGGAGGAACACGTAATACGGGTCGGCTTCCCCCCGTGGCGGAGGGTATTCTCCATCAGGTTATAGAACACCTTCTCCACCAGGGGGTCGGCGTAGATCTCGAGGCCTGAAAAGTCGCAGGAAACCACGAGTCCGCTGAGCGGCAGCATATCCGTGGCATTCCTGACAACCCGCTCAATATCGTGCCATACGGGGGAATGCACCCCGATGTCCTGGTAATAGCGGGTAAATTCGATCTGCCGCTGGATCTGCTTCGCCACCTCCATCTGCTTCAGGATAATGGTCCGTACCTCCGGCTCCTTCGCATCGTCAAGGGCGATCTCGGTATAGGCGAGAAGTGCGGTGAGGGAATTGAGGATGTCGTGCCGGGTGATGGACGAGAGGATGTTGAGCTTCTCGTTCGCCCTTTGAAGGGCGGATTCGGTCTTTTTCAGTTCAGTGATATCGACGATCACCCCGACCACCCCCTGGAGCGTCCCGTCGGTGCCCCGGAAGGTAGACTTGTAATTGATCACGTCCCGGTCATGCCGTCCGGGTTGCCGGATATGGCCCTCGTAGACCTGGGTTCCCGGGTTGGAAAAGAGTTCCCGGTCTTTGGCGCTGATCGTGGCAGCCGATTCCGGGGCCAGGATATCGTTGGCGGTCTTTCCGATGATCTCCTCCCTTGGGAGGCCTACATATTCCGCGAACGCGGTATTGCACCCGAGAAACCTGCCTTCACGGTCCTTGTAGAATACCGGGCTCGCGATGGTGTCCATGAGGAGCTGGAGGAACCGCTGCTCTTCTTCCTGGGCTCTTCGCAGGCGGACCCGTTCGCTGATATCATAGGCGATGGTCGAGGCCCCCACTATATCGCCGGCCGGATCCCGGAGGGGAGACAAGGAAAGCGATACGTGAATTAATTTACCGTCTTTTCTCAAACGAACGGTCTCATAGCGTTCAATGTGCTCTCCGTTCCTGAGTCTCCCGAGAAGAGAAGAGATGTCGTCAGGGTGTCCCGGGGGGATCAGGATGTGTATAGGCCTGCCGATCACTTCGACTGCCGTGTACCCGTAGAGTTTCTCTGCGCCGATGTTCCAGTCGGTAATGATTCCGTCAAGAGTCTTGCCGATGATCGCCTCGCTCGAGGATGAGACAATGGCTGCAAGCCGGGACTGGATGGCCTCCATTTCTTTCCTGGGAGTGATGTTGGAGAGGATTCCCTCGATTGCAGCCGCTCTGCCTTCCGCGTCCCTGACCAGGACGGCTTTAATCAGCACCCATTTTACGCCGCCGTCCTTGGCGGTGATCTGGAATTCGATCCCGTCCGGCAATTCGCCGCGGGCAACCGCCCTGAAATACGACGAGACCTGTTCCCGGTACCCTGGAAGGATCACCTGGTCAATATACCAGTTCGCACTGGAGAACTCCTCCCTGGAATACCCCGAGATCTCAGATACTTCGCGGTTAAGGTACTGGAATTTCCCATCGGGGAGCGAAACCCCGAAGATCACGTCCGGCACGTTGGCGGCGAGCCTGCGGAACCGTTCTTCGTTCTCTTCGGCTGCCTGGCTCTCTCTCTGGAGCATGGAGGTGAGGAAGGCGACCACTCCCCCCACAAGAATGAAGATCGCGCCCCTTGCGAGTGCCGACTCGATGATCACGGTCTGTTCCGGCACGCTCATCGCCACCATTCCGCAGTATACTACCGCGATGCCGACCGCGAACCATACCCCCCGGCGCGGATAGAAATATGCACAGAGAATTATGGGGATATAGAAGAAATGCGGGATAACGACGCTGATTCCCTCGACAAGACCATAAAAGTTAACCAGCAGGGCGATGGCGGTGGAAATAACAATGATATGAGCCGAATACCGTCGAAAGCCGTCCAGGGGGGTGCGCCGCTGATCCGTCACAATCAGGAGTTCAAAGTATACCCGTATTATTGTTTGCCCGGCATAGAAGTGCTATTGAACACGCCTTAACGATACGACCCGCAGGAATTAGTTACTTCAGTCAGGGAGGCAGCTTTCCCGGACCCTGTGCTGGTACAACAGGATGAGGATTATGAGCAGCAGCGTCCCGATCACGTAACTCCCTATCACATCGCTCGCCCAGTGTGCACCGAGGAAAATACGTGATGGCGCGATGAGCACAATAAGGGCGCCGCAGAGACTCACGAGGAGGATGCGCAGCCAGCCCGAGAGATGCACCCCGCCGAGGTAGCCCACAAACCCGAAAAAAACCACAAAGAAAAGGACGTGCCCGCTCGGAAAACTGTACCGGTCGATAGCCAGGAAGAGATCCGCAAGATTCGAAAGGTACAGGGGCGGGCGTGGTCTCCCGACCAGGAC
Organism: Methanolinea mesophila; assembly: GCF_017873855.1. Classification (NCBI taxonomy): domain Archaea; kingdom Methanobacteriati; phylum Methanobacteriota; class Methanomicrobia; order Methanomicrobiales; family Methanoregulaceae; genus Methanolinea; species Methanolinea mesophila. Next base: position 1,700,037 of record NZ_JAGGKR010000001.1, read on the forward strand.
CTTGAGGACTGCCGTGAGGACCACGCTGGAGATCGTCGCCATTACGAATATCGCCTCGATCCGCATGTGCCTGTACAGCAGGAAGAGAGTGACCGCCAGAATGAGGGCCACCTCGGACCATGGGTCACCAAGGAAG